>CAZLHQ010000019.1:0-33191 GCA_964559355.1 uncultured Hyphomicrobiaceae bacterium
AGTTTCCCGTCGCGCCCGCTGCTACTCAGCTTGTGCCCACTTGCGGCCCTGATCGCGGGGATCGCTATCGCCATTGCGCGCAACCACGTCGCTTCCTGGTGGCCGAGGATATGAGGATGACACATCAACATTACGTGCAACAGTTCCGGTCGCGACCTTCCTGGCGCGCCTTTGCCGCGCTGCTCGCCGTCGTGGTGCTCTCAATACCCACTACGGCATCGGCCCAGCACAAGCTGGCTACAGGCGATACCCTGAACTTGACGGTCTACGGTCAGAAGGAACTCGACAGGCGGATCACGGTCGACGGTGCCGGCATGATCTGGGTGCCGGGTATCGGGCAAATGCAGGTCGCGAACCTCACACCGCAAGAGCTGCGCGCCCGCCTCTCGGGGTTGCTGACACGCAACGCGGCCATCTCCGACAATGACATCGGCCTAGACGTGGTTTCCTATCGGCCGATCTACGTCGACGGCGCGATCAGCAAGCCAGGCTCCTATCCCTTTACAATCGGATTGACCGTACGACAGGCGGTCGCCCTTGCGGGCGGCTACGCCCGTCCGTCCCTCGGACAAGAGGAACTCTCGACGACGCTCGTCGACCTGAAGGCGGAGCATCGGCGCCTTTGGTCGCAATACCTGCAGCATCATGCGCGCGCCTCGCGTCTGCGCGCGGAACTCGAAAACAAGGCGGAGTTCATCTGGACTCCGCCGGTGCCGGGACTGCTCGCCCCAGAAACGGTTCCGCACGAGGCAACCCGGCTGCAGAACGAGCAGTTCAAGGCGCGCGTGTCCGCCTTCGAGCGCAAGAAGCAGTATCTTGACGAGTCCATCGAGTTGACCGGTGAAGAGCTTGCCTACCTCGAGGTGCAGCGCAAGCGGGCCGAGAGCGAAAATGAGGTTGTGGCGAAGACGCTCGCAGATCTCCAGCGCATGGCACAGAAAGGGGTGGTGACACTCAATCGGCTGGCCGAGGATCAGCGTGCAGCTGCCGTATTCCGCGATCGGCTGGACAACACCAAAGTGCAAGTCGTGCGCGTCAAGCGCAGTCGGCAGGAACTGATCGAGCAGCGTGACCAGCTCGTGCTCGCGCGCAGCGATGAGTTGACCCGCGATCTACAGTCCACAAACAGCGAGATGGAGGCGGTGGAAGCGCGCCTAGTCGGCATCGTGAACCGGCTCGTCAGAGCGGATCCGACGTTGGCGCGCGCGTGCGCGAAGCTAGGCGATGTGAACATCATGGTGCATCGCCAGGAGCAGGGCCACATCAAGATGCTGCAGGTGGACGAGGATGCGAGCGTGTGGCCCGGCGACGTAATCGAGGTTAATGCCCTGAACGGCGACGCCAACGCGAAGTGTGCCTTCAAGAACGTCGGCGACGTCTCGTCGGCAACGACCAAGAACGAGTGACATCGCAGCGTTCGCACGAAGGTTGTCACCGAGGGCGCAACAGCGGCGTCCCGGCATTCCGGCTACGCTCGCGAGCCAGTGGGGGCGCAGACGGATCGAGGAAGTGTTCGGTTGAGCGAAGACGGTCGGTGGACTCGGCTGTGCGAGGGAATGCTACTCGAAGGTCGCCGCGTTCAGGTTCACTTGTCAGGCGACGACTTTCCAGCTCAGTTCTCGCTCGGGCTCACCTGCCGGGCCGATTGAGCGGCGAGCCGTATCGGTGTCGATGTCTGTAGCCCGAAGGTGTCGATCAGTTCGACGCCGTTGGCTCCGTTCAGAGTGTGCACACCCTTGAGCTGCGAGGGTTGCCAGGGAGCCAGCGACTGCCAGATCGTCTGCTCGAAGCCCTCCGTTTCCAATCTATCGACACGACAGATCGACAGGCCGGCGCCATAGAATCCAGAACAATCCTGTGCCGGACGCCATAGGGCACCGCCGCGCCGGAACATACGCCCTGCGGGCCGAGCTCCAAGGGGATCGATCAGCGCCGGATTGGCTGCCACCGGCTGCCACGGGCCGTGCAGGCTTTGCGCGTGGTAGATATCGAGACGGTCCCACGAGAAGGGGCTGCCGTGTTGCCATTGGCTGGTGGCCATCAGCAGCCATAGGCGACCATCATGTTCGCATAGCGTGGCGTCGTAGGCGTGGATGCCATCGATCAGCACGGATTCGAGCACCCAATCGTGGGGGAACGCGCGCGCCCGATAGAGCTCGACGCGCGCACTGGCGTAGCTCTCCGGGATCATCCATGTCTGTCCGTCGCGCTCGAACACGAACGGATAAGACAGATGATAAGGGCGATCGAGCACGACTTGGGAGGGGGTGGTGGTACCGTCAGTCTCTATGGTGAATGTCGATATGACGCCTTTGCCCTGGGCGTAATCAAACTCCTCGACGAACACATGGTAGCGGCCATCGCGAAAGATCACGAAGGGATCGGCGAAAAACGAGCCCTTGTTGTTGGCCAGCGGCATGTATGTGGCGTCATTGCTTGTGCCCGTCTCACAAAACAAGTCGCGCTGTGTCCTGCGCCAACCGACGCCCCAGGTCGCTCCGTAGCCGCACATCTCACTCAGGCGAGCTGTGAGCTTGACGACTAGGCCTGCCAGAAAATGACCGACTATATGACGATTGGCCGGCCCTTCGATCCGGGTGTTGCCGGCGGGCGCCAAACTGGTCGACGGGGTGGCGGTTGCCGCGGCGACCTGCGAAACCCTGCGCATCAGCGCGCACAGCGTTTGGCACGCCACGTTGTCAAACGACGCGAAGATCTTATTCGGGTCGGTTGCCACACGGCCGCACTCAATCGCACGGCCGACGCTGCTGTCGAAGATGGACACGGCCACCGGCCTATGGCTCAGGTGGCCGTCAATGGCAGCAAGCTCGTCGCGGCAGCCGTCGTAGAGCGGTGTAAGAAGGCGGGTTCCGGCAGGGCATCGCACGCCCCCTGACGACAGGTCGATCACCAGGTCGACCGAGGTGCGTGCGAGCTTCTCCCGGAACGGCTCGGACTTTGCCGATGGCTCGTTGCACAGGTCGCTGGCGCATTGTCCGCGACGCCGGTAGACCAGTCGATCGAGCTCCTGTACCAGCGAAAGTGCCGTCGGCATCGAACGAACCGGCGGTGCACACGCCAGTTCGACGTGATGCTCTGCGTTCCGCGCGAGCGCCTGCGCCAGCCATTGATGCCAGCGTCGTTGCACACCCTGATCGTGTACGATGACAATCCGCATGTTGTTGCCTGCCTGTCGTTCCTATCCGGTCGTGCCTTCACTTGGCGACCCTGTTCCACACCCGGCCTTGGCGGCGCGGTATCTGGCGAGCGGCAGCCTCGCAGCAAAGTCCAATGAACATGGTCTCGGCAACGGAGGAGTCGTATTCACGCGCTTTTTCTGCTGCACTCGATTTCAGCCGCTTCAGGAGTTCTCGATCATCCGTCAATCGGCGCAGCGTGCGGGTCAGCGCTTCGCGTGATCCCGCCTCGAACATCAGCGCCGTCTCGCCGTCACTGGCAATCTCGCGGATCGAAGGTAGGTCGACGGTGGCCACCGCAAGGCCGGCGGCGTAGGCTTCTATGATTACGCCGGGATAGCCCTCCGTCGACCATTTGCTCGGCATGACGAGTACATCGTGCCGCGCGAGGGCATCACAGACCTGCTCAGGCGTGAGCACGCCGCCATAGTGCACCGAGGGCTCGAGTGCGCGCAGCTCTTCGAGCGTCACGTTGCCGGGCTGACCATAGACGGTCAGCGCGACCCGATCCGCGGGGAGGTCGCGAACCGCCTCGAGCAGCAAGTCAACGCCCTTCTCCCGGGTGACGGCACCCAAATAAACCAAGCGCAGCACGGCTCCTGCGGGTCCGGATCGTGTATAGCGGCTGACCGGCCGCGTATTGGGGAACCAGACGACTTCGTTGCCGAGATCGAGCCCCTTAGCGAAGGCGCATAGCGCTTTGGTCTCCACCAGCACGTAGTCGGCGCTCAGGACGTAGCGGATGAGACGGCGGGTCACCGGCCAGCTGGTGGCATAGATTTTATCGAGGGCGCCACCGAAGTTGCGCACGATGACGGGCCGCCCTAGCAGCCGGCAAACGAGAAGTACGATAGGCGCGAGAGTGACGCGCCCCTTGGCCGAGAGGTGCGTCGAGACGACATCGGCCCTGCCGACCTGCCGCAGAAAGCCGGCAAGGCTGCGAAAGAAGGAGCCGGCGCGGGTCAAGAATCCGTCATCAGTCTTGGTGCCCGTCGCAATAACGATCGGCTCGACCTTGCCGGAAGCGGCGAGCGCGTCGATCAAGGCGCGAAACGGTACGGTCGAGCCGGTGAACGGGGGCGGGAGCGCTCCAATCAGCATAACCTTCGGCACTGCGCGCTGCACGCCGGCGCTTGGATCCTCCAACGGCTCCCGCGATATTGCCTTTCTCATGATACCTCGCCGATCGCTCGCTCGACGACGCGGAACTTGCCGCCGCGACCCGGCGCGATGCGATCCACTTTGCGAATTTCAACCGCGACGGCCCCGAGCCGCGCTTGCAGGTTTTTGATCAGCTGAATCTCGTGTTCGATTCCCCACCCCCAAGCAGGCTCGATGTCAGCAACGATACGCGCGACCTCCTGCTGGACGATGCGACCGCGCCGGATCGGCAGGTTGCGGAAAACCACGTTCATCACGGGAACCAGATCGCCGTCCGTAGACCACAGGAGATCCTCCAAACGACCTTCGATGGCGGCAACCTGCGACGCACACCGACCGCAGGCGCAGGAGGCTGCGCCTGCGGCTTGTTGGCCCCGGTCCCGAGTACGGTAGCGGATGAGCGGCATGTCGGTATTGATCAGTCCCGTAGCGATCAGTTCCCCCGCGCAGCCGGCTGGTGCCGGGGCACCGTCCTTGACGATCTCCAGGTAGCCGGCCTCGGGCCACAGGTGTAAATTCAATTGCTGACATTCCGCTGCACAAAGGGCGTCCTCGACCATGCCGTAGGTCTGAAACACGCGGCAGCCGAAGACCTCAGAGATGGACGTGCGGTGATGCTCGAAGAGCGGCTCGCCACAGGTGACCACCGCCGCAAGTTTGGGCGCTGCGAGCCCCTGAACCTTGATGCCGGCAGCCAGCGCATCGAGAGCGGAAGGGAAGCCCCACATGTAACGAATGTCGCGGCGAAGGATCTCCGAGACGAAATGGGAAATGTTCGGCGGCGAGATATGAAGATGCGACATGTAGAGTTGGTGCAGCCCCCGGTTCCAGATCCAGAACGGCGGTGTCGTCCGACTCTGGTCAACCACGAGGCGTGAGCCGACAATGGCCCAGTTTTCCTTGCGCGAGATACCATAGGGTAAGCGCCAACGCGCCTCCACGCCGGCATACAGTTTCTGCAGAGTACGCCGGCTCTTCCAGATGGTCAGTGGTGTGCCTGTCGACCCGCTGGTCCTAAACTTTGTCATCCATCGTGGTGAGCAATCGTCGGCGATAAATGCGCGGCCGTGGCGGCGGACCTCTTCCTTATCAAGGATCGGCCAGTTTCCAATCAGCTCCTGCGAGGACTTGTCGCCCCGCCGGCGCCGCTTGGACCAATGCTCACGGTACCAGGGAACCTGTCGCACGGCCCTATGCAGCAGTCGGGCAACTTCCTCCTCCTGCCAAGCCCGGACTTGCGCGGCGCTCCAGCCATCACGCTCCAGGCAGTCCTCAAGCATGCGTTGGAACTGGCCGCCGTACCTGAGCCACCGGAGGTAATAACCACCAATCGACAGTCCAGCGCCGAATAAATTGTCACTGAACTGGCCTGGCAACACGACGCTTGGCTTTCATGCGATGGGGACTGCACGCGACCAATGCTCGAACCTTTCGTAAGCCAACGAGAGCTTCGATGTAGCAAGAACAATCTGGCGCAAGAATACTATTAAGGCAACGCTCAAACGGAATGAAATTTATGGAGAAAGAAGTCACGCTACGTCTATAGTGATTGTCGTCGGCAAGATCCAGCGGACCCTCACCATGCGAAAGCGGATTGTCATTGTGGCGGGCACCCGGCCCGAGGCGATCAAGCTCAGTCCGTTGATCCTCGAGCTGCATCGAGCAAGCTGGGCCGAGCCGGTGGTGGTTGCAACGGGTCAGCACGGCGACTTGCTATCCGTCGCGATGGGTGCCTTCGGAATTCGTGTCGACCACGACCTGGCGCTGATGACGCCAGCACAGAGCCTGGCCGGGCTGACATCGCGGGCATTCCAGCGGCTCGATGCCTGCCTCCACGAGCTCGCACCCGACATGGTTATCGCGCAGGGCGACACCACCTCGGTCATGGCGGCCGGGGTCTGCAGCTTCTATCGTCGGATACCCTTCGGCCATGTAGAGGCCGGTCTGCGGACCAACAATCTCCACGCCCCATTTCCCGAGGAGTTCAACCGCCGTGTCGCCGGTCTGGTTGCCGACCTGCACTTCGCGCCCACCGAGATCGCGCGGCAAAACCTGCTACGCGAGGACGTGCCGAACGAGCAGATCCACGTCGTCGGCAACACCGTGATCGACGCGCTGCACGCGATGCTCGGGCGCAAACCGGCGATGCCGTTTGCGATCGGCGAGGACGCCTGCGTCTTGCTGCTCACCGCCCACCGCCGCGAAAGCTTCGGCGAGCCCATGCGGCAGCTCTTCGGCGCCGTCGCAGAGCTGGTGCGTCGCTACCCCAAAGTCGAGGTGATCTACCCGGTGCATCCCAATCCCGCGGTGAGCGACCTTGCGAGTGAGATGCTCGGCTCCATCGATCGGGTGCATCTTTGCGCACCGCTCGCTTATCCGCAGCTCGTGAGCGTGATGGCCCGCTGCCATCTGGTGCTCACCGATAGCGGCGGACTGCAGGAGGAGGCACCTGCGCTCGGCAAACCCGTCCTGGTGCTGCGCGAAACGACCGAGCGGCCAGAGGCAGTCGAGCTTGGCGTGGCTCGGCTGGTGGGAACTGATCGGTCTCGGATCGTGGAAGAGGTTGCCCGTCTGCTCGATGATCCGGCGGCTTACCGTCAGATGGCTCGCGGCGTGTCGCCCTACGGCGACGGCAAGGCCTCAGCGCGGATCACTAGCATCCTCGAGTGCTACTTCGAGGGCCGGCGGGTTGGGCCCGAGCAGGCGCTGCGCCCCATGATGCTCGAGACCTCATGAGCGACCCTGCGAGCAGACGGCCTTCGGGAGCTGCGCTGTCCTCGACTGACGACGCCGACGATCAACGTGGTCGAGGCAACGCCGAGGTTTCTTACGCACCATGGCCCGCGAACGTGGAACTCACACGATGGCAGAGGATCATCAGGTCCATCGAATTCATGCGTCACGTGCCTGTCCGAAAAATTGCGCGGCGCGGCGCCCTCACCATCAAGCGGCACGTGCTGGAACGCTTCGCGCGCAAGGCGCTACCCGAGGCGGGCGTTCTGAAGGTCCGCGAGGGGGGCGTCGCTTCGATCATGCCGCAACGCCCTGTCGGCGTGGAGCAGTCGGGAAGCGATGTGCGCATTACGCTGCTAGGGCGAAGTGAGATCTTGTCTCGACCGTTGTTCGCATCGTCCAAGCCAACAGTCGGGAACGGCTCTCAGCTCTGGTCGATGAGCTTGCACTACATGGAGTACCTGGAGGGTTGCGACGATGCGACGTTCGTGGCGATTGTCGAGGATTGGCTCGATGGGGCGGCCCCCTATGGCCGCAGCTATTGGCGCGACGTCTGGAACAGCTACACGGTCTCGTTGCGGGTCGCGGTGTGGTTGCAGCAATTGGCAATCCGCCCGGGCCTGCCTGCTGCACTGAAGCGGCGCATGCACGACAGTCTTGCCGGCCAACTGTCTTTTCTAGAGCGCAACCTCGAGACGGACATTGGCGGCAATCATCTCGTCAAGAACGTCAAGGCGCTACTGCTCGGCGGTTGCGCATTCGACGGAGCAGCCGCAGTGCACTGGCGACGGCGCGGGCTCAGGTTGCTCGAGTCCGTTATTGCCGAGCAGATATTGCCCGATGGCTTCCATTTCGAGCGCTCGTGTTCCTATCACGCCCAGGTATTCGTCGATCTGCTGGAATGCCGCGCTGCGTTGGGTCACGACCCGCTTCACGGGCGGCTGGACGATGCCCTCCTCAGGATGGCCCAAGCACTGGCCGACCTCGCACATCCCGACGGTGGGCCGGCGCTATTCAACGACGCCGGCCTGACCATGAGCCATCGGCCGTCGCAGTGCCTTGAGGCGTGTGCGCGGCTGCTCGGCGCGCACGCCGTGCGGCAAGCCGTGTTCTCGTATCCCGAAGCCGGCTACTTCGGTGCGGCATTCGGTTCGGATCTGTTCGTCGCCGACTGCGGGCGGATCGGGCCCGACGCCCTGCCGGGTCATGGCCACGGCGATGTCTTGTCGTTCGAATGGTCCCTCGAAGGCCAGAGAATTATCGTCGATCAGGGGGTCTACGAGTACGTTGACGGGACAAGGCGCAGGCTCGCGCGCAGCACCGCGGCACATAATACACTCAGCATAGAAGGCGCCGACCAGGCCGAGTTCTTCGGCGATTTTCGCGTGGGCAGGCGACCCGACGTGTCGGTGGGCAAATGGCAACCGCGCAGCGACGGCTTCCGACTCGAGGGCTGCCACGACGGTTTTGCGCGGACGGCCGCGGAGCCCTTGCATACTCGTGTCTTCGAGGTCGCGCGCGACGTGGTCGGTATTGCCGATCGGCTGTCACGACCGTCGCGGGGACGCGCGCGAACAGCGCTCCTGCTGCATCCCGAAGTGTGCGTGACGGCGAGCGGGAATTCGGCGCGTCTCGAGCGGGCGGGCGTCGCCATTGAGGTGATTTCAAGCGTGCCACTCGTCGTCGCGCCGGCGGCCTGGTGGCCCGATATGGGGTGCGAGTGTGCAACCAGTCGTCTCGTCGCAGACTGGCCGGCCGGCGTCACCGAAGCCACCATGAGGCTTGCCGTTCTCCGGAGGCGCTAGGCACCCACGCCACTGCGCAGCTGCGGCAGCGACTCACCTTCATTGAAGCCTCCGACGACGCTCCTCCCAATCGCGACCGAACCGCGTCAATAGCCATGCCAGCAGCAGCTCGCCAATGACGAGTACGGCAGCAGACCACGCAACGATGGTCAACGCGCTGACCTGCGGCAGCAGGAGAATGGGTGCCGTAAATGCCACCCTCAGTGCAGCAACGGCGAGCGAGACCCAGATCAGGTTCTCGCGCAGGGCGCGCATGTTGTAGAGGCCGACAGCATCAGTGATGCAGTGAGCGCCAAAATAGATCGCAAAGAACGTACCGATCTGGGGATAGCGCGCACCGAATACCCATACGAGGACGAAGCTGATCGGGATGATGCTCAGCAAAAACAACCCGCCGAACGCGCCGGCCAGGATGTGCATCGAGCCCCGCCCGAGACCGAACGCGTTGACGCTGGCCAGGTTGGCGCTCAGAACCTGCGGCATGATGTAGATACGTAGCGTATTGACCACGAGGCTCAAGGGGCCGAGGAACAACAGGACGATACCGAAGGCGGCCGCGTGAATGGCGTCATCTTTGAGAAATATCGCAGTTTGGCTGATCACCGGCAGTGAGGTGTAGAGCACGCCGTTGAGAAAGACGCCCGGCGCCAGGCGACGCAGGATGCCCTTCTCGCCCGGCGGCGACCAGACCAGCCAAGTGTGGCGTGCCGCGAGCATCTGCTTCAGCGTCACGATATGGACCGGCAGTTGCGCTGCGATGTGCAGCATGATCGCGACGACAATCCAGCGGCCCGAGATCAGCGCCAAGCCTGCGAACAAGACACGGCTCGCTGCCAGCGCCAGATTGAGTGCGGCATAGCGCCAGAAGCGCCGGTGATACTGCTCGAGCACACGCGCGCTCGTCCACAGCGCGACACTGGCGGCAGACGCCAGCACGACGCCCTCGACCAGACCTATGCCCAATGCAGCGAGCAAGCCTAGAACGACAATGGCACCGCCGAACAATGCCACTTTGACGGTGAGGTTGAAGTCGACGAAGCGCGGCTCGTTACGCTCGATCGACAGCTTCAGGCAAGTCTGGTTGAGGCCCAGGTCGAGCACCATGGCGAGCATCATGATGTACCCGTTGACCAGCGACAGTCTCGCGAACTCGGTGACCTCCAGCAGCAACGATGCGGCAAGCATGATGCCGAAGAAGGAGAGGTTGAGCACGAGCTGGGAGCCGAATGCGGCGGCCTGCTCGCGAACGTCTTGGTTGCGCAGTAGCCCCTGTATGTCGCCGATCGTGCGGTATAGCTTCACGCTGGGTCACCACTCGGTGGTGCACGGGCCGGCACAAGCGCATGCTCAGGGGCGGCGGCTCGCGCGGCCGCTGCCATCAGCAACGCCAGCATCGCATTGGAGAGCCTGTGGCCGAGTACTCCGTGGGCGCCCATCATATCGATCTGCATGACGATAAACGCGCCGACCGCAAAGATTCGGTTCGCCGAGTGCAGCAGACGCAAGCCGAGCCTGCCCATAAAGGCGAGCAGAGCAACGAAGGCAGCAAGCCCCGCCTCGCCGAGCACCATAAGGTAGGTGTTGTGAACGCCGAGCCAGTCGGTGGGATTGTGAAAGGCGCGGAAGCCGTGCTCCATGTGGTGCAGCTGCCCCATGCCGGCGCCCCAGGGAAATACGGCGCCGATCCGGCTCAGCCCCAGGGTCCAGAGGTCCGAACGGCCGCCCGGGCCGGATTCACGGACCTCGCCGGTGGCGATCCCGACGATGTCCGCCAGCCGGCGCCGCTGCTCGCTGTTGAGTTCGAACAGGTCGTACTCGAAAACCGCCCACAAGGTCCACGAGACGGCGATAACGCCGACTATCAGCATCCCGAACCCGCGCTTGGAGGGATTGTGCAGGAGGTAGAGCAGATACAGCACCATGAGCGTGAGCAGGCCAGATCTCGAGAACGTAAGTATCAGTGCGCCGAGCGCAATCGAAAGGTAGATCAGGTTTCGCGTCGCGCTACTTGTCGGGAAGGCCACGATGAGGACGATGCAGTACACGGCGGCGACGGCTGCCTCATTGGGGTTCTCAAAGAACCCTGAGGCGCGCGCCAGGTCCAGGCTATAGTGAAAATAGGTAGCAAGCTGGCGCGAAAGAATCGTTGCGAGGGCTGCGATCAGTAGCATGCCCTTGGCGATTTGCAGGGTCCTCTCGAACTCCGCGTCGTCCAGTGTCGAGGCCCAGAAGTAGATCGACGAGGTAAAGAGGACCGTGATCACGTATTGCAGGAAGCGCGCATTGTCGATCTCGCGGCCACCGAGTGCCGGCGCGACGGCGCCAAGCAGGAACAGAGCGAAGAAGATGCAAAACAGCAGGTATATTTGGCCCAGGGCCGGCGCACGGGCGTAGCGGACGATCAGGTACAGCGTGATCGGCAGGGCGACTGGCAGTGACAGCAACGCCTCGCGCTGGAAGAGCAGCAGCGCGACGCTGTTGAGGTTCAGCATCGCGAACGCCAGAAGAAACAGCGCGAGGACATCCAGGCTTTTCGTTTGGTCGCGAGCCATGTCGAACTCTACTTGTTGGTGTCGGCGCCACGCGCTCGCTCGAGGCACGGTGCTGCCAGCGAATGCAAAGTCTTGTCGTAGTCTGCGGGGTCCGCATCGGTTCGCGCAATCAGGCCGCGCACGCGATTGCCCTGATCGTCGCCGGGCTGCTGGCGGGCGCAGGAGCGCATGACGGCGAAATCCTCGAGCCCTCTCTGGAAGGCGAGCAACCTGCGGCTTGCGTGCACGCACCCGTTCTGGCCTGCATATAGCAGGCCGAAGTCAACCTCATTTCCGCTGAAATCGCTCCAGCCGTGCTCGGGATGGACCGCTCCGCTCGAATTGTGCATCGACCATATCCCGACGCCCGACAGCCCGAGATCAAAGGCGGTCCACGACAGCCTGCGAAAATAGCCATTCGGATCGAGAGTCTTGGACCAGCCATTCGTGGCGTAGATCTCGACCTGTTTGGTCTTCAGGATAGGCGGCGTGAGACGATCCACAAAGCGGTCTAGCAGCTGAATCGTGTCGGCCTCGAGGGATAGCAGCGTCTCGCTGGAAAGCTTATGGCCGATGGTGACGTAGATCGGGGTCTGAGGTGCGATCTTGCGCAGGAGCCGAGATATTGCGTTAAACTTCGCGATCTGCTCCTGGCTCGGCTCGTCCATCGGGTAGATCAGGATCTGTCCTTTGTAGCCTTCCTCCCGAATGATCTTGTCGACCCAGGCCCACCAAGCGCTGAGCACCATCTGCGTACGAGGGCTGTCTGCGTCGGTCGGCCATTTGGCGCTGTCCATGCCCATCTCCATCTCGAGGATGATACGACGAGCGCTGGAGAACTTGCGCAAGTATGTACGTAGCTCCTTCTTCGCCTGGCTATTGATGCGCAGGTTGACGGCCGTCATGTGGGTCACGGCGGTGTCTATCCACATGTCGTCATGCAGCTGTGGCCAGCAGGCCTCTGCCCTGACCGTGGGTTCCATGAGGTAGGACCATAGATTGCCGTGCGGCCGGTCGTCCGGTGCCGCCCCGATTGCGCGACCAGGCAGTGTGACGCTGTGCTGCGAGCCGTCGCAGCCGACGGTGATGGCTGCATCGATCTCGCCAGTCCCTTGCACCGCTGCGCGTAGCATCACCAGCGCGAAACTGCGGGGCGGCAGGACGACATCCGACGCGGGCACGAGGACGTCGGCGCGCCAGCGGTAGTCGAGGCCGAGCACGTAGTGCGCCAGCGTGATCTGCGGCTCGCCAACACCCGATCGCGGTCCCGCCGTCAGCGTGACGGTCTGCTCCTTTTCGGTTGCGTTCGCGATACGAATGGCCCCGGTGAGCCAGCCGCCCGTTACGTGGATGCCGGGCTCGACCAGACGCGGCATGGCGAGGATTTGCTCGGGCAGGCTCGAGCCCCAGGGCAGGATCGGGACGGCCTCGCAGGCTGCCGGCGAATTGGCTCGAGCATCGGCCGATTGCGGCAGCGGCCAGGCGAAGCGCTCTGCCAACTCCTGCCGTCCCAGCGGCTGCGTGCCCGCACGCTGGAATGCGAGCGCCCGCCGCCGGGCCAGGGCGTCCGCGATCGCGACATCGGATTCTAATTTGCCACTGAACGAGACGCCCGACCGGCCGGCGCGGATGCGAATTTCATAGAGGAGCAGATAGGTCGCGTCGCGGAACAGCACGATCATGACCTCGTGTGCCATCCGGGCCGAGAAGTCGAGCGAGAGCGTCCTCGTTCCCGCCAGGTCCAGGATCGGCGCCGCGGCGGGCTGTTGCGCGGCATCGCCTACGTACTCAAAGCGACCGCTTCGATCAGCGACGTAAACAAAGGCGTGGGACGGAGGCCGTATCTCGGATGTGACCTTCTCCATGACGTCGATCTCGACCCGGCCGATGTCGAGTCCGTTCTGGTAGCGCTGCCGGAAGATGATCGGGGAGCGGTTCTGCCAGCCGACGTACTTGCCGGCCCCGCCCAACGGCCCGCCGGTCTTGCCATCGGTCAGCACCTCAAGCGGGAGGCCGGTGTCACCGCTATAGTTGGGGAAGGGATGGACAGTGTAGGGTGCATGCAGCGACACGACGGTGCCTGGCGCTGGACCGCCGGCTGCTGCGAGCCGGCAAGCTGGTGCCGACAACCCAGCGAGCACCGCCCATGCGACGAGCATCGCCCTGATGAGCTGCATCTTGGATGCGGCCGAAATCGCAAGCATCCTAGCGTGATTTCGGCAACTCGGTGATGGGAGATTAGCGGAGGAGACCGACCGCATCGAAGACCATCTTATTCAGAATTGCACTGTGTCGCATCGATTGGAAATGGCGGTGGGCAACGAGGAGAACGATCACATCCGCCGCATCGCGGGCCTCGTCCGCACCCATCAGCCTGACGTTCTTCAGTACAGCGAGGCGGTGAGGAAGTACCTTCACGTGAGGATCGACCACGATGACTTTAATGCCACCGTCGGCAGCGAGCTCTGCAACGATCTCGAGCGCCGGTGACTCCCGCAAGTCGTCGACGTCCGCCTTGTAGGTGATGCCAAAACAGGCAACGACCGGATCCTTCAACTTTGCCGCCATGGCGCGCAGGCGCGACAGCACCCAGTCAGGCTTGGCCATGTTAACCTCGCGCGCAGTGCGAATGAGCTTGCTCATATCCGGCGCGCCGGCAACAAGGAACCACGGGTCGATCGCGATGCAGTGGCCTCCCACACCCGCTCCAGGGTTCAGGATCTCAACGCGAGGGTGACGGTTAGCAAGGCCGATCGCGCTCCACACATCGATCCCGTGGTGATCGGCGAGCATGGACAGCTCGTTTGCGAATGCGATGTTGACGTCGCGATAGGCGTTCTCGATCAACTTCACGAACTCGGCCGTGCGGCAGTCCGTGAGCAACGGCTCGTTCTGCACGAAGCTCCCGTAGAGCGACGCGGCTCGGCGAGCGCAGGCCTCGGTCATGCCGCCCACGATCCTGGCGTTGGCGACCAGCTCGATCAGCATCCGCCCCGGAAGAACGCGCTCGGGGCAGTGGGCAACAAATATGTCGGCCGCAGCGTCGGTGTCGCGAAAGCGGGGGACACTGAGATCAGGCCGTGCGTGCGCCAGCCGCTCGCAGATGTGCTCGGTGGTGTGCACGGGCGACGTCGACTCCAGGATCACGGTGTTGCCTGGCGCAAGAAATGGCGCGATGGCATCACAGGCCGAGAAGACGTGGCAAAGTTCGGGCGCTTGAGAGGCCGTCACCGGGGTCGGTACCGCGATCACGAAAAAATCGGCCGGCTCCGGCACCAGGCCGGCGGTCATATTTCCGGTGCCGACAGCCGCGCGCAGAAGCATCTGCAGGTCGGGCTCATGAAAGTGCGGGCGGCCCTGGTTTATCGACTCGACCACCGCCGGATTGGTGTCGACCCCGATCACCTGGTGGCCACGGCTGGCAAGCATGGCTGCGGTCGGCAGGCCGATGTAGCCGAGGCCGACGACGCAGATGCGGCCCGTTTCGACTGTCATGAGTGCGAGCTCCTGATGACGACGGGAAAACCGCGATGCGGTTGTGGGCATTTATAACCGCGTGCAGCCTAGGGAGGCACCTTACACGCTGTGGCGGTCGATGAGGGATCGACGGTCGCTTGGTCGTTGCATGATACAGCGGGCGTGCCGTTGGGAGTTCGTCCAAGCACCGCAGCAAACACCCCCTCCAGCGCGTCAGTTGCCGCCTCCCGGGAGTAACGGTCACGGACGATCCGCGAGTTGCCGGCGGCGAGAGCTTCATAATGAGACATGTTGGCAGCCGCGCGTTCGATGGCGTCGCACAGCGAGTCGACGTCGCTTGGCGTGAAGGGGACGTTACCACCGGTTTCCTCAATAATGGCGAGGCCCTCGCCACCGACACCGCAGAGGATTGGCCTGTTCATCAGCATATAATCGAAGACCTTCGAGGGGATCGTCAAATCAAAGACGTCCTGATCCATTAAATTGATGAACAGCAGGCGTGAGCAGGCGATCTCGGCCAGAGCCTGCGCCTTGGGCATCGGGCGGTGGAAGCGGATCGTGTCCCGGCACTCCAGCCCCGAGGCCTGTGCCTTGAGCGCCGCCTCCTGCGCACCGGTGCCGATGAGATCAAGGGTCCAACCCGACAGCAGGCCCTTGGCTGACAGCCGCGCAAAGGCCTGCAGAAGGACCTCGAGCCCTTGAACGCGACCGAGGTTGCCAGCATAGAGGATGCGGTCGCGCGTCTGCTCCGGCGCGGGATCTGGCGCATTGCCGACGAGAACACCGTTGTAGACGACGGTTGCAGGCGTCCTCGTGCGTGTCGCAATGTACGCGCACATAGGGTTCGATACGCACGTGACGGCTGCCGCCCGGTCATAGAGAAAGCGCTCGAGCAGCTTGCCCAGGCGAAAGCCTGCGCCGTCCTGCGAGAGCTGCCCGGCCGCGACCGCTGACTCCGGCCAGATATCGCGAATGTCCAGCACCATTGGGGCCCGCATCGTCCGCGACAGGATCCAGCCAGCGAGGCCTGCGAACAATGGTGGCGAGGTTACCCAGACGACCTCGGGGCGCCAGCCCGTCTTCCGCAGTCGCAGTCCCGCAATGATCGCTCGCGCGACAAACGAGAGATATTGTACGAGGTAGGCGACAAGCCCGCCGCCGGCATAGGCGGCCACCGGCACGCGGTGAACGCCTTCGGCGGCATCGGCCTGCCGGGCGAAAGTCATCTCCGACTTGTGCGGCTCCGTGGTAATCACTTTGACGTCATGCAGGCGAAGTCGCAGCAGCGCGGCTGTTTCGCTGATGCGGAAGGCCGCCGCCGTGATATCCGGCGCATAGTACTGTGACACGATCAAAATATTCACGACACCAATCCTGGCACACGAGCTGGTCCGCACAAAATCGGTCGCACTCGAGCCCGCCTTTATCATGGGGGTGGCCGCGCCGATAATGCAAGATTGTTTGCCGTAGTAAACGCTCCACGCGCAGCGCACTCTTGAGATTGAGAAACGGCTCCAACCGGCTATTAATCGCAATAACGTCGAGGCCCTTGATCGCGTCGCCAATCGGACGTCGATTATGGTGCAACGTGTGCGGTTCACGGATGTATCGGCGGTGTGGCGGCCGGCGCGCGGACTGCAAACAGGAGTGATGGGATGTGTGGCATCGCCGGCGTATTCGACCTGAGGCAAAAGGGAAGCGTCGGCGAACGGGCGTATCAGATGTCCCAGACGCTCGCGCATCGCGGCCCGGACGGACAGGCGGTCTGGGTCGATGCCACTGGGGCGGTGGCGCTTGCACACCGTCGCCTCTCGATCATCGATCTCAGCGAGACAGGCCGACAGCCTATGATTTCGGCCTGCGGGCGTTTCGTCATTAGCTATAACGGCGAACTCTACAATAGCGAGGGCCTGCGCACGCGGCTGCACCAATGCGGCGCACGCTTCCGCGGCACATCCGATACCGAAGTGCTGATCGAGGCGATCGCTCGCTGGGGCGTGCGAGCTGCCCTTGAGCAGGTCAACGGTATCTTCGCTTTTGCGGTCTGGGACGAGCATGAGCGGCGCCTGTCAATTGCGCGCGACCGCCTGGGCGTGAAGCCGCTCTACTGGAGCCTTCGTAACGGCACGTTCCTCTTTGCATCCGAGCTGCGTGCGATGGCAGCTCTTCCCGAGTTTGACCGCACGCTTAATCTCGCCGCGGTTGGTGGGTTCCTCAGTCGCAGCTATATCGGCGCGCCAGAGACGATCTATGGCGCCGCGCATAGCCTGATGCCCGGCACGCTGCTCGAAATCGACGCGCGTGGCAACGAGCGCAGCGAAAGCTATTGGAGTCTCGCCGACGTAGTCGCAGCTGGCGCAAACGACCGAGCGAGCCGGCCCGACGACCGCGTCGCTATAGACGAGCTCGAGGCTCTACTCAGCGATAGCATCCAGCACCAACTTGTCTCCGACGTGCCCCTCGGGGCGTTCCTGTCCGGCGGCATCGATTCCTCGACTGTGGTTGCGCTTATGCAGCGCATCGCAGGACGTCGGGTGCGCACGTTCTCTATCGGCTTTCACGATCCCAAGCTCGACGAGGCGGGCAGCGCCAAGGCCGTGGCAGCCCACCTCGGCACTGAGCACACAGAGCTCTATGTGACGCCGGCAGAGGCTCAGGCGGTCGTGCCCGAGCTCGCTCGCATCTATGATCAGCCGCTCGCCAACGCCTCGCAGGTGCCCACGCTGCTGTTGTGCCGACTCGCGCGACGGGACGTCACCGTCGCCATCTCGGGCGACGGCGGCGACGAGCTGTTCTTCGGCTACTCCCGTTATCGGAAGGCAATGTTCGCCTACAATTCGCTCAGCCGCATGCCGGCTGCGACGCGGCATGTGTGCCGACGGCTTATGCCACTGCTGGGCTGCACGCCCGAAGACGAGCAGGAGCCGCCGCGCCAAGCAGCCGCAAGCTTCGGGCGCAAAGCCTGGCACGCGGCCCGCATGCTGCGCTTTGCGAGCCGGGACGTCCGGGACGTCTATCAGCATTTCACCACGCACTGGCCCGATACGGAGCGCCTCGTGCCCGGCTCATGTTGCGATGACGAGGTTTGGGAGGCGGCGAAAGGCAGGCTCGGAACGCTGCCCGAGTTGATGATGTACTACGATGCGCTGACCTACATGCCGGACGACGTGCTGGCGAAAGTCGACCGCGCGAGCATGTCGGTTGGGCTCGAGGCGCGTGTGCCGATCCTCGACCATCGCCTCGTCGAGCACGCCTGGCGTCTACCGATCGACATGAAGCTCAGGGGCGGCGTCAGTAAGTGGTTGCTGCGGCAGGTGCTCTACCGGCACGTACCTCGCGCGCTGGTCGACCGTCCAAAGAGCGGCTTCGGCGCGCCAATGGGGCAATGGATGCGCGGGCCATTGCGCGACTGGAGCGAGCAAATGCTTTCGGCGGAATCGCTCAAAGCTCACGGCCTGTTCGATGCCCAGCTGGTACGCAGAATCTGGGAGCGGCACGTGATGGAGGTTGCAGACCTGAGCGCTTGGCTGTGGCCCATCGTGATGCTGCAAGCCTGGATCGCCGAAACCGAGACGGGGCGGCCGGCACCTGCCCGATCGAGGCCTGCGAGCGATCCTCTCTTAACGCAAGGCACGGCTTGAGGCCATGCATCAGCGCATCGCGTTCTGTCTTCCCTATATGAATGAAGGCGGCGCCGCCAAGGTCGCAGCTGTGCTTTGCTCCACCTGGGTCGGTCAGGGCCATGAGGTACACCTGCTCACGTTCGAGGAGCCGGGAACTGAGGCGCTGTTCGCGCTTGAACCGCGAATTCAACGCCATCAGCTCGGCCTATACGTTTCAGGGCACGGGATGGCCGGCTTTCTGGCCACCAATGTGGCGCGGACCAAGCGGCTGCGCGTCACGCTCCGCGAGCTCGAGCCAACGTGCGTGATATCCTTCCTCCTTTCAGCAAATGTCGTGAGTATTGCCGCCACGCGCGGCCTCGGCATTCCGGTCATCGTCTCTGAGCGCAATCATCCAGCTTTCGATCTTCTGTCGCGGCCCAAGGCGCTGCTACGCCGCATCACATATCCGCTAGCCGATCGTGTGTGCGTGCAGACAGAGGACATCCGCAGCTGGTTCGCGAACAATCTTGGCCTCGACTGCGCCGTCATCGAGAACCCGGTGGAAATTGCGACGCCGGAAGCGCCGCCGCTCACGCAGCAGCATGAACGCCCCAAGCGGATCGTCTCGCTCGGAAGGCTCGAACCCCAGAAGGGGTTCGACCGCCTGATCGCGGCCTTCGCCCTGGCCGATCGCGCCGTACCAGGCTGGCAGCTCGTGATCCACGGAGAAGGTCCCTTGCGCGGCGCGCTCGAAGAGCAAGTCAGCCATGCAGGTCTGGAAGGTCGCGTCTTGCTTCCTGGCGTCACGCGAGACGCGGCCGGCGTGCTCGCCGATTGCGACCTCTATGCGCACTCGGCCCACTACGAAGGCTTCCCGAATGCCGTCATCGAGGCGCTCGTCGCCCGGCGTGCGGTCGTCGCATGCGATTGCCCCGGCGCCATCGGGGAGATCCTGAGGGGCGGAGCCTACGGGATTTTGTGCGCCGACGCCGGGCCCGACGAGTTGGCCAAGGGGCTGATACGAGCGATGGCAGACGAGGCGCTGCGCGTGTCGTTGGCGGCAACGTCGCAAGACGCCGTGCGTAATCTCGATCCCGATAGGATCGCGCGGCAGTGGATCGCGATCGTCCAGTCGTGCCAGAAAGCCCGAGGCTGAGCGAGACGCTATTCACGCCACGATCGCCGCCTCCGCAGGCCGAACCGGTCACCGCAACACCGCCGGTCTGTTACACAGTGAAACAATCAAGAAATTTAGCGGTTACCGAGCCCTGTTAGAAGTGTCGGCGGCGTGGGCGCGTGCACCGATCGCGGCCACAGGTGGCCGGTCATTTCGCGTCTGGAAGCACAGCCAAGGCACATCTAAGGGATGCAGATGCTGAAATTGTCCTTTCGAGCCCAGGCACGACGACTTCGCTCCGCCGTTACCCTAGCCGCTCTCGTGCTGGCGGGAGCGATAGCTCCGGCACAGGCCGGACCCGGACATTCCGGCGACGAGGGCCATTCGCACGATGCCCCTGCAGCGGCATCCTCGCAAAGCCCTCGCGTCGTCGCCACCTCGGAGAACTTCCAGCTCGTCGGCATCCTCAAGGGCGGCCGCCTGACGCTCTACCTCGATCGCGAGGCCGACAATTCTCCGGTTGTCGATGCCACGATCTCGGTCACCAGCGGCGACAAGACCGTTGTCGCGGATAAGCAGGCGGACGGCACCTACACTGTCGCGGCCGACACTTTGGCGAAGCCGGGCGAAAACGACCTGCAGTTCGACATCAAGGCTGACAAGATATTCGATCTTCTGGGCGGAATTCTCGCGGTCCCGGTCACGACTCACGATACCCCCGTCGTCAGTGCCGGCTTCGCCGGACTGCTGCGCGGCGCTTCGTCCACTGTGGCGCTGTTAGGCGTGGCATTGGTCGGCGCGTTCCTGCTCGGCGCGCTCGCCGGAAGTCTTTTTGCAAAGCGGCTCCCTGCCGTCGTTCTAGCTGCGGCGGTAGCGCTGTCCCTGCCACTCGCCGAGCCGGCCAGCGCGGGCCCCGGCCATTCCGGCGACGAAGGCCATTCGCATGATTCCGAGGCGCAGGCCGGAGCGAGCGACCTGCCGCGCCGGCTCCCTGACGGCTCGGTATTCCTGCCCAAACCGACGCAGCGGCTGCTCGAAATCCGCACGCGACATGTCGCGCCCGAGACGGCTCGCCGGACGCTTCGACTCGCCGGGCGGGTTGTTGCGAACCCGAACGCCTCGGCCATCGTGCAGAGCACGGTCGACGGACGTATTGCTACGGTCAACGGCAAGTTCCCGCAGGTCGGACAGGCCGTGAGGAAGGGCGAAGTGCTGGCACACGTGCAGCCGGTACTGGCGGCGATCGACCGCTCGGATGTCGAGCAGACCGCCGGCAATCTCGATCAGCAGATCGCACTGGCGCAGAACAAGCTCGACCAGTTCCGCAAGTTCGCCTCGACCTTCCCCGCAGAGCGCATCAAGACCGCCGAGATCGAAATCGATAACCTGAAGCAGCGGCGAGCCGCACTCAACAAGCGCCAGGCCGGAACGGAAGAGTTGGCGGCGCCGATCGACGGAGTGGTGATGTCGTCGCAGGCGCAGATCGGCCAGGTCGTGTCGTCGAAGGATGTGCTCTTCAATATCGTCCAGCCGAAAGCGCTTTGGGTCGAGGCGCTTGCCTACGACAACATTGATATCGCGGGGCTCGGAGCGGCGCAGGCCAAGGCCCACGATCATGCCAGTGCGGATTTGAAGCTGATCGGCGTCAATCCGGCTCTGACGCAACATGCCACGGTGCTCAAGTTCGACATCGCGGGAGACGCAGCCCACTTCAGGCTCGGTCGCAACGTATCCGTCCTGATCGAGGTGGGCGAGCCGATGACCGGGATCATACTGCCAAGGTCGGCCGTGGTGCAGGCGCCGAACGGCCAGCACGTCGTGTTCCGGCATGTGGAGCCGGAACGGTTCGAGCCAAAGCCCGTCAAGTTCGTCGATATCGACGCCACCCGCGTGATGCTGACGGCCGGCGTCGAGCCCGGCGAGAAGATCGCGGTCGAGGCCGCGACGCTGATCAATCAGATCCGCTGAGGCCCGGCCGATGTTCAATTTTCTCGTCACCAACAGCCTCAGGCACCGGCAGATTGTGCTGTTCCTGGCCGCTCTTGTGGTGGCCTACGGTCTCTTCACGCTGCCGCGCGTCCCGGTCGACGTCTTCCCCGACCTCACCAAGCCGATCGTCACCGTGCAGACCGAGGCCGAGGGCATGGCCCCGCAGGAGGTGGAGCTGCTTGTGACGCGGCACATCGAGGCGGCTATGAACGGCCTGCCTGGCGTCGGTCGTGTGCGCTCGGTATCGGGCATCGGCCTCTCTATCGTCTATGTCGAGTTCGACTGGGGCACCGAAATCTATCGCAACCGTCAACTCGTGACGGAGAAGCTGGCCGGCATTCGAGACCGGCTGCCGCGCACTGCGGTTGCATCGCTCGGCAGCATCAACTCGATCATGGGCGAGATCCTTCTCATCGCCGTGACGGGACCGACACTCAGCCCCATGGATCTGCGCGAGGTCGCGGATTTCACGATCAGGCCGCAGATACTCGCCATTCCCGGCGTAGCTCAGGTCATACCGATCGGCGGCGAGGTCCGGCAATTCCAGGTATCGCCGAACACCGTCGCCATGAAGATCCTTGAGGTGACTCCGGAACAGCTCGAGACGGCGATCCGCAGCTTCGGCACCAACTCGGGCGGCGGGTTCGTCGACCAGCACGGCAGCGAGTATCTGATCCGCAATGTCGGCGAGACCCTCGATCTCGAGCAGTTGAAGAACATCGCCGTGGCCACCCATCGAGGCCGCACGATCCTGCTGCACGAGCTGGCCGAAGTATCCTTCGCGCCCAGAACCAAGCGAGGCGAGGCCGGCTTCAACGGTGCACCCGCAATCATCATGAGCGTGCAGAAGATGCCAACAGCGGACACGCTGCCGCTGACGCGCACGATAGAAGCGGAACTCGCAGCTCTTCAAAAAACACTGCCGCAGGGCGTCAAGGCAACCCACATCCAGTTCCGTCAGGCGACCTTCATCGAGACGTCGATCGCCAACGTCAAGTCGGTGCTCATCGAGGCGGCGATCGTCGTTGCGATCGTGCTCATCCTGTTCCTGATGAACTGGCGCGCAACCATCATTTCGTTGGCCGCGATCCCGATTTCGATCCTGGTCACGGTCCTCATATTCAGCATCTTCGGTCTGACGATTAACACGATGACGCTCGGCGGATTAGCCATTGCCATCGGCGAGCTGGTCGACGACGCCGTGGTCGACGTCGAGAACATCCTTCGCCGTCTCAAGAACAATGCCGAACGAACAGTTCCACTGCCGGTGCTCAGCGTCATTGCAGCGGCGAGTCGCGAGGTGCGCTCTGGCATCGTCTATGCGACATTCATCATCATCCTGGTGTTCGTGCCGCTGTTCGCATTGACCGGCGTCGAAGGCCGGCTGTTCACGCCGCTCGGCATCGCCTACATCGTGTCGATCCTGGCCTCGCTGGTGACAGCGATCACCGTCACGCCAGCGCTTGCCTACTATCTGCTGCAGCACACGCGCACCGGCGCGCACAAGGACAGCGCGCTAGTTCGCGTCCTGAAGGCCGGCAACCGGCGCCTACTCGGCTGGGCCTTCGACCATCCCCACACCATCGTGCTGCCCATCATCACCGCCGTGTTCCTCGCGGCCGCCGGCGCGTCACTCCTGCCGCGCGCATTCCTGCCACCTTTCAACGAGGGCACGTTGCTGGTCGGCATGCAGTACAATCCGGGCATCAGCCTCGCTGAATCCCATCGTCTGGGTTTCGTCGCCGAACGCCTCGTCATGACGGTGCCCGAAGTCGCATCGGTGGGGCGCCGAACCGGTCGCGCCGAACTCGACAGCCACGCCGAGGGTGTTCAGGCGAGCGAACTCGATATCGATCTGCACCGCTCGCATCGTCCCAAGGAGCAGGTGTTCGAGGAGATCCGCGATAAGCTTTCTGTTCTGCCGGTCTCGGTCGCGCTCGGCCAGCCGATCTCACACCGCATCGACCACATGCTCTCGGGCGTCCGCGCCGCGCTTGCCATCAAGATTTTCGGAGCCGACCTCGACGTACTGCGCACCCTCGCCGATCAGCTCGACAAGCGGTTGAAGGGCGTCAAGGGGCTGGTTGATCTCAATGTCGAGAAGCAGACGCTGATCCCGCAGATCCGCGTGCGCGTCATCAACGAGGACGCCGCGCTTTACGGTCTCTCCGCAGCGCAGGTTATGAATTCGGTGGAGGCGTTGTCCAACGGCCGTATCGTCTCGACGGTCAGCTACGGCGTGCGCCGGTTCGACGTCGTGCTGCGCCTCGCCGACGACGATCGGCAGACCCATGCATTGGGCGATCTCCTGATCCAGACCCCGACGGGGTTCGTGCCGCTGCGCTACGTCGCCGAGGTAGGCGAGACGGTCGGACCCAACCAAATCCTGCGCGAAAACGGCCAGCGCCGCATTCTTCTGTTCGGCAACAGCGACGGCGTGCGCGACATGGCCGCCATCGTCGACGACGTCAATCGCGTCATCGCGGACATGCAGCTGCCGGCCGGCTACGTGATCCGGCTCGACGGAACGTTCCGCGCCCAGGAGCAGGCGACGCGGACCATTGGACTTTTATCGCTCGTCTCGCTGGCGCTGATCTTCCTCGTGCTCTACTCGCGCTACAAGTCGGGTGTGCTGGCGACCATCGTCCTGATGAACATCCCGCTCGCCTTGATCGGAAGTGTCGTCGCATTGTGGATCGCGGGACAGCCGCTGTCGGTCGCCAGCATGATCGGCTTCATCACTCTGGCCGGCATTACCGCGCGCAACGGCATCCTGAAGATCAGCCACTACATCAACCTCGCCCTCAATGAGGGCGAGACGTTCGGGCGCCAGCTGGTGATCCGCGGCAGCCTGGAGCGCCTCACTCCTGTATTGATGACGGCGCTTGCCGCGGGCCTGGCGCTCGTGCCGCTGCTGATCGGGTCCGATCAGCCCGGACGCGAGATCTTGCACCCAGTCGCCGTGACGATCTTTGGCGGCCTCATCAGCGCCACCATCATCGATACGGTGCTGACGCCGTTGCTATTCCTGAGGTTTGGCCGAGAACCGCTCGAAGCGCTGGTCGCAGAGCGGGCCGAGGCCAACACTAAGGCCGAGGCTGGTTTGGCCGGGGCCAGCGAAGCCTACTGACTTGGTCTAACGAAGACGGAGAAAATGGAATGAAGCGCAATATCCTCGTCACCACCGCCCTTGGCCTCGCTCTCGCGCTCGCAGGGCCGGCACTGGCGCAGAAAGCCGGCAAGCACGGCGGGCAAACCGCCGTCGTCGCCGGTCATCACGACGCCGAGCTGGTGATCGAGCCGAGCAAGATCGTTCTCTACCTCACCAACCATGGCAAGCCGCTATCGGCCAAGGACAACGCCATCAAGGTGACGATCCAGGACGGTGGCAAGAAGTCCGAGGTGCCGCTCAAGGTCGAAGCTGATCACATGGTCGGCCCGCTTGCAGCGCCGCTCAACAAAGGTGCCATCGTGCTGCTCTCGGGCAAGACCGAGGATGGCCACGGCGTCTCGGCGCGCTTTACCGTGAAGTAGGTGTATCCAGCAGGCATCGGCGGCGGGCTCCGTGTCCGCCGTTGATGTCAGCTTTTCATTGGCCCGGCAAAGTTGCATGGTGTCATCGACATCAAATTCCGCCTCCCGCGATAGCGTTGGATGGCCGGGCTCAATCGAGGCGTAGCATGTCGCGCACGACACCGGAGTCGCACGAGCGCAAGGTTGACGCGACACCGGTCGCAACGGTGGCACACATACTGATTTGTGACGACGACCCGGAGTTGAGGCAGTTGCTTGCTACCTTCCTCGGCGAGCACGACTTCAAGGTCTTGCTGGCAGCCGATGGTCGCGAGCTTCAGCGCCAGTTGCGCACCCATTCGGCTATCGACCTGGTTATTCTCGACGTCATGCTGCCGGGCACCAGCGGACTCGAGCTGTGCCGCGAGCTGCGCGCGACATCAAACGTGCCGATCATGATGTTGACCGCCCGGGCCGACGAGACCGATCGCATCGTCGGGCTCGAGTTGGGCGCGGACGACTACATGTCGAAGCCGTTCGGCCCGAACGAGTTGCTCGCCCGTATAAAGGCGCTGTTGCGCCGCGCACGCATATCCAGCGGCGCCACGGCCGGCGACCGCAAGCGATCGTTCGCATTCGACGGCTGGAGCCTCGATGCGGCTCGGCGCGAGCTGCGCAATCCCGAGGGTGTGATCATCGACCTCTCGGTCGGCGAATACGATCTTCTGCTCGCCTTCCTCGAGGCGCCGCAGCGCGTGCTCTCACGCGAGCATCTTCTGGAGGTCGCTCGCAATCGCCAGTCGCATGCTTTCGACCGCAGTATCGACATCCAGGTGAGCCGCCTGCGGCGAAAGCTCGGCTCGTCGGACGACAGCGACAGCCTGATAAAGACGGTGCGGGGAGCCGGCTACATGTTCGTGCCGGCCGTGACGCTGCGATGAAGTGGATGACCGACACCATCGCCGGCCGCACCATCATCGTCCTTTTGTTCGGCCTCGGCACGATTCTTGGGCTTGCACACTTCCTCTACCAGAAGGGGATCGAGCAAGAGATCGCACACGGAAATTCGGAGCGGTTGGCCGACCGGCTTATCCTGCTCTCGAACACGATAACGACACTCGATGCGTCGGCTCGCGACGAGGCTGCGCACAGGTTGTCCGGAGGGCCGCTGGAGTTGCACTGGGCGCGCGACTCGCTGGCGACCCCCGGCGGCGCACTGGACGACGCGACGATTGCTCTCCGCGACCGGTTGATCGCCCGTCTGCCCAGCCCCGCCGCGGACCGGCTGATTGTCGGCACGAGCCGTATCAGCACGCCCAGCCATGGCAGCAACCGGGACACCAGCGATCCGCACACATCTTTGTTGTCGCTGGAGCTAGCCGACGGCAGTTGGCTCAACGTGACGCTGGTCAAGGTCCTGGGCACGCGCAGCGCAGCGCCAAGCATTCTACTGTCGGCGATGCTTGGAACGGTCGGAATCATTGCGATTTCGATCCTGATGGGTCGATGGCTCACCCGCCCCCTGGACCAACTCGCCGCGGGTGCCCGCCAGCTGTTCAAAAGCTCTCACAACCCCGACCTCAAGGAAGCGGGCACGCGCGAGGTGCGCACGCTCGCTACCGCGATCAATGAGCTCCAGCATCGCATCAGCGGGCTGATGAACGCACGCACGCAGATGCTCGCAGCCGTCAGCCACGACTTGCGCACGCCGCTGACCAGGCTCCGGCTCCGCTCTGCCAAAGTGCAGGATACTGAGACTCGCCGGAACATCGAGGCCGACCTCAATGAAATGGAGCAGATGATCGATGCGGTTCTCGATTTCCTGAAGACCGACAGCGAGGCGGAGCCGCACGAGCAGGTTGATCTCAGCGCCGTCCTGCAGACCATTGCCGACGATGCGGCGGATGCCGGTCAGAGCGTCGAGGTACGCGCACCGCGCAATCTCGTCATCCGCGGACGTCATCTGGCACTCAAACGAGCGCTCAACAACCTCGTGCAGAATGCCGTCAGATATGCGGGCTCTGCTGTCGTCGAAGCGTCGGCTGACGGGCAACAGGTTCGCATCGCTATCAGGGACGAAGGGCCCGGCATCTCCCCCGACAAGCTCGAAGCCGTGTTCGAGCCGTTTTATCGCGTCGAGGCGTCGCGGGGCCGCGCCACAGGCGGCCACGGCCTCGGGCTCACAGTCGCCAGGAGCATTGCGCGCGCGCATGGCGGAGACGTGGTCCTCACCAATCGGCTGCACGGCGGCATCGAGGCCGTCGTTACGCTGCCGGAATCGCGCCGCCGGAGCGAGGGACGTCGCGACACATTCGATCGGCCCGCCTGAACAGGGGAATGCCCTGCCCGACCGGCAACATCAGAATTTCCCCCAAACTTTCCCTGGCCCGCTTTTGGGCGGGAGCACGGTGGCGGGCGCGATGCGGCCAGTCGCCACGTCCCCCTGCCGGAACAATCGCAAACTACAATTTGAAGGACCAGACACCGGCCAACGTCCTACTGTGGCATATGTTTGCCTGCACGCTGATCCCGCTCCGCAAGCGGGCCGGCGGGCTCTGCGGGAATGGACAAATTTCATGCATGGCATTCACCATCGCGCATGGCGGCACCTCAAGAAGACCGCCAAAGACCTCAGCGCCAGAACCGCAGCGCCGCCCCTGGCCGTTGCGAGTTCGCTCGCGAACGCGCCGCGGTCCCTCCACCAGCCATTGCTGCGTCGGGCAGCGCTGCTGGTCCTGGCAGCGCTGGCGGCCTTCCTCGTCTGGGCGTGGTGGGGCGGCGGCAAGAAGATCGCCACCGTTGTGGCAGTCCGTGGCAGCGCCGCCGAGGTGGTCTATGCCACCGGCGTCGTCGAGCCCGTCAACTGGGCCAAAGTCACCGCGCTCCAGCGCAAACGCATCACCGAGATCTGCAAGTGCGAGGGGCAGACGGTCAAGAAGGGCGATGTGCTCGCCCGCCTCGACGACATCGAGGAAAACGCGGCGCTGACCGAATTCGAAGCCCGATTGAAGCGGCTCAAGGACGACGCCGCTCGCATGACCACGCTGGTCCAGCGCGACATCACCACACGCACCGCGCTCGACGAGAAGCTCACCCAAATTCAGGAGCAGGAGGCGCGCATCGCCGCGCAGAAGGACCGCATCGCCGATCTGTTGTTGAGATCGCCCATTGATGGCGTGGTGCTGCGACGTGACGGCGAAGTCGGCGAGATCGCCGGCATCGGCAACAGCGATACGCTGTTGTGGGTCGGCCAGCCCAAGCCCCTGCGCATCGTCGCCGACGTCAACGAGGACGACATCCTGAAGGTCGTCGGCGGGCAATCGGTCTTGCTGCGCCACGAGGGTCACTCCGGTCCGCCGCTCAAGGCCAAAATCGATCGCGTTACTCCCAAGGGCGACCCGCAGACCAAGACGTTTCGCGTCTATATGGACCTGCCCGACGATACCTCTTTGAAGGTGGGCATGAGCGTGGAAGCCAACATCGTCGTGCAGGAGGTCAAGGATGGCGTCCTTGTGCCGACCGAGGCGCTCGGCGATCACAGGGTGATCCTGGTGAAAGATGGCCGTGCGGCGCTGACGCCCGTCGAGATCGGCATTCGTGGCAGCGGCCGGATCGAAGTGCGCAGCGGCATCAATCCCGGCGATATCGTCGTCTCACCGTTCGACAAGACCATCGTCAACGGCATGCGCATCGACCCCACGGGCGGTAAATCGCCATGAAGCTCATTGTCGACATCGCCGTCACGCATGTGCGCTCGCGCCTGCGCCAGACGCTTGTGGGCCTGCTCGGTGTCGCCATGGGTGTCGGCTTTTCGGTGATGATGGCGTCACTCATGGAGGGCTCGCAACGCGATTTCGTCTCCCAACTCGTCGACAGTCTGCCGCACATCACCATGAGCGACGAGCGCCGCAGCCCGCCACGCCAGCCGGCCGAGGACGTCTATCAGGCGGTCGCCTTCTCAGGGCTCAGAACACCCGTCATACGGCCAGGCATCAAGAACCCCTATGCCATCATCTCAGATCTCGAGGACTGGCTCGATGGCGCCATAGCCCCCTCGGTACAGTCGCGCGGCGTCATCCGCTTTGCCGGACGTGACACCGCCGCCAACATCACCGGCATCGATCCCAAGCGCGAGCGCGCTGTCTCGAAACTCGCCACACAGATCCGCGGCGGCAATCTCGATTCTCTCTTCAAATCCTCCAACGCCATTATCCTGGGAGACAAGCTCGCAACCAAGATTGGCGCTCGCATCGGTAACACCATATCGGTGACATCTGGCAGCGGGCAGACCATGTCGTGCACCGTCGTCGCGCTGTTTCATTCCGGTGTGGCGCAGGCCGACGAGACGCAGGCCTACACGCTGTTGAAGACGGCGCAGATTCTCGCCGGCCAGACCGGGCTCATCAATGCCATGCGCATCCGCGTGGTCGACATCATGCAGGCGATGTCGGTTGCCAGTCGCATCGAAGCGCAAACCGGCTACAAGTCGGTCTCCTGGCAGGAAGCCAACGAAGATCTGCTGTCCGCCTTCGAGATTCGAAATTTCATCATGTACACCGTCGTCGGCGCGATCCTGCTCGTCGCCTCGTTCGGCACCTACAATATCATCTCGACCATCACGCATGAGAAGACGCGCGACATCGCCATTCTGAAATCTCTGGGTTTCACGTCGCGGACGGTACGGCGCATCTTCCTCGTCGAAGCCATGCTGATCGGCATCGCGGGAACGCTGGTGGGCTGGGCGCTCGGCTACATTCTGTGCCGGATTCTCGGCTCGATCGAATTCAAGAGCCCGTTCATGGATGCGACGACGCTGCCGATCTATTACACGCCCAAACACTATGCCCTTGCAGCCCTGGTCGCGCTCGCCGCCTCCGGCATCGCCGGCTATCTACCGGCACGCAAGGCCGCCGGCGTACAGCCGGTCGAGATCATCCGGGGGGCGTCGTGACGGTTGAGAGCACGGCACGCGCGGGCGCGGCGCAACCCCTGATCGAGCTGCGCCATGTCACCAAAAAGATCGGCGACGGCATCGTGACGACGCTGGTTCACGACATAAATCTGCGCGTCGGCCACGGCGAGTTCATCGCCATCACCGGCCCGTCCGGCTCAGGTAAGAGCTCGCTGCTTTATCTGCTGGGATTGCTCGACATCCCGACGGAGGGCGAGGTCTTCGTGCAAGGCCAATCGGTAAACGATCTCGACGAAGCCCAACGCGCGCACATTCGCTTGTCGACGATCGGCTTCGTCTTCCAGTTCCACTTCCTGCTGCCGGAATTCACCGCGCTTGCCAACGTGCTGTTGCCGATGCGGGCGCTCGATGGGCGCGACGCCCAAGCGCAACACCAGCGCGCAACGATGCTGTTGACCTCACTCGGGTTGCAGGAACATGCCCATAAGCTGCCAGGCCAGCTTTCGGGCGGCCAGCGTCAGCGAGTCGCCATTGCGCGCGCGCTCGCCAACGAGCCGCATGTGATCCTCGCCGACGAGCCGACCGGCAATCTCGATTCTAAATCGAGCGAACAGGTGCTCGGCATCTTCCGCAAGCTTGTCGACGAAACGGGCCGCGCCATCGTCATGGTGACGCACGATCTGGAGCTTGCCGCCCGCGCCGACCGCCAGATCCGCATTGTCGATGGGCGGATCGTCGAATGACGCTGCCCACCGACGTTATCTTCAGGAGCTAAAGCAGGTCCGATCTTGATGGAATTGCTTGGGCCGTGGTGGCCTGCTCTAAGTGCTTGATTGAGAGTCTGATTCATGTCCTCGAAGGAAACGCTTGGCGTTTCCATCTCAGACGATCAGGCTCTAAGCTTCGCCTGCACACGGCGGTCGAACTTCGCCACGTCGACAACGACGCGGGTATGGGTGCCGTCGCCGATCAGATGCTTTTCATCGTGCACCTCGACGCGGTACGTGATGTTGCGTCCTTCGACAGCCACCACCTCAGCGCGCGCCTTGACTTGCATGCCGACCGGCGTCGCGGCGATATGGCGCACATCGAGATGGGTTCCGAGACTTTGATATCCCGCGGGCAGATGGTGCTCGGCGGCGGCGAGTGCTGCGGCTTCGATCAGATTTATCATGACAGGCGTCGCCAGCACGGCAATGCGGCCGGACCCGACCTTGGGTGCCGTGTGTTCGGGAGCCACCACGAGTTCGGCATGTCCTACCGTGCCGACGGCAATATGAGACAGATCGATGCGCGGGCTCATGAAACCTCGGGATTATCGTTGGAAGCGGCGGCCTGCTCTTGGTCGTAGATTGAGAGTGAGAAACAATAGCGCTCAAATCGGCTTCGGAACTAGGTGACGATAGGCGAGCGAGAAGAACGCAACCCAGACGAGGCCCGCCAGGAAACCAGCCGCTGTCGCGATGGATTGGCAGATGACGTAGTGCACCTGGCTTGGGCTTTCAAAGCCTGTCGCGGCATATTCAAGAGCGGTCACGGGCAACAACGGCCAGTAGCTCAAGAGACCACCCCAGAACAACCGCCAGAAGCTGCCAAAGCTTGCTGCCCACGCATGCTTGAACGTCGGCTCAGGGCAATCGATCGCAGTGGCGGGGAGCGCCAGAGAAAGGCGAACCGGAATGTAGGCCAGTAGTGCAATAAGCGGTGTCATCAGCACGAGAGCACCTATGACGAATGCGGGCCCAATCAAGCGACTGCCACCAGTCCAATCGAGATCTGCGGAAATATCGGCGACTTCATTTGCGCTAGCTGGCGCGGTGGGCACCGGCTCGACGAAGCTTGTATCGACAAATTGTAAGCCGACAAAAATCACCGCGAAAAAGAGCAGAAACGCCAAGGCCGCGATGACGATATTGCGAACGATGTAGAGCCGGTAAGTTCGCGCGCCCGCCGATAACCGCGTCGCGCCAATCGCTGCAATCCGGTCCGCGAGGAGAAGGCGATGCAACGGCACGCCGACGATACCGCCAACCACGATCCACAGCAGCAGTGAAACCAAAGGAAGTAGAACAATGAGGACGACCGCCTCCCCCGGCATGTGCCCCGTCGTGTTGTCTTGAAGAGGCCAGGAGAGCCAGTTGCTCATGCCATCGAGCGCGAGCAGCACGAGGAGCCAGACCCCAGCGAAGCGCCAGAAGTCGGCGCCCGCGCCGATCACACAGCGATGCGCGTCGGCGAACGTGCGCCAGAACGGCAATTTCTCCAATGGCGTCGCTGAGTTCGAGGTTTCGGCACTCATTGAAAACCATCCTGCGTCGATCAAGTTCAGGTGATCGTACGATGCCGATTCCTTCAGATTACTGAAGCAAGAAGTTTCCGGGTGAGACTTGGTTGAAAAACGAAAAACGCCGCCGGAGCGGAGGCCCAGGCGGCGTTTTTGTGGTCCCGAACGGGAAGCCCAATTCGCATAGAGGATTTATGACTTCATTGCGCGCGCCGCTAGCAGCGCACTTCGCGTTTCATCCAGAGCTCACACGGCTCGGCAGACCTGGCAACGACCTACTCTCCCGCGTCTTGAGACGAAGTACCATCGGCGCTGGGGCGTTTCACGGCCGAGTTCGGAATGGGATCGGGTGCAGCCACCCCGCCATAATCACCAGGTCGGCGGAGACGTGTGAGACTTCTGGTTTTGGTCTTTCTGCATTCTCACGCCCATCGTCAGGCGGACCGAAGGTCCGAGCGCGCGACCGCGCGCCGCCACCGAGTGGCGCCCTGCCGGAGCCGCGTCGCGCATTTGCGCGACAAGCGGCGTGAGGCGAACGATGAGCATTGCTAAATGAGAGCAATCAAGCCGTTCGAGCTATTAGTACCGGTAAGCTACATGCGTTGCCGCACTTCCACACCCGGCCTATCAACGTGGTGGTCTTCCACGGCTCTCAAGGGAGAACTCGTTTTGAGGTGGGTTTCCCGCTTAGATGCCTTCAGCGGTTATCCCGTCCGCACATAGCTACCCTGCTGTGCCGCTGGCGCGACAACAGGTCCACCAGAGGTGCGTCCATCCCGGTCCTCTCGTACTAGGGACAGCTCCTCTCAATTCTCCGACACCCACGGCAGATAGGGACCGAACTGTCTCACGACGTTCTGAACCCAG
>CAZLHQ010000020.1:0-33141 GCA_964559355.1 uncultured Hyphomicrobiaceae bacterium
ACGAGGCCAAGAAGGTGCTCGCGACCGAGGCGACGGCGCTGATCCACGGCCGCGAGAAAGCCGAAGCGGCGGCCGAGACCGCACGCAAGACATTCGAGCAGGGGATGACGGCGAGCGATTTGCCGACCGTCGAGATCGCGACCTCCGAACTGGCGGCCGGCATCGGCGTACTCGCCGCGTTCGTCACCGCGGGCCTGGTCAAATCGAATGGCGAGGCGCGGCGACAGATCCAGGGCGGCGGCCTCAAGGTCAACGACGCCACCGTCACCGACGAGAAGCTGGCGCTGACGCCAGCACACCTCTCGCCCGATGGCGTCATCAAGCTATCGCTCGGCAAAAAGCGCCATGTGTTGCTGCGGCCGGCTTGAGACGCCAGCGGGGCACGGTGCTAACTAATGCGGCCTCACCGCGTATCGGAGGACCATCCGTCGATGGTGGCGCCCGCGGACGGGGCAGACTGCCCGCGCTTAACGGCCGGGGCACTGCTGGATGCGCCGGTGCTCTTGCGCCCCTTGGTCGGTTCAGGCTTGCGCTCCTGCACCGTCGTCGACGGGTTCGCCATCTGAAACACTTCGCGGAAAATTCCAGGCGCCACCAGCGAAAGCGGATTGACGATCACCTGCGGCTCGGCCATCGCCCCCTGGACGGCAAAGGTGATGCCGAATATGCCTTCCCCGCGCGGTCCCGACAGGATCTGGCCCAGCACCGGGATTTGCCCGAACGCATTGTTCAAACCCTGCAGCGGAATGTAAGTGCCGCCGAGATTGACGCGCTCGGTCTTGTAGTCGACCTTGCCGCGAATGGTAGCGCCAAGCAGCGGTCCGCGCACATAGGCATCCTCCATCGCGAACTGCCCCTGCCCCACTGAGAAGGGCACCCGCATGGTATCGAACTCGAACACCTCGCGCACCATGCGCTTGCCGCTGTCGATCGAAGGCCGGCCGTCGCTGATGCCGCTGGAGACGACCTCCGACACCACCGGGTCGCCCAGCACCCGGAAGTCCTCCACCCACAGCGTGCCGGTCTTGTCGGCAGCGCCACGGCCGTCGACATTGACCTCGAGGCGTGCGCGACCCTTCTGCATGTTGGGATAAAAGCCGATTGCCTTGAACGCCTGACCGGCATCGGCGGTATCTGCTCTGATGCGCCGCTGGCCCGCGCTGTCGCGATCGAGCACGACAGCCAGTTGCGCTCCACCATCGATCGTGCCTCGCGCATCGAGCGCGGTGAGTTTGCCTGCACGGCTTTGCCCCGTGACCTTCAGCGCGCGCAACGACACGTCGGCAAAGCCCAAAACATTGTCCACCTGGGCATCGATATCAACGCCGCCGCTACTCTTGGCGCTCTTGTCCTCCTTTTCCGGCGTGCGCCCCACGTTGAACAGCGCGCGATAGAAATCCTTGCCGTCGAAGGTCGGACCGCGCACCTTGATGTCCCACACGTTATCGTCACGCAGGTTGCCCTGCACTTTGAGGCGCGTGACGACATTGAGCGAGAAGTCAGGGAAATAGAATTCGCGAAGCTTGCGGTCGGCGCCAACGCTGGCCCAGCCGTCGACAGCGATGTTGTCACCGGCGACGCGGAAATTCTGCAGCTCGTACTTGTTGTGCGGTGCTGCCGCGATATCGAACTCGGCAAAAGCTGAGCGCCCGTGCGCCTTGCGCCACGAGATCATCTGCAGGGCCACTTCGGCGTTGGTCAGATCGGCGCGAACGTGCACCTTGGTGTCGTGGGCGCCGCGCACCACCTGCAGGTCGATCGGCACATCACCCTGCACGATATGATTGAGGTCGAGCCCGAGTTGATTGCGGTCCGAATTGTCCAGCGTCGCCGTAATTCTCAGCGGCGGCTGGCGCTCTAGTGGCGCGTCGAAGATGTGCTGCCAAGCGATACGCGCCAGCACACCGCGAACGATCGCCTCGCCCTTGGCTTCGACCGCACCATTATTGAAATCGAACGCAACGCTGGCACCTTGCACATCGTATTCGCCGAGCAGCTTTTGCGCTCGTGCGTCGGCAACCTTGGCCTTGCCACTGACCTTGATGGCACTGGCCGGCAAGTCTTTGACCATTGGGAAAGCGAGCGTCAGTTGTGCATCGACCTTGCCCTCCAGGGATTTCACCGGCAGCTCCTGCTGGCGCAAGATCGCGATCGGCTCCTGGCGCAGCAGCTCGATAGCTGGCAAGACATCGCCAAGCGCGCGGAACGAAACCTCGGCGTCGGAGGGCTCGGCATGGATGTTGTCTGATTTCATGCGCCCGCCCTTGAGGGCGATCGACTTGCCCGAGGGCAGCATCATTGCCGCATCGGGCACCGACACTTCGAGATGATCGTTCTCCACCGTTATCAGCACACGCGGCACAGAGATCGGCGACATCGTGTCGGTGGGGCGGAAGCTGCCGTCGGTCGCCTCGATTGCAACCGACATGCGATTGTCGGAAGGGACCCCGCTTCCTTGCGCGAAGATGCCCGACTGGCGCTTGAAGCTGGCCTGCTTCAGCTGCCCGGTAAGGACATGGGTTCCAACCCAGCCGCGCGACTTGGGCGCGAGCCCGGTCGGCCAGATCGCCTTCAATGTCGCAAGCGACATCGGCTCTGCGCTGCCCTCGATGGTCACGCCGGGCTTGTCGTCCGCGATGCTGATGAGGCCCTTGGCGCTGATCGAGGTGCCGCCGGCGGAAAGCGCGGCGCCATCGAGAACGATTTCGCTGCGCGCCGGCATGTAGCGGCCACTTGCCTGAAGGCGGTCAACGACAACCGGCGGGACCGAAAATTCGCTGGCGCCCAGAACACCTGATACCGAGCGCACCTCATAGCTCCAACCATCGCCATCAGGAAAAGCATTGGCGCGCGCTGTGCCCGTCAATATCACCTCGTTCTCGACGGCTCGCAGGCGCGAGGGGAGCAACTCGAGCACGCGCTCCGCCGCATCGTACTTCAGCTTGATGAGTCCGGCTTCGACCGCGATCGGGTTGAGATCCCCGCCGCTGTCGCGCAGCATCATGCTGCCTCGCCCGAGCTCGATGTCGATCTGGGTTTCACCAACCCCGCCGCCGTTGGCAAAGCCGACCACGACATCGGCTCCCACGGGCATGTCCATCAGGGACAATAGTGAACCCGAATGCGCATTATCGAACAGCGCGGCTGGAACGAGATCGCGAAGGGACGCGCGCAAGGTGAGCTTGCCGGCTTCTTCCTCGGTATGAAAGCCGACCCGCCATGAGCCTTTGCCTGATGCGACACGCGCCCGCCCCGAGATGACCGAGCGGCGCTCGCGATGATCCAGGTCGATCGCAACCTCGGGCAATTGCCAGCGACTGCGATGTCCCTGATTGTCGACATGCAGTGTCGCATCCCTGACGCCAAGCTCGCGCAAGAACGAGGTCGGCGAGTTGCGCGCCCGGACGTCGGAGGTGGCGCTTTGCAGCATGCTGGCGAAGTCGAGTTCCTTTAACATGCCAACACCCATCCGCGACCTGCGCGCGGCGGGTTCCGGCACGGCATCGGCGGGTGCTGTATCGGCGGAGCTGCCAGGTGCCGAGAAGCTGACACCCAAGCCCTTGGCCGGCGAGTAGGTCACGAACAGCTCGGGCTGGATCAACTCGACGCGGGAGGGCACAACCTGCCCCTGCAGCAGCGCCTTGCGGCTGATCTCGATGGCGGCCAGCGGCGAGGAAGCCACCAGATCGCCGTCGGCTTCGGCAAATTGGATGTTTTGCAGGCGGAACTCGATGCGACTGTCCTCGGTCAATCGCACGATGGCATCGCCGACGCGCACGACGTAACCCTCGATGACGGCATTGATCGAGCGCTCGATCGGCGACACCAGAAACGACAGCGAAATCGGTCCGTGCTTGAGACGCACAAACGTCAAGGCAATGCCAAGCGCAATCAGCACAAGGAACGGAATGGTGGCCATCAGAATGAAGCGTGCACCGCGCCCGGCATGGCGCAGCGCGCGGCGACCGCGCGTGGGAGACGCCTCATCGACGGCATAGGCCGTTGGCGGTCGCGGTTTTGCGACAGCAGGCCTGCGCGTTCGTTGTGACGCCTCAGGTCTCACGTTGATTCGCTCTCTCGCCCCAAAATTGCGTTTGCTGGCCTGCACCCTGCCGGCCCGCATGTCTGCAAGCCGTCATTCGTACGCCCCCCAGCAGCCGCAGCATGAGCCACGGCCCGAACGCCTCCCCACCCCCGCACGCGAATCAAAAAGGCCGGTTGCCGCAGCCGATCCGAGCCTATAACACCTTCGCGAACGCCATTCTCCCCCCGACCCAACTGACTGAGTCGTGGCGATTAAAACGCAGATTTGCCAGTCGTCTAGCGACCATGGTGCGGCACCGTCACGACGGCTCCTAACGATTGATGTGCCTGCCAAAAAGCGACGAAAGAAAGGCGCAGATTCAATGCCGGAACCTGGTGATAAGGCTCCCCTGTTCGAGTTGCCCGACGATGCCGGCAAGCCGCTGGCGCTGGCCAAGCTGAAGGGCCACGTCGCAGTCCTCTACTTCTACCCCAAGGACGACACGTCCGGTTGTACGGCTGAAACAAAAGATTTCTCCAACTTGTCGGGGGAATTCGCCAAGGCCGGCATCGCTGTTGTCGGAATATCCCCCGACAGCGCCGCATCTCATGCCAAGTTCAAGGCCAAGTACGACCTCACCGTCAGCTTGGCCGCCGACGAAGACAAGACCGTTGCCCAGGCCTACGGCGTATGGGTCGAGAAGTCGATGTACGGCCGGCGCTATATGGGGGTGGAGCGAACAACTTTTCTGATCGATGCCAAGGGCAAGGTCGTGCAGGTATGGCGCAAGGTCAAGGTGCCAGGCCATGCCGAAGCGGTGCTCGACGCCGCGCTAAAGCTCGCAAGCGGACAAAAGCCATAGCGACGCAAAGCACGTATGGCGCGCTGCGACGTTCAATCGAGGTTGCAACACGCGGCTCGCCCATGGACCGCCATCATCGCGCGCCATCTGATGGCTGTAGAGCTGCAGCAGTGTCACGCCCACTCAGTCCTTGCGATCCCGGTACGGACTGCAAGTCTCGCCTAGCGCATGTTCAGCTGAAGTGTGCAGCGGTTCAGCGTGAAGAACATGCGCAAAACAAGGGATGAGACCGCGATCGCGATTCCATCAGGGGTGAACGCGGTCTAGTGTGGCGTAACAACATCAGCGCAACGTAAGGGCGCAAATCGGCAAGAGCGGGTTGCGTGGCCGATGACGCGGTCCGCGCAAAATGATAGGCAGTTGGGGATTGTAGATTGTTGCCACGATTGCAGCGGGAATGCCGGCCTCGCGTGGCCTCGCCGCGCACGCTCTCATCGCCCTGATAAAAAAGGGCTGCGGGCAGTTTGTGGAGTTGCGTTCGCTCGTCTTGTTGAATCCAGTGCGGAGGTAGATCTCGTCATGTTGCCGAACTTCAAGCGTTCCGAGCCCGACAGTGCCAAGACGCCGGCTTCCGGCACCGGTACAAACTCCCCTCAAACCGCATCCATGGCAGCACCGCGCCCGACCGCACCGCCGTTGCGCACGGGCGCCGAGCGCTCCGCTCCCTCTGTCATCGGACCTGACTTGATCATCACCGGCAACCTGATCTCCAAGGGCGAGATGCAGATCGACGGAGAGGTCCAGGGCGATATCCGCGGCACCAACATCATCGTCGGCGAACGCGCGCGCATCACTGGCACTATCGTTGCCGAAGAGGCAGTGATCCGTGGTCAGGTGCTGGGATCGGTGCGCAGCCGCCGCGTCATGCTGCAATCCTCGAGCCGTGTCGAGGGTGACATCTACCATCAAACCCTGGCAATCGAGCAGGGTGCGTATTTCGAGGGCAAGTCGCGCCGAACCGACGATCCGATTGCCGGCGTTGGCCTGCCAGCATCGCCCGCGCGTGCCGAGCAGCATTCCAGCGCATCGCCACAGGCCGCACCTGCCCTGGTTGTTCCCACCAGCGGCTGAACCGCGAGCACGCGGCATCCTGCCCGGCACATCTCGAGCAGCCCATGCTCACAAGCGAAGCGTCCGTCTGAAGCGGACGCTTCGCCTTTTTTCGAATACTCGTCACGATGCCGGCGAGGCCGTCGAACCCGGCCAAGGCGTGATGGCGAGCCGCGTTCCCCCAAGATGATGGAAGCTGCGCGACCGGCAGCTGAACACGATCACCTGATGATGGGAGGATGCCGCATTCAATGCCGCGAACATGCGCACAATGCGCTCGTCGTCGGAGTAAACTAGCGCGTCGTCCAGGATCAGCGGAGCCGGCATGCCGGCCTCGGCAAGCAAGCGGCCGAAGCCTAGCCGCACCAGGATCGCCAACTGCTCGCGTGTGCCGTCGCTCAAGGTCGCGAGCGCCTCGTGCGATGAGCCGCGCGCAAGCTGTTGGGGTACAAACGCCTCGTCGAACACGACGTGAGCGTCGGGAAACACCTGCTGCATATAAGGACGCAGGCGCTCTGTTACGGGCACGAGGAAGCGCGCGCGGTTCTCGCTTTCCACCTGCGCCAGCGTCGCTGCTAGCAATTCCAGGGATGCGATTTCGTGCTCGTGATGCGCGATTTCCCGGTCGAGCTCGGCGATTTCGCCGTCGAGCCGCGCCAGCTCCAGATTGCGTTCGGCCTCGCCAGCGGCACGAACATAACCCTCCAATTCGGCAATCTCCTCGGTCAGTCGCCGCTCTTCCTGCTGCGCGTGCTGTAATCGCTGCGCCGTGGCGTGCCGTGCCTCCGCGCGTTGGCGCACCTCAACATCTGTCGGCGCGGATTGGGCAAACAGCATGCGCTCGCGCGTCAGCCGGTCGTGCTCCAGGCGGGCGCCTTCAGCATTCTCCAACAGTCGGCACGCAGCGCTATCCCGCACTTGAGGCGGGCCGAGCACGGCGAGGAGTTGCATGTGGCGCTGTGCAATAGCGCTCGTCCGGTCGGCGCAGCGCTGGCGCTCGTGCTGCAGCTCCTTGTGGTCCAGCAGCGCCGTCTCGCGCTGAGAGCGCTGCTTGCGGATCAGGGCCGCGACCTCCGTGAGCCGTTGCGGCAACTGCCCGACAGTTGCGGCATCCTCGTCACCTGGCGCGACCTCCATCGCGTCCAATGCTTGCTGCGTGGTCGCAATCTCCGCATCGATTGCCGCTAGACCGGCTGGCGCCAGCGCCGACACGCGCGCCCGAGCGCCATGCAGAGCCTCGCTAAGACCATTGCGCCGCGTCGCCAGCTCGCGTGCGTGCTCGAGCGAATTGATGCCCAACTCGGCTAGCAGCCGTTCACATGCCTGCCTTGCCTGTTGCGCCGCCTGACGTGCGGCCTGGCGCTTGGCGGCATCCGACGGCACGATGCGCAACTGGCCTATGCCGGCAATATCGATGGTAACGGTGCCATCGACCGCGCGTGTCTCGCGACGCTTTGCCAGCACGCCATCGATATGAACCCTGCCTTCACCATCTGCTTCGAGCGCGATGTCGAGGTCGACGCCGGCAGGCCGCTTGGCATCGATCTCAGCCTGGACTGCTGCACGCTCGGCATCCTCCAGCCGCCGCAACCGATCTGGCGTCACGGCAATGGCTGCAATCTCCGCCTCCAGCCGAGCGGCTTCGCTGGCATCGGCAGCCGCCTTTTCGCGCACCACCCGCAATCGGTCGAGCTCGTGGAGCAGCTGGCGACGCTCACGCTGGCGATCACCCGCCGACGTCAGTTGCGCATGCTGCGCCTCGCGTGCTGCGATCTCGCTATCCAGAGCTGCAACGCGCGCGCCCTCAGTCACAATGCGCTGATCGAGCGGCCCGACCTGGGCTTCGATGGCCACGCGCTCGGCATCGAGCCGCAGCGCCTCCTGCAGCGCCTCGGCAAAAGCTGTGTGACGCTCCTTCGCGCGCTCGTATGCTGTTCCAGCCGCTGCTTCCAAGCCCTTGAGATGCGCTAATTCGCTTTGCGACTTCTCGGCCTGCACCGCCAGACGTTCGCAGTCAGAATGCGTTTGCCGCAACGCCGCCATGGCTTCGGGCGAATGCCGGCTCTCGTACGCGGCGCGCAATTCGGCCAGACGCTGCAAGCGCTCATCGGCCTGCTCGATGGCGCGCCGACACGCCGCACGCGCATCGGCCTGCTCGCGGCGGCGCTGCAAGGCAAGCTCATAGCGCGAGCCCTTCTTCGGTTCACGCCGCGATGCCGTTATGTAATTGCCAAGCTCGGCCGACACGCGCGCGGCCACGCGGCGGGACAATTCACCACCCGCGACCGCATCGATTTCCTGCCGGATCGCCGCCCGCAGCGTAGGCCGCTCGGTGCTTTCGTCGGGCTTTGGCGGTGTCAACGATCCTTGCTGGGCGACCCATAGGAGGCCGAAGCGTCCCGCACCGCCGGAGCCCGTCAGACCGATCAGTCGTGCAAGCGCCTCCTCCGCATCGGCACCGCGCGCCATGCGCGTATTCGTTGTGAGATCGGTCAGTTCTGCGCTGTTGGCGCGACCATACCGTTTGGTGATGCGCCAAAGCTTGCCATCGGCCTCGAAGTCCGCCTCGATCAACGGTGCGCCGCCGTTGCGCGAAGCAAGCGCCGCCACCGCTTTGCCAGTCGTCGTATGGCGCTTCTGAAAGACAAAATCTATGGCGCGAAAAATGGTCGATTTGCCTTGCTCGTTGGGGCCGATCAAAACATCGAGCCCACCCGAGAAGCGTTCGATTGCAACGGGCGAGGAAAATGTGCCGACCTCGGCGAGGCGCACGGCGCGGATTTTCATGCGCCTTCTCCCGACGCCGCGCGCGCCATCTCGAGCAGGCGCACCAGCGCCGTCTGCGCCACGCGGCGATGATGCGGGGCCGCATCCCCATGCGCACCATCCGCCTGCTGGCGCGCCTGCGCTTCCAACCGCTCGGCTGCAGCCTGCAACTCGCCATCCGAGCCGATGAGATCGCGCACACGCGCATCGTCGAGACCAGCCGTTAGGCCAAGTTCGTCGGCGTCGATCGCAAGATACTGAAGGCGGCTGTCGATGACCTGCCGCCACGCCGCAAATTCCGCATGATCGCCGACCGACAGCGAGCCGGACAGCTCCAGCCGCACCAGCAGCCGGCTTTGCTGTGGCGCCTGCGCGGCGATCTCATGACTAAGGGCGTCGAGATCGGCAGCCCCGGTGATGCGGGCCTTGATGCGCGCCCACGCGTAGCGCCCGACGACGACCGGCTCCACCACCGGCTCGGCGCCCGCAGCGAGCGTGACGACTAGCGCGTGACCTTTTGGATTATTGGCGAAGTTGTCGGGCTCGGGCGTGCCGGAATACCAGCAGCGTGGGCCGATACGCTTGAGGCCATGCCAATCGCCCAGCGCCAGATAGTCGAGGCGCGCGGACGCGACACGACCCGGATCAATCGGCACCGCGCTCTCGCCTTCCGATCCGAACCCATGCACAGAGCCATGTGCCAGACCGATGCGCAAAATACCGTCGTGGCGGCCATCCGCGTCCATCCAGCGGGTTGGATCGACCGCAGTCGCCTTGGCGGTGAGCGGAGCCGGCAATACAACGGCGCGTGCTCCCAGCATGATGGGCTGCGGCTTGTCGGCAATGACGACATGCGGGCCCGTGCCGATCCGCGTCAGGCGCTCCCAAACACCGCCGGGATACGCCGGATCGTGATTGCCTGGCAGCAGCACCCATGTAACGCCATGGTGATGCCCCATCCGCGTCAAGACCTGCCGCAGCGCACGTTCCGACAGATCGGGAGCATCAAACACATCGCCAGCTACCAGCACATGCGATGCCCCACGCGCCGTGGCAAGCTCGCCGATCCGATCGACGGCATCGAGCCGCGCTTCCTCCAGCCGCCCCGCCAGCCGCTCATCAAAGCCGCCGAAAGGCTTGCCGATCTGCCAATCCGCCGTATGGATGAATGTGAAAATCAGGCACCTGTATCGTTGCCGCGTAAGTCCGCGCGGCGCGCCATCGAAGCGACGGCCGGCCGCTGCCCGCGAACACTCATACAAACTGCAAGATGCTGATGAAAGGTCGCTCGCGAGCGCACAGGGATGCTGTGGAGAAAGTTGTCAATCGTGGAGTGCGATGGTGCCCCACCATGCCAATCCAGACAAGCAAAAGGGGCCCCGTTGCCAAGACCCCAATCGCAAGAGTGTCGGGACGTGGGCCGAACTGCGGTTCGCCCGGATGCTGCTCTACTCCTGGAGGGGAGGGGGGACAGAAGGAGCAGCACTGTCTCGACATCACCACTTTAATCCGACCCGCCAGATAAGCAATACACAAACTGACATCGATCAGACAACGGGCTTCAAACTATTGAACGCTGGGGCATGCCATTCCCCGACCCTTCCTTCGTCACCCTAAGCCAAAGCATGACCGCGGATATCGAGACAATCATCGTGGGGGCCGGCGTTATCGGCCTTGCCGTCGCCCGGTCGGTAGCGGCCAGGGGCCAACACGTCCTTGTGCTCGAGCAACACGCACGCACGGGCAGCGAGACGACATCGCGCAATTCCGAGGTGATCCACGCCGGGCTCTATTATGCGCCGGGCTCGCTGAAGGCGCGCACCTGCCTCGCGGGAAGGATTGAGCTCTACCGCTTTGCTACTGACAACGGGGTTCCGTTCCGGCGTTGCGGCAAGCTGCTCGTTGCAACCGGCGCACAGGAAGCAGGCACGCTCGAGCAAATTGCCGCCAACGCCACTGCCTGCGGTGTTGACGATCTCGTCCGCCTGTCAGCCGCCGACGTTGGCGCCCTGGAGCCCTCGATCGCCTGTGACTTTGGTCTGCTGTCGCCGTCTACCGGCATCATCGACAGCCGTTCCCTCCTCACGGCACTGGAAGGCCACATCCAGGCGATGGGTGGAGAGATCGTGCTCAATGCGCGCGTCATCAGACTGCGCCGCTGCCCATCGGGTTATGAGGTCATGGTCGAAAGCGGCGCGGCTGCCGCAACAGCAATCACCGGCCGCAAACTCGTCATCGCGGCCGGGCTCCACGCGAGCGCGCTTGCCGCGCCGCTGTTTGCCGATTCCACCTCGCCTTATCGCCCGCCTGCAACCTATTTTGCCAAGGGCCACTACTTCGATGTTGCCGGCAAGGTGCCATTCGACCGCTTGATCTACCCAGTGCCCGAGCCCGGCGGACTCGGTGTGCACTTGACACTCGATATCGCGGCCAACGCCAAGCTCGGTCCCGACGTCAGCTATGTCGATCGCATCTCCTACGAGTTCGATGACGATGATGGCGCGCGCAAGCGACGCTTCATTGCCGCGGCTGCGCGTTGGTGGCCGGGCGTCGCCGATGCCGATCTGCAGCCGGGCACCACGGGCATCCGACCGAAACTTTCAGGACCGGGCGAGGCGGCCGCCGATTTTGCCATTCATGATGAAAAGCTGCATGGCATGCCGGGCCTGGTGGCGCTCTATGGCATCGAGAGCCCTGGCCTCACGGCCGCGCTGGCCATAGCGCAGCATGTTGCGGCGCTCCTCGAGTAATTGGACCGCAAACGGCAAGATTCGTTTCATTTCAACGTTCCACTGCAGTATTCTGCCGATTAGAAACTATTTACTATCTCACGACTTGCGCGGCGCGGCGGATCGAACCGGCGCGTCGTGGCCTGCGACCAAGCTCCAGAGGCATTCCCCCGTGCCCTCGTGCCCAGCTTGGAAGGAGATACTCCATGCAATTTCCTACTTCGCGCATGGCGATCGGTAGCGATCCGCCCCGCCATACTCCCCTATGTGCTTGCCCACCCCGACAAATGCGTCGCGCACGCTGCGTGGCCCGCGGCGCAGTCCTCGCAACGGTGATGACAAGCTTGTTGATCGGAACGGCGGCTGCACATGCCGCCGAAGCCGTTTTGGCTCCAGGCGATGCCGTCGTTTCCGGTTTCTCGGGCTTCCGCCCCTCGGGCGCTCCGGTGATCCCGGGCATGAACCCGCTCGACCAGTTCGTCATCAACGTCGATGGAGCATCCGCCCAGATCCAGTCCATCGCCGTTGCCGGCGAGCCGCCATCGGGCCAGCTCGTGCCGACAAGCTCCAAGCGCCAATTCCTCGCCCGCGACGTTGGCCAGGTGTTTGCCATCGCGCTCGAGGAGTCGCGCGAGGCCGGCAAGTTGCCCCCCAACATTTATTTCGGCGCCACGTCCACCTTCGGCCTGCACATCGTGCGCCCGGACGCGAACGGCGACGGCCAGCCTGATCGCACCAAAACAGGTGCTGCTGGCGCCACTTGGATGGATGGCATGTTCGCCGAGGACAAGGGTGGCTCACCCGGCGCCATCTGGCGCGTCGATGGCGCCACCGGCGAGACGAAGCTGTTCGCCACGCTGCCGGCCAACTCCGGTGCCGGTGTCGGCGACATCGTGCATGACAAGGAGCACAGCCAGTTTTTTGCCTCCGATCTCGATAGCGGCCTCGTCCACCGCATCGACGCCAATGGCCAGTTGATCGACACGTTCGACCACGGTGTCGCCGGCCGCCCTGCCAAGGGATTGGCGGCAATGGCCGATGACGGCTCCAAGGCCGACATCACGTCTGCCGCCTTCGACGTCGAGAAGCCCGGGACCTGGGGCTACACGCAGAAAGAGCGCCGCGTCCATGGCATGGCGATGCGCGATGGCCGTCTCTTTTATGCAGTCGACCGCCAAGTCTGGTCGATCGGCATCACGCAGGATGGCGGCTTTGCGGGCGACGCGCGTTGGGAACTCGATGTCGACACCACGACGCCGGACCAGCAGCTCTCCGACATGCTGTTCGACAAGGATGGCCGTCTTTACGTCGCCGAACGCGGCGCCCAGCGCGGCAGCTACGATTTCTCCTTGTTCGCCGAAGCCGAGAAGGCCGAGGTGAAGCGCTACCGTTTGGAGGTGCCGGACGATCCCGCAACACCCAGCCGCTGGGTCGCGGTTGCAGAAACATATGCGATCGGCCTGCCCGCCGAGCATCGCCATTCCAATGGCGGCATCACGCTCGGTTTTGACTACGATCAGACCGGCATGCTGAAAATCGGCTCGTGCGGCGCCTTCCTGTGGACCACGGGTGAGCGTTTGCGTGCGGGCGAGTTCGCGCAAGGCGATGCGGAAGGTGATCCAGCCGCAAATGCCGACGTGCACGGCCTGCAGGGCAATGCAATCTCCCTCGTCAGGCCGCAGAACGTGCCGCCGATGACGACCTATTTCACCGACTACGACAGCTTTTTCGGCGATGCCGAGAAGGCAGGTCACATGGGTGATGTCGAGATCTGGCAGCCTTGCGACGGCTATCCGGGCCTGCAGACGTTTGGCGAGTATCCGCCGGGCTGGCTGCCACCTGGCGACATCCCGCCGGAGTTTCCACCCGAGTTCCCCGATCCCGAATATCCCTACAACGCCAACCTCGAGCTCAGGAAGCGCGCCAACCCGAAGAGCTGCTTCTCGTGGGGCAGCAAGTGGATTTGCGGATATCAGATCCGCGTCCGCAACACCGGTCCCGACAACTATTTCGGTGACATTCTGGTTCGCGACCGGTTCCCCGCCAACCCGCCTGGCCTGCTGACTGCGTTCGCAAATCAGCCGCCTTGGACGTGCTGGCATGTCGGCGGCCCCGCCGAAACGCGCTGCTGGCAGCCTGACGTGTTCCTGGCCCCCGGCGACAGCGTGTTCCTGACCGTGTGGGCGGCTGTGCCGAAGGAGCAGCGCCGCTGCCGGCTCACCAACTTCGCCGAGATCGAGTGGGCGCCCGGCGGCTCGCAATGGAACAGTGACCCGACCGACGATATGGACGGCGCCACCGCGATCATTCCCGATCCGCGCTGTGAGCCGAAAGGCGACCACTCCAACTTGAAACTCGAAAAGAAGGCGTTGAAGTGCATCTACTTCAACAACGACATCGCTTGCGGCTTCCATGTCAGCGTCGAGAATACCGGACCTGACGACTTCCTCGGCCCGATCACGGTACGCGACCAGCTGCCGCCCGCCGCGACTCCGATCATGTGGGCGCCGATGGCCAACTGGAACTGCGCCAGCGTCGGTGGCAACACCTACGAGTGCAAGCACAAGGCACCCGTCAATGTGTTCCTGGCACCGTCCGACAAGGTGCACCTCTGGGTCTCGGTGAAGGTTCCGATCGCCGAAGCCAAGAGCCTCGGCTGCAAGCTGCCCAACCGTGCCTGGATCGCGGCTCCACTCGGCGCACCGAAGAACACGAACGCCGGCGACGATAGCGACAGCGCGACCGCCGAACTGCCGGATGAACTGTGCCGCGAGAAGAAGACCGACCTGCGTCTGGAAAAGACACCGTCACCTGAAACGTGCAGCGAGAATGCCGGCTCCTACTTCTGCAAGTCCTGGATCCGCGTGTTCAACGACGGCCCCGGTCACTACAACGGCGACCTGCATGTCCGCGACACCTTCCCGGCCGGTACGACGCTGTTGCTCGGTCCTGGCCCATGGGCGTGTGATCCGGCAATCGGCAACACGCGACTGTGCAAGCTCAACGGCATCAACATGCCCAAGAACTCCGCCCGGTCGTTCCCGGTCTGGCTGAAGGTCTCACCCCAGACCGCGCGTGAGCACGGCTGCCGTATCCGCAACGTCGCCAAGATCGTCGTTGCTCCCGGTGGCACGCCGAAAAATACCGATCCGACGAACGACCAGGACGATGCCGTATCGATCATCCCGGCGGATGTCTGCGCCCCGACGGTTCCCCAGTCGAACCTGAAGATCACCAAGCGGTCGTCGGGCATCTGCCCGCGCGAGGGCGGTGGCTTCAAGTGTGATTGGACGATTGATGTTGAGAACACCGGCCCCGGTAACTTCAACGGCAACATCATACTGAACGAAACGCTGCCGCGCGAACCCGTCGACGCCTCGTGGAATGCGCCGTGGAATTGTGTTGGTGGTGGCGGTGGTGGCGGCGGTGCCATCTGCACCCATAACAACGCATCAATTGCATCTGGTGGACACCTGCAGTTGAAGCTCTCCACAGTGTTCTCTGTGGACCTGGTGAGGCAGCTGCAGTGCAAGCTGACCAACCTTGTGGAGATCGCACAACCTGCCGGCAATACGCCTAAGAACACCGATGCTTCGGACGACACCGCACAAGCAACGGCGAATGTCGATGCGGCAGTGTGCCAGACGTTCCCACCGCCAGTACCGGCGCAATGCCCGCCGGGCTATGAGTTCGACGATGGCCAATGCGTGCCCAAGTCGACCCAATGCCCGCGCGGCTGGTCGCGCACGCCAGTCAAGGGCAAGTGCTGCCCGCCCGGCGAGCGCTGGAACGGACGCACCTGCAGCGAACGGCCGATCGATCCGCCGCATCTGATCGATCCGATCCCGCCGGTCATTCCGCCCGTCGTCCCACCGGTCACATGCCCGTTCGGCATGCACGAAGTCGGCTCGCTGCGCGCTCATTACCTGCGTGAGCAGGGATGGACCGTGCGCCGCCTGCCTGGCATCTGGTGCGTGAAGCCGCCGCGTGAAACACCTTGCCCGCCCGGCTTCGAGCAAGTACCGCAGTCGCGCATCAGCGTCCTGCGCGAACGTGGTTGGGTCGTAAGGTCAGTGGATCACGGAAAGTGGTGCGGCAAGCCGCCGTCCAAGCCCGAGACGAAGACGTGCCCGGACGGCACAATCGTCCCGCTTGGCCGCAAGTGCCCCGAGCGTCCGACTTGCGAGGACAAGGGTATGGTCGGCAAGTATCCCAACTGTCACCGCAAGGAGCCTGAGACGAAGACATGCCCCGATGGCTCCAAGGTGCCCGTTGGCCGCAAGTGCCCCGAGCGTCCGACTTGCGAGAGCAAGGGCATGACCGGCAAGTGGCCGAACTGCAAGCCGATCATCAAGCATTGCCCGGAAGGGACCGTTGGCAAGTATCCCAACTGCCGCAAGATCGAGCGGCACTGCCCTGAAGGCACGGTCGGGAAGTATCCCAACTGCCGCAAGATCGTCCGTCCTTGCCCGCCCGGCACGTTCGGCAAGTATCCCAACTGCAAGAAGATCGTGAAGATTGAGCGCAAGAAGCCGCAATCGGAGATCAAACGGCCACCAACGCAGAAAATCCAGCGCCCTAACCAGCCGGACATCCGTTGAGTATGGTTGCAAGCAGTGCTGCGGCGGAGTGAACGCTTCGCCCCAGCACCAACCTTCAAGCCAAGAGGCCCGCGAGCATACTCGCGGGCTTCAACTTTTTTCGTGACGCGTATCGATGCGCGCGTCATCCCATTCGCCACCAACTTCCCGGCGAAGGCCGGTACCCACGCAAGTCGCAATGCATGAGACGTAAGCGGTGAAGGCATGCGCTCGCCGTACGCGCGCATTCACCAACGCAAAACGAGTTTGCAGCGACGTGTCTGGGCCCCGACCTGCGTCGGGGTGACGGTGGCGTTGGAGGCAGGCCCTGTGCCCCAATCACTGCCGTCTTTCCCGCGCCGGCAGGAACCTAGACACGCCGCAACAGCTGAGACGTAAGCGGTGAAGGCATGCACTCGCCGCACGCGCGCATTCACCAACGCAAAACGAGTTTGCAGCGACGTGTCTGGGCACCGTTCTGCGACGGGTGACGGGAGCGGGTGGAGTATGCGCCAATGGAAACAAGAACGCTTCCAACTCGGGCGATCAGGCTCTCGGTTCAAAAGCGCTTGGTGAACGTGAGGTTGACGCCGTGCGCATCATACTGATGGAACGGCACATTCGAAGCGTTGGTGGTGTAGGTGTACTGCACCTGCGGAGCAAAGCCCCAGAACACCCAATCGCGCTTGGTCAGGTTGACGCTGAAGTCCCAGCGCTGGTCGTGGCGTGCTTGGGTCAGCGTCGGATAATCGCCATCGTATTGCTTGTCGGTGTAGAGCGCTTGCAGATAGATGGTAATGCCGAGCGGCAGCTCGCGATAAATGCCGGCACCGGCAAACCAACTATCGTTATCGAGATGGACGAGGCCGGTGCGCTCCTGGCCGCCGCCGCCGAGCACGCGCACGAGCGTGGCGGAATCGACGTAATGATCGAGCCGGCCCGTGGCGCTGCAGACGTGGCCATCCTGATAGGTCAGGTCCTGGTTGTTCCAGTCGTCGTCGAAACGGCGGCGGCTGCACAGCAGATCGGAATAGAGCACATCCTTGGGGCCAAGCCGCACACTGCCCGACAGCAAGCCGCCGAACGAAAGCGAGTAGTTCTCCTGCGCATGCCACTGGTTCTCGAGCAGGCCATAAAGACCGAGAAAGCCCCAGTCGAACTTGTAGCGCGGGCCGACCGACACCGAGCCCAGCGCCGTATTGAAGTCGTCATCGCGGAACGTCTTGGTATGCAGGCCGCCCGAGTAGATGATGTCGAGACGGTCGGTGACCTGCTGGCGGTAACTGCCCTGGAAACCGGCGTTGATACCGACACCCGACTTCTTCAAATTGGAATCGTTGATCACGAACGGCAGGCCATTGAGGTAGACGATGCGGGCCTCGCCGCCCTGGTTCATGTTGGTCGAGGGCGCGATCGTGAAATAGGACGAGAAGTCCCAGCGGCGGCGGCCGTCGATGGCGCCGAGGTAGCTGCGCACCGTGGTCTCGAGGTTCGGGTTGGAACCCGAGGCGCCGAGCACGAGATCGAAGTGGTGGCGCGCGGCCTCGTCCTGGTTGGTGATGTAGAGCGTGTGCGCCAACTCCAGCCGCACACGCTTGAACTCGGGATCGCTCGCCAAGAGATCCCGGAACTCGCCGATCGCCTCATCGTGCCGCCCCTGCCCCTTGGCGGCAAGCCCGAGGTAGAAGCGCGCCACCTTGGCGTCGCCGGGATAGACGTACTTCGTACTCTTCAGCAGCCGCTCGGCAATGTCCGGCCGCTTGACGCGCAACAGCTGCTCGACCGCGTCAAACTGCTGACGCGGCGTCAACCCAAACCAGACACGCTCGAGTTCCTCGACGGTAAGTACCTTCTCGCCAGTCCCGCCGGTAGCGGGTTTAACTTCCGCCGCCGGCTTGGCGCCGACATGCATAGCCTCGGTGCGAATGTCGGGCGTCCACTTGCCGAGAGTCGTGCGCGCCCGATCTTCACGCTGGGCCGATGTGGTCTGCGCCTCGTTCCACACGGTGCCCGTCGATCGGGCTTTGCGATGGGTCGAGGAGTTGGCCACCACAACAGCGGCAGCTGACTGATCTGCCACCTCGGCCGCCGCCGCTGCCCGATGAATACAGACCGGCTGCACCGACAGCGCAATGGTGATTCCCGCCAGTCGTAAGAATATGCCGAGTGCCGCTCGCGGCAAGCAGCGGCCTTCACTTGCGAAGCGAACGCCTTGGCCGCGAGCACATCCGCGCGTGCGCGCCAGATCGCTCCCCAGCGTCTGCCTGCCCCCCAGCGATTGCGAGCCTCGCAGTACCATTGCGTCCTCGCTCCCCTCGACGCAAGTTCCCCGTACCAACGCCGACAGCACGACTGGTTCAATCATCGCGCGGGCGAAAAGTCGATCCTTCGCGCCCGCGCCAAATGATGCCGATCGCGCCACCCGACTCAGTTCGGTTGCGCCTTGCCCGCGATGAAGCCGCCGACCAGGACACCCGTCGGCGCGCTGGCCGTGCCTGGCCCCGTGCCCGGCCCCTGTCCGACGATTCGCACCGCACCGGCCGTCTCCGCCGCATTCGGCCCGTAGAAGCCGCCAATCAAGTCGCCGGTAGGCGAGTTCGACAATGCCGCCGCGCCCGGCGTCGTCGATGCAGCCGTGTACTTGGCTGTGCCCGCGTATGTCGAGCCGCTGATCGTACCATCCATAGCGACGCCATAGCCCATCGGCACTGCCGACCCGTAAGGGTTCTGCTCTGTGACCAGTTTGTCATCCCAACGCTGCAGGTTGTAGACGCTGCCTTGCACCGTGCCTGCGCCGAAGTTTGCAGTCATCTGCGTCTGACCGCTGATTGAAGCGGCATTGCTACCTACCGGCTCATCCCAGTCTTCAGGCTTGCCCGCACCGTCGCCTGCCGCGCCCTGGAAGCCTCCGTAGTAAGTCGCCTGCACATTGCCAGCTTTCAGCGCATCCATTTCGCCGAGTGGGGTCGCCGTACCGCCAAAGAATACGCCGCCAGAAATGCTTCCCGATTTCAGATCGACGTTGACCTCGTCCTCGTTCGGTCCGGCATTCTCGTTGACGGACGTGACGCGAAGCTGGAGGTCGGCGTCGGTGTACTGGCCTGCATAGGAGTACTGGCCTTGTTGGCTGCTCACATAGCCGAACTGCTCCTTGACCGTGACGAGCGGGCTATTCGGGCCGATCTGCACGGTGTCCTTGGTGACCGGACTGCCATTCTGCGTAACGGTTCCGTTGTAGACATCGGCACCGAAGTTATAGCCGCAGCCCGCGCTGCCGGGCTGGCATGGCGAATAAACGTATTGCACGCCGGAGGTCGATGACGTCAGTCCGTTGCTCGCCGCAATGGAAACGTCCCGCTTGTAGATCTTCTGGTCAGATAGAATGTTACCTTGGCCATCGCGAATGGGCTCGGGCTCATTATCGAGATTGCTCGGTAGCGAAGCGACTTCACTCCACGGGCCGGTCGTGACCGCGACTGTCGATCCCGATTTGGGCGACAGCTGCGTGACCGCGCCGGTTCCAACATCTGCCTTAACGAAGAAGGCGTTGCCCGTCTGTGCCGTCGTCGTGCCACTGCCGGTCGAGCCACCGCTCGCCGTATCGGTGCTGCCGCCGGTTGAGCCGCCCGTGGAACCGCCGGTCGAGCCACCGCTCGCCGTATCGGTGCTGCCACCGGTTGAGCCGCCTGTGGTTCCGCCGGTCGAGCCACCGCTCGCCGTATCGGTGCTGCCACCGGTTGAGCCGCCTGTGGTTCCGCCGGTCGAGCCGCCCGTGGAACCACCCGTCGAGTTCTGCTCACCGCCATTATCATTCAGCGCGTTCTTGACATCCTTGATGGCGCCCCCGATGCCGCAGCCGCCGAGCGCCAGTGCACCGGCCGCAATGAGCGCAATCGTGCTCGCTTGTGAAAGATATCTGCTCATCATCATCCCCCTGATTGACCCCGTTCGGCACCCCGGGTCGTGGCCCGCCAAAAGCAGTGCTCGTTTGCCAACGGAATATTAATGCTCGTTCATGCGTCAACCCAATTGACGTGTCGATTTCGGCTCGGGATCATGAAAATTTTTCATGTGTTGCATTGGCACGCAAATTCTGAAGGCAGTCGAAACGCAAGACTATTCCATTGTTTTTATTGCCTTTTATGAAATCCGTGAACAAACCGCTCCCGCACACGGAATGACCAGACAACTGATTGATGCTGATCGCATATTCCGTGCGCGAGCCAGAATATAGACGCATACGGATATTTCGCATCTGGCTTAGTTCAGCCAGCTGACCTTCCCTATTCGAATTTGGGGGCGATGCGCACGCCTATCTGGCGCCTGAGAAATCATTTCCGATCGTCGGGATTGGCCCTGCGCTCGAGTCTCAGAGCGAATCGGGAGATGCCGAAGCACATCACCCAGAATACGAAACCGACGAACACGTATCCGGTCATCGGCGTCGACGGCGAGAACCACCTCGCGTCGGACGCCACGGCCTGCTGCACAATGCCCAGCAGATCGAACACGCCGATGATCAACACAAGGCTCGTGTCCTTGAGCAGCGCGATGAACGAATTGACGATGCCCGGCAGCACGCGGCGCAGGGCTTGCGGCAAAATCACGAGCCGCATCTTCTGCGCATACGTCAGGCCCAGCGCATCCGCCGCCTCGAATTGACCTCGCGGGATCGATTGCAGACCGCCGCGGATCACCTCAGCCAGATAGGCTCCCTGGAACAGCGCAACGCCGACCAGGGCCCGCGCGAGCTTGTCGAGCGTCACCCCATCGGGCAGGAACAAGGGCAACATCACAGACGCCATGAACAGCACGGTGATGAGGGGAACGCCGCGAACCAGTTCGATGAAGGCAATCGATGCCCAGCGCACGAGCGGCAAACCTGATCGCCGCCCGAGCGCCAAAGCAATCGCGATTGGAAATGCGGCGAGGCTGCCGGCCAGTGCGACGACCAATGTCACCATGAGGCCGCCCCAGCGCTCGGTCTCGACTTCCGGCAAGCCGAACAAGCCGCCCGCCAGCAGGACGAAAGCGACCAACGGATAGAGCCCGAGCAGAGCTGCCAAGCTCCAGCGTTTTCCGGGAACAGCGGGAACCAGCAACGCGACAAGGCCGACGGCGCCCAATAGCATGGTGATATTCACCCGCCAGCGCTGGTCCACCGGATAGCGCCCATAGATGAAGACATCGAGCTTGTGGACGACGAACGGCCAGCACGCCCCCGTGCCCGGCGCCGCACATGCACTGCCATCGGCGCCTGAAAAGACGGCGCGCAGCAGCGCCCAATCCGCGAGGGCATAAGCGAGCCAGCCTGCCATCCAGGCCCCGAGCAACGTCAACGCCACGTTGAGCGCCGACGAGAACAAGTTGCGGCGCGCCCACGCGATCAGCCCGAGCCTTGGCGGAGTGGCATGCGCTGCATGTGCGCCATATGAACGTGCGCGCGCCATACCGCTATCGCTCCACCAGCAACATTCGTGCATTGAATAGATTCATGGCCAAAGACGTGATGAGGCTCAGCACGAGATAAACCGCCATGGTGATAGCGATGACCTCGATCGCCTGGTTGGTCTGGTTGAGCACGGTGCCAGAGAAGACCGACACCAGATCGGGATAGCCAATCGCCACCGCCAGCGAAGAGTTCTTGGTAAGGTTCAGGAATTGATTGGTGAGCAGCGGGATCATCATGCGCAGGGCTTGCGGCAAAACGACGAGCCGCATCGATTGAGCAGGCGTCAGGCCGAGCGCTGCGGCCGCTTCCTTCTGGCCCTTGTCGACGCCAACAATTCCCGCCCGCACGATCTCTGCGATGAAGGCCGCCGTGTAGAGCGATAGACCGGCAACCAGCGCAACGAGCTCAGGCAACAAAGTCATGCCGCCCGAGATGTTGAAACGACCGGCAACCGGCACATCGAACGCCACCGGCCGGCCCGCCGCCAGAAATGCCAGCGCCGGAAAAGCAATGAGCAACACCAGTGCGGTGGTCGCGACGGGAAAGGTGCGGCCTGTTTCGCGATGTCGCCGCGCGGCCCATGCGCGCAGCGCCATCACCAACAGAACCGCCGCGAAAAACGCGATCGCCACCTGCCCCGCACCGTCGAGCCAGATCGGCCGCGGCACCACAAGTCCGCGCACATTGAGGAAGCTCGACAGCGGCAAGGCGATGCTATCGCGCGGATTGGGCAGCGTCTTCAGCACGCCGAAATAGATCGCGAACAACAACAGAAGCGGCGGAATATTGCGGAACAGCTCGACGTAGACGCCGGCCAGCCGCGACATCACGAAGTTCGACGACAGTCGTGCAATGCCTACAGTGAAACCTATGCCCGTCGCCAGCACGATGCCGAGCCCTGCCACCAGCAGCGTATTGGCAAGTCCAACCCAGAAGGCGCGACCGTAGCTCATGGTGTTGGCATACGGAATCAACGTCTGCGAAATATCGAAGCCGGCCGTCCGGCCCAGGAAATCGAAACCTGAGGCGATGTTTTGACGTTGCAGGTTGGCGATGGCGTTGGAGACCAGCACGTAGCCGAGCGCCAGCAGTGCGATGACCAGCATCGCTTGCAGCACGATGCCGCGCACCTTGGGATCATAAAACCCCGCGCGGCCCCTCGCGTGGCGCCGTCGGTGCAATTCTGCCTGCTGCCCGGCCATCAGTCTCTTCGCACCCTCGCCATTCACATGAAGCCAGTGTAGCGCCTGCGGGGACTTGTCGACCACGACACGACATCAGCGTGTTGCCCGCAATGTCAGCGGATCGGCGGCGCATACTGCAGACCGCCATCGCGCCACAATGCATTTTGCCCACGCGAGATTTTCAGCCGCGAGCCTTCGCCGACGTTGCGATCGAACGATTGCCCGTAGTTGCCGACAGCCTTCAAAATCTGGTAGACCCAGTCGTTGTCGAGGCCGATGCCCTTGCCGAAATCACCCTCCTTGCCGAGCAGGCGCTTGATCTCGGGATTGGGCGAGGCAACCATCTCGTCGACATTCCCCGACGTTACGCCGAGCTCTTCCGCATTGATCATCGCAAACAGCGACCAGCGCACGATATTGGCCCACAGCGCATCGCCCTGGCGCACGGCCGGGCCCAACGGCTCTTTGGAAATGACCTCAGGCAGAACGATGTGCTCTTGCGGCGCACCGAGCGACAGGCGGATGGAGTAGAGCTGAGACGCATCCGCCGTGAGCACGTCGCAACGGTCGGCATTGTAGGCTTGGATCGTCTCTGGCAGCTTCTCGAAAACAACCGGCTTGTAGTCCATGCCGCGCTGGCGGAAGAAGTCGGCGAGGTTCAGCTCGTTAGTGGTGCCGGTCTGCACGCATACACTGGCGCCGGCAATCTCTTTGGCGGAGGCGACGCCCAGCGACTTTTTCACCATGAAGCCCTGGCCGTCGTAATAGTTGATGCCGGTGAACGTCATGCCGGCAGATGTGTCGCGGCTCATCGTCCAGGACGTGTTGCGCGACAACAAATCGACCTCGCCCGACTGCAACGCCGTAAAGCGCTCCTTGGCCGTCAGCGGCACGTATTTGACCTTGCCCGCATTCTTGAAGATGGCGGCGGCAATGGCCCGGCAGAAGTCGACATCGAGCCCGCTCCAGTTGCCCTTGTCGTCGGGCGCGCTGAAGCCGGCGATGCCGGTGTTGACGCCGCACACCAATTCACCGCGATCCTTGACTTTCTGCAGGGTGGCTTGGGCCGCCGCGCGTTGTGGCAACACCAGCGCAAGCAGAGCGGCCGCGGCAACGGCGGACTTCATCACGTATTTCATCTCGGCTCTCCGGTTGCGATGTGGCGACAGGCCATTGACTGCGGCTCCACTAGGTTTGGTCAAAATCCTCAGCGCGTCAGGATCTGCGCCAGGAATGCACGCGTGCGATCGTGGCGCGGATTTGCAAAGAACTCCTGCGGCGCCCCCTGCTCCACGATCTGCCCCTCGTCCATGAACACGACCTGATCGGCGACAGCACGGGCAAACCCCATTTCGTGCGTGACGACAAGCATGGTCATGCCTTGCCCAGCAAGCTCCTCCATGACCTCCAGCACCTCTTTCACCATTTCGGGGTCGAGCGCGGATGTCGGCTCGTCGAACAACATGATGCGTGGATTCATGCTCAAAGCCCGCGCGATCGCCACGCGCTGCTGCTGGCCGCCCGAAAGCTGGCCGGGAAACTTGGCCGCCTGATCTGGAATTCTAACGCGCTCGAGCAAGCGCATGGCATTCTCTTCCGCTTGCCGCCGCGGCAGCTTGCGCACGTACTGGGGAGCAAGACACAAATTGTCGAGCACGCTCAAATGCGAAAACAGGTTGAACGATTGGAACACCATGCCGACCTCCGATCGAATCTTCTCGATCTGACGAAGGTCGCTGGTCAGTTCTTCTCCCTCGACAAAAATTTCGCCGCCCTGATGTTGTTCGAGCCGGTTGATGCAGCGGATGAGCGTCGATTTGCCCGAGCCCGAAGGACCGCAGATGACGATGCGCTCGCCGGTCTTCACCGCGAGATCAATCCCGCGCAGCGCGTGAAAATCGCCAAACCATTTGTGGACCTGCCGCATCTCGACGGCAAACGCACTAATGGCCTGCTTGGTCCTGCTCCCGGCGGCGATGCGGTCCGTGCGCATCAGCCAGGCCCGTGATGGCCGCAATTCATGTCATCCCCTTGATTGGGCGCGAAATAATCCAACAGCGCAAAGTATGGCAGAGGCCCATCGGCGGCGCAATCTCGAGCCGCTCCGACTGAGCGGACGTTTATGATGAGCGCACCGCTCGCGTGGATGCCTCAAAGAGCGCGACCCAGAAACACGTTCTCCCCACCGCCCCATGTAAAGCGATGCTCATACGTGAAGCCATTCCGCTTGTAGAAGTGCGTGTTTCGCGAGGCAGCGCCGGTGACGACGTGGACGCCTGGCGATTTGCTTGCTTTCGCCTCAGCCACGAAGCGCTCGATGAGCACGCGACCATGCCCGTGGCCACGCGCATGCGGCGCCAGGTTGATGTGCAGGTGGGCCGGAAACCGCTGCGTCAGCTCCGCCAATGATGGAAAATAGCCGATATCGGCATAGCGATCGCTCTGCGCGGGGTCTTCCAGCGCACCGACAACATAGCCTGCGAGCGTTGCTGGCGCCGCACTCGAACCAACGAACGCGAGAAAAGCCAGGTGCGGCTCGTGCGCGAGGTAGCGGCCGAGCCAGCGCTCACGAAACGCCGCGCGCACTTGGGGCGACGCGAACGTCTTGGTCATACTCGCTTCGAAAAAGATGCGATCGAGATCGGCGAGGAGGCATGCATTCGATGCATTATCATTTGATACAATGTCGCTGAAGCGGCGGATGTCGATCGCGTCTCCTCCCGCCAGCGTCACGATGAGCCGCTCCCTGATCGAGTTTGCAAGGTTTCAATGAACGATAATCATGCCTTGCCGCCGATCTCAATGCCACATCACCTGGCTGTATCGCCGCACAGGAGTGCCGAGTTGTCGATGACTGTCGTTCGAAATTTTGGGGCGCTCAAAATGTGTGGGGGCCGGCAACGCGCCAGCCCCCAGCGATACAACGTCTTACGTTCCACGCGGCACGTCCCGCGCGCCGGCTATCGCCTATTATTAATAGTAGTCCCGGCACTCGTAGTAACGGTTCCACCAATAACGCTTGCCGGTACGGATCGCCTTGCGGCGCAGCCATGAGCAGTCGCTATACGAGTAGCCGCCATAGTAATACGGGGCAGCAAAGTAGATGCCCGAGCCGCGCCAATGGCGATGATGGCGATGATGGTGATGCTTTCCGCCGCCACCATAATGCTTCATCCCGCCACCGCCACCATGGTGCTTCATGCCGCCGCCGCTGTGCATGCGCATACCGCCGCCGCCGCCGCCGCCGAAGCTTTTCCCGCCGCCGCCATGGCCACCGCGACCGCGCACTTCGATGAGATTGGATTGAGCCGCGGCCGGCGCGGCTTTCATTCCGGACATGACGGCGTTTGCCGATGCCGGCGTCATCTGCGCAAACATCGCGCCTGCGACGAGCATCGCCGCAAATACCGATTTCAACATTTCGAACTCTCCTCTTCGGGATAGTCGAGCTCATGCCAAACGCCAAAGCGCATCGCGCACGAACTCAGCGAACGGACACAATAGCGATAGAACGCGCCAACATGTTGACTTCCGTCGCTTCACTCCGCCGTTATACAAATGAAACTGTTTAATCGTGTCAGCGTCTTGAATAAACGCCCTGGACACCGTTCTGGTTCCCTTCGTGTCGCGGGCTTCGTTCAGCGAACGCGCAACCGCCAGTTCATTCGCTGCCGTTGGCAATCACCAGCCTGGACCGGAAATAGGGCGGCAAGTCGTCAGGCAGCCGATGTCGCGCCGTTTCGCTGGCGGCCGTGCGCATCACGGCGGCTGGCACGTCTGCAGTGTTCGACCGGCCATTACCGTAGCTGGGGCCGTAACCGGGGCTTTTGTTGGGGCCGTAGTTCGGACTGAACGGTTCTGAAGGATCGTCCGGCAGCGGCTTCGCGCGCATCAGCGGCGGCGTCTGAGCCGGAAGGCCGTCGGCCTCCATCTCAGGCTCTGTAGGGTTAACGGCCGCGGCGGCCATTTGCTGGGGTGGCGCGACAACGCGCGCATCCGCGGTCGGCGCATAACCGGAGCGGCCGCCGCATCCGGTCAAGGCAAGTGCAAGCATCAACGACAGCGGCGGCAGCGCGCGCGCGGATGCGCGGGTGCTCGCCCGCATGACGCGGGAACGCAACGAGGACATGGGATACGCCTTTCAACAAACGCAACTGAAACCGACGCGGTACATGCCCTCGATGAAACACGTTGCGGGTTAAAGCCTCGCTAACGCTCGCTCCGGCGCGGGACGCGGACACGCTCCTCCCGGCCGCCGCACATTGGACACCACGCTTGGCAGCACCCGCACAGCAGGGCTGCCAACTCAATGATCCGGCATGGAAAAAATTGAGATGCGGCGACGAATCTCGGTTAGCCTGTCGTGATCTCAGGTTTCATGGAGATGCCATCACGTTGCAATGGTCACCGCACAGCATTGAGGAGCGCGAATGGTCAAAGACGACTTTGTCGACATGCTCAAGGGCTACAGCCTGACAACGGCCGAAATCCTCTATCGGATGCCCGATCACCGGCTGCTGCTGCAGAGCTACATCTGGCAGGACTACGACCTGCACCCGAAGTTTCCTCGCCTGCGGGAGTTCCTCGATTTCTGGCAAGCGCACCTCGACGGGCCGCTCTACAAGGTCACGGTCAATCACCGCCAACTGATTGCTCCGGCCGAACTGAAACTGGTCGACGCGGCCTATTCGCTGAATTGATACTGGCCGCCGGCGACGCCGCGATTATGACGCGTTGCGAACGCGGGCATTGAAAGGCATGCCCTGCGTAGCGGTTCATGCGTTCTGCGCAACCATTCGGTTGACCCAATGAGCGTCAACCGCCGCCACCATCTGATTTTGCAGCATCAAGCGGGAAAAAGCATCCCTCGCTCCATATGCCTTCGAGCGGTGCTACAACCGCGTCATCGCCGCTGCTGCGGTCATCGCGGATGATGAGTTCCGCCAACTCGTAGGTCACGGCCCTGGTCAGCAGCGCCTCGAGCCGGCCGCGCACTCGCACGTAAGGCTTCATGCCGCCATCCGCCGTCGATTCGAACCGCAACGGATGCTCGGCGCCAATACGGACCACGTCGTCCAAATTGGTGCGCACCACCAGCGTCTGCTCTGTGCCCTTCCCCAGCAGCTCGAGTTCGACGCCCAGGAACGGCGCATCCTCCACCACGACGTCGACTTTCTCGACCGGTGTCACCAGGACGTGGCGTCCATCGGCCTCGCGCCGCAGGATCGAAGCGAACAAGCGCACCAGCTCGGGCCGCAAGATCGGACTACCGCGATAATGCCATCGGCCGTCACGCGAGATCACCAGTCCGATATCGCCGCAATAAGGTGGATCCCATTTTTCGACAGGCGGCCGTCGCCGTGACGGCTCGTGTTGAAGCGCCATCTCGATACGGCTGATCGCGGCCGCATTTCCGGCTGGCGCAGAACCCCCGACGGCGGCTTGCGCGGGGGCTTCCGGCATCCCTTCCAGATCGTTTGAATGCTTTGAAGTCATTACCTTTAGGGCCATTCTCCAGGCTCTCGTTCAAAGCCCGAATTGTGTTACGTAACGTTCACTTGACCGTGACCACCGCTGCCGTGATCGTCGCCTACCTTATAAACACCGTGATCACGCGCTCTGCGTTTCCCTGCAACCGAACTGGGCTATAGTCCACGCATGACGACATTGACGCAAACCGACGACAACATCGTTGCACGGATCGAGACCGCCGCCGAACGCATGCAGCGGGCCCACAAGGCCGCAGCCGCAGTCATCTTCGGCCAGGACGAGGTTATCAATCGCGCGCTCATCACCATCCTTTCGGGCGGTCACGCGCTGCTGATCGGCGTGCCGGGCCTTGCCAAGACGCTGCTGGTCGAAACGCTCGGCACCGTGCTGGGGCTCGATGCCACGCGTATCCAGTTTACGCCCGACCTGATGCCCTCCGACATCATCGGCGCGGAGGTGCTCGAAGACAATCCCGGCCAGCGGCGCTCGTTTCGCTTCATCAAGGGCCCGATCTTCACTCAGCTGCTGATGGCCGACGAAATCAATCGTGCCAGCCCCAAGACACAATCCGCGTTGCTGCAGGCGATGCAGGAGCACCATGTTACGGTCGCCGGCCAGCGCCACGACGTACCGCAGCCCTTCCATGTGCTGGCAACGCAAAACCCGCTCGAGCAGGAGGGCACATATCCGCTGCCCGAAGCCCAACTCGACCGCTTCCTGCTGCAAGTCGACGTCACCTATCCCGACATCGCGGCCGAGCGGCGCATGCTCTATGCGACGACCGGCAGCGAGGAGCGCAAGGTGGAGCGCGTTTTGACCGCCGCCGAGCTGCAGGCGACGCAACGCCTGGTGCGACAAATCCCGGTGCCCGACAAGGTGGTCGAAGCGATCCTCACCCTGGTCCGCTCGGCACGCCCCGGCACCGGCGCCAACGAGACGACCGATCGCTATGTGGCGTGGGGACCAGGTCCGCGCGCCAGCCAGGCATTGATGCTGGCCGTGCGTGCGCGCGCCTTGATCGAGGGCCGTCTTGCGCCGTCTGTCGACGATGTCGTGGCGCTTGCCGATCCGGTATTGAAACATCGCATGGCGCTGTCGTTTGCGGCACGCGCCGAAGGTCAAGACCTGTCTAGCATCATTGCGCGCCTGACCCAGGCGCTGGAGTGAGCGGATCGATGGCAGCGGTGACTACCAGCGGCACAGGCGGCGTGCGCCATCATGTCGGGGCAGATGTATTTGCCCACGAGATGGACGCGCACCAGCTGGCCGATCGCCTGCCCGATCTGTTGATCGAGGCCAAGCGCATCGCTGCCACAGTGTCGCACGGCATCCACGGTCGACGCCGTGCCGGGCCCGGCGAGACCTTCTGGCAATTTCGCCAGCTGCAAGCCAACGACGACGCCCAATTGATCGACTGGCGGCGTTCGGCGAGCTCCGACCACCTCTACGTGCGCGAGCGCGAGTGGGAAGCGGCGCATACCATGTGGTTGTGGCCCGATTTGTCGCCATCGATGGCGTTTCGCAGCCACATCGCGCCAATCTCGAAAAAGGCGCGCGCTATCGTATTGATGCTGGCGGCCGCCGAGCTGCTGGTGCGCGGCGGCGAGCGCGTTGCCCTGCTCGGGCTCACCCAGCCGACCGCCAGCCGCAAAGCCACGGTCAAGCTCGCCGAGGCGCTCGCCCAGCACGGCGATGGTCCGGTGCTGACCGGCTCGCTGCCGCCAAAGGCGCGCATCGCGCGCTATTCCGGGGCGTTGCTGTTTTCAGATTTTCTCGATCCTCTGCCAGACATCAAGGCGCGTCTCGAAGGCTTGGCAAGCACCGGCGTCAACGGTCATCTGGTGCAGATCCTCGATCCTGCCGAGGAGACGCTGCCTTATGACGGGCGCACGGAGTTTCGCGCCCCCGAAGGCGGCGCTCACTGGATCGCCGACCGCGCCGAAAGCCTGCGCGATGCGTATCGTCAGCGGCTCGAAGCCCATCGCTCGGGACTTGCTGAAATCGCCCATCGGCTGGGCTGGACCTTCATGGTGCATCATACCGACCGTTCGGCCTCCGAGCCGCTGCTGACACTCATCATGCGGCTTGGCGCGGGTGGCTATCGCTGGCAGGGCGCGGACGGTTCAGCGGCTGCGGGAGGCGCACCATGAGCCTTGGTGCCTTGGCCTTTCTCAATCCATGGCTGCTTGCAGGCCTTTTGAGCCTGCCGCTCATCTATTGGCTGCTGCGGACCGTGCCGCCACGCCCCAAGCAGGTTGAATTTCCTCCCACGCGGATTCTGGTCGGCATCGACAATCGCGAGAAGACGCCGGCCAAGACGCCATGGTGGCTGCTGCTGATCCGCTTGCTTGCCGCCGCACTCGTCATCCTCGCGCTGGCCGAGCCGGTGCTCAATCCCTCGCGTGAGAATGCGTTGAGTGGCTCAGGCCCCGTCGCCATCGTCATCGACAACGGCTGGGCATCGGCCAGCCACTGGAGCGAGCATCGCGCCGTAGCCGAGCGCATGATCGATGCCGCCGAGGCGCAGGGACGCGCCGTCGTCATTGCCGCGACCGCCGCCCATGCCAAGACGTTCACGACGCGGCTCGAGGCACCGTCGAGCGCACGCTCTACGCTGGCTGCCCTGCAGCCGCAGCCCTACGCGCCCGATCGCGATGGCGCCATTGCGGCGCTGGCACAAACGCTCACGTCCGCCGGCGGCGGCACCAGCATCGTCTGGCTGGCCGATGGATTGGCTTATGGTGATGCGACTGCCCAGATGCAGTCCAGGCTGGCGGAGCTGGCCTCGGGCGGGTCGTTCATCGTGATCGGCGATACCGGCGGCAAGGAGGCCCTCGGCCTTTCGGCGTCGGCTGGAAATGGCGGGCGGCTCGAAGCCCGCGTGCTGCGCGCCGACGGTGGCCTGCGAACCGGTCAGGTACTCGCATATTCCAAGCGTGGCGAGCGCATCGGCGAGGCCGCTTTCGAGACCGCCAACGGAGCGCTCGAAGCCAAAGCCACCTTTGAAATGCCGCTCGAATTGCGCAACCAGGTGACGCGAATTGAGATTGCGGGTGAACGGTCGGCGGGCGCCGTCAATCTGATCGACGCGCGTTCGCAGTGGCATCGCGTCGGTCTCGTCTCCGGCGAGAGCCAGGAGCAATCGCAGCCGCTACTGGCGCCGCTCTACTACATCGAGAAAGCGCTCGCGCCATTCGCTGAGATCGTCAAGACGAAAGACGCCAATCTCGCCGCCAGCATCGAAAACATTCTGCAGCAGAACTCGACCGTGCTGATGCTCGCAGATATCGGCACGCTGACAGGCGATGTCGCCCACCGCGTCGAGGAATGGATCAAGCGTGGCGGCGTGCTGGTGCGTTTTGCAGGGCCGCGCCTGGAGAAGGGCGGCGACGACCTGATGCCGGTTGCGTTGCGTATCGGCGGGCGCACGCTCGGAGGCGCGCTATCGTGGTCGACGCCGCAGCCGCTCGCCGCCTTCGAGGACAAGAGCCTGTTCGCTGGTCTGGCCGTTCCCGCCGACGTTGCCGTCAACCGTCAGGTTCTGGCCGATCCCGCGCGTATCGGCCCCGAGGTTGCCGTGTGGGCGCGGCTGGGCGATGGCACGCCGCTCGTCACCGCCAAGCGGCTTGGCGACGGCCAGATCGTGCTGTTCCACGTCACGGCCAATTCGGATTGGTCGAACCTGCCGATCTCGGGACTGTTCGTCGAGATGCTGCGCCGCCTGTCGACGCTAGGCCGCATCGGTGCGGCGACAAACTCCGCCACCAACACCGGCGACGCGACGACCGCGGCGGCAACCACCGACAGCGCTGAATCAAAAGCCACGAATGCCGACGTGCTGGCGCCGGTGCGCACGCTCGACGGGTTCGGTACGCTGATCGCGCCGCCCCCCACCGCGCAAGCCGTTCCATCGGCGCGGTTCGCGCAACTACAGCCCGGCCTCGACCATCCGCCCGGCTATTACGGCTCGGAAGCAAGCCCGCGCACGCTCAACGTGTTGTCCGATACCGCGACGCTGAAGCCGCTGCCGGCGTTGCCCCCGGGCGCTCGCAAACTCGGCTATGAGACCGACGCCGCCACGCCGTTGAAGCCCTGGCTGCTGGCAGCCGCGCTTGCATTGATCTTCGCCGATATGCTGGCCGTGATCGTGCTGAGCCTCGGCGGCCTTGCCGGATTGCGACGGCGACCGGCACACACGACAATGGCTGTCGCCCTCGCCATCACCTGCGCGACACTCGTTGCCGCCGCCCCTGCCGCGCTGGCACAGACCAAGGCCAACAAGGCTGCCGCCGCATCTGACTTTGCAACCGGCCTGCAAGCCACCAGCAAGGTCTCGTTCGGATACGTGTTGACCGGCGACCCGGCGACCGACGAGACCAGCCGCATCGGCCTCGCCGGCCTAGGCCGCGTCTTGGAGGCGCGCACCGCGGTAGCACCTGGCGAGCCGCTCGCCGTCAACATTTCCGACGACGAGATCGCCTTTTATCCCGTGCTCTACTGGCCGATCCTGGAAACCGCCAAGCCGCTGCCGGAACCCACGCTCGCCAAGATCGATGCCTACATGAAGCAGGGCGGCATGATCATTTTCGACACGCGCGACTATGGCTCGGGACGTCCCGCGGCGCTGTCGGGTGCGGGTGGAGAGACGCCGTTACAGCGCATTTTAGGGCGTCTCGATTTGCCACGGCTCGAGCCCGTGCCGGAAGGCCATGTGCTGACCAAGGCGTTTTATCTCCTACGCTCGTTTCCCGGCCGGTGGGACGGCGGCCAGATGTGGGTGGAGGCCGACGCCGCACAGGCGGCAGGCCAAAATGGACGACAGGCTCGCCGCGCCGACGGCGTCACCTCGATCGTCATCACCGCCAACGATTTTGCCTCTGCCTGGGCGCTCGACGAAGGCGGCAGGCCGCTCTATCCAGTGGTGCCGGGCGGGGAAGCACAACGCGAGATGGCCTTTCGTACCGGCGTCAACATCGTCATGCATGCGCTGACCGGCAACTACAA
>CAZLHQ010000021.1:0-32552 GCA_964559355.1 uncultured Hyphomicrobiaceae bacterium
ATCGTGCCCGAGGAGAGCATGATCGTCGGCAACACCGTGCTGTACGGCGCGATCTCGGGCGAATGCTACTTCCGCGGCGTGGCTGGCGAGCGCTTCGCTGTGCGCAACTCGGGCGCCTTCGCGGTGGTCGAAGGCACAGGCGACCATGGCTGCGAGTACATGACCGGTGGCGTCGTCGTCGTGCTCGGCACCACGGGCCGCAACTTTGCCGCCGGCATGTCGGGCGGTGTCGCCTACGTGCTCGACGAGGTTGGCGACTTCGAAGCCAAGTGCAACATGGCGATGGTCGATCTGGAGCCTATCGAAGCCGAGGAGAGCTTGATGCAGAGGCTCAACGGACAAAAGGGCGATCTGGAAAGCCACGGCCTCGTCGATGTGATGAGCGACATGACGAGCCAGGACGCCGAGCGCCTGCATGCCCTGATCACCCGCCATGCCCACTACACCAATTCGAAGAAGGCAAAGGCCATTCTCTCGGATTGGAAGACGTGGCTGCCGAAGTTCAAGAAGGTGATGCCGGTCGAATACCGCCGCGCGTTGGCCGAGCTGGCCAAGGCACAGGCCGCCGACCCCAACGGGCTTGGCATCATCGAGATCGGCTTGAGCCGGGCGAAGGCGTGACACTTTCATTGGGCGGCATGCAATGTGCTAGACGCCCGACACCCTGCATCAGCGATTGCACCTGACGGAACGAAAAGCAAATGGGCAAGCCAACAGGTTTCATGGAATTCGAGCGCGCCGAGCGCAAGTATGCGCCGGTCGAGGAGCGCTTGAAGCATTGGAAGGAATTCGTCACGCCGCTCACCGAGGGCGAGACGAAGCGCCAGGCCGCGCGCTGCATGGATTGCGGCATTCCCTATTGTCACAACGGCTGCCCGGTCAACAACCAGATCCCCGACTGGAACGATCTCGTCTACAACGGCGACTGGAAGACGGCATTCGACAACCTGTCCTCGACCAACAACTTTCCCGAGGTGACGGGGCGCGTCTGCCCGGCGCCATGCGAGGCGTCGTGCACGTTGAACATCGACGACACGCCGGTTGCCATCAAGACCATCGAGTGTGCCATCGCCGACCACGCTTTTGCGCAAGGCTGGGTGGTGCCGCAGCCGGCCGACAAGAAGACCAACAAGTCGATTGCCATCATCGGCTCTGGCCCTGCAGGTCTTGCCGCCGCTCAGCAATTGGCGCGCGCGGGCCATGACGTACACGTCTATGAAAGGAATGCGCGCCCGGGTGGCCTGCTCGTCTACGGCATTCCCGATTTCAAGATGGAGAAGGCGATCATCGCGCGGCGCGTCAAGCAGATGGAAGCCGAAGGCGTGCGCTTCCATTGCAATGTCGAGGTCGGCAGGGACGTTTCGGCAGCCGAACTCGAAGCCAAGCACGATGCGTTGCTGCTCACCTGCGGCTCGGAGCACCCTTTCGACTTCTTCGCCAGCGCCCCTGGCCGCGATCTCGACGGCATCCACTTCGCCATGGACTTCCTGCCGCAGCAGAACCGCCGCGTGGCCAGCGAAGCGATTGCCACCTCGGTTCAGCAGATTTCCGCCAAGGACAAGCATGTGATTGTCATCGGTGGCGGCGATACCGGCTCGGACTGCATCGGCACGTCGCTGCGCCAGGGAGCAAAGTCGGTGACGCAGCTCGAAATCATGCCGAAGCCGCCGGTAAAGGAAAACAAGGCGATGAACTGGCCGCACTGGCCAATGAAGCTTCGCATCTCGAGCAGTCAGGCCGAAGGCGCCGTCACCGAGTACCAGATTTCGACAACGGGATTTGCGGGCGAAGGCGGCAAGGTGAAGAAGCTGCGCTACACGCGCGTCGACGACAAGCTGAAGCCGGTCGCGGGCAGCGAGGGCGAGCTGGACGCCGAGCTGGTGCTGCTGGCGATGGGCTTTTCTGGTCCGCTCGAAAACGATGTCGTGCGTGAGCTGGGGCTTCCTGTGGTCGCCCGCGGCCGCTTCAAGGGGGTCGACGGCAACGAAACGGACTATCGCGTGCCGGGCCGCCAGAAGCTGTTCGTCGCCGGCGACATGCGCCGTGGCCAGAGCCTCGTCGTATGGGCGATCCGCGAAGGCCGTCAGGCTGCATCTGAGATCGATCGGGCGCTGATGGGCGCAACGCTGCTGCCTCGGTGAGGCTCTCAATCGAGGGCTCAGCGCAGGCCGGCGCGGCACGAGGCGATTCTATTTGAATTGAGCCTGCTCTATAGCGCGACATCGCACGTACGCGCGCCTTGCAAGCGCACTACGCCACGCGGCTACCGCTTGGGCTTGGCGCGTGGCACGGGCGGTGCTTTTGCGGGCGCGGCAGCGGCAGTCGGATCGAGGCTGCCTGAATCTCGCCCAGCATCGGGCGTTGCCGGCTCGGGTTCAGGAACGGAGCGGGGCCATGACACGTCGTCGGCACGGCCGGGTCTCGCCGCGATCCTCTCGCCTTTGACGAGTACGCGGAAAAATGGCGTTTGCGTCGGCGCAATCTTACTACGCGCCGCAAGGCCGGCAGCGCCCTCTCCGGCCGGCGTGATCGAACTCATCACCGTCAGCCCGCCAGGAATCTGATCGATCACCTGGTCGCCCATCTGGCTCGGCTTGTCGACGCTTTCGCGGCGCGTAACGAGCGTGATTACGGCTGCCGGAATGGCGGGGCGCACGATGTCGACAGGCAGCACATGCTCGCGTCCATCGGCGCCTTGCGTCTTGAGATTGATGCGGCTGTTGTCGGCACGCTGATCGCCGGAGTTGCCCTCGCCCGAGGCACCGGCTGCGGGATTGCCCGACGACGTCGTCTGCCAAAGGGGCGTGCCGGCCGGCTTGACCGGCAGCTTGTGGGGATTGACCGTCGCCTGCTCGGCCTCACTACCAGCCAAGGGAATTGCACGCTCGTTCTTGGCCTGAGTGAGATCGCGCTTCAACTCACGCTCGACGAAGTGCGCCAGCTTCTGATAGCCCGCGTCCGTCATGTGAATGCCATCGGCGTCACGCAGCAGTCGCGACTTGCCGGCAAGGTCGGGGCCATAGGCGTTGTATTCGCCCTGCTCGTCGGTGAAGCCCGAATAGACGTCGATATAGCGAACGCCATTGAGATAGGCGCGCTCGCGGATCACATCGTTGATCGCCTGCACGGCTTCGTTGAGCTCTCCACGCCGCATGATCGGCAGGCCCACCCAGTAGATGGCCGCGCCCGCCGACTTCAAGCCGCGGATCAGATCATCGGCGCGCTTGGTGTAGATCGCCCGCCACTCGGCGGTGCCGACCGGATGGCGTTTGCCGTTGGGCGCACGATAGGACCAACGGTCCTGGCCTCCGAGCATGATGACGGCGACGTGCGGCTTGTCGCGCACCGCTGCCTGGGTGACGTTCTGCAGCTCGGCTTCCGAATCGGGACGGCTCAAGCCCGACATCCACACCGTCTTCTTTTCGATATCGAGCCGCGGATCGGTGCCCAGCGCCTCGGCCAGCGCGACATTGATGCCATCGCCGAACTCATCACCGATGACGCGCAACTTGTATTGCTCGCCACCCGGGAAGGGCGTGATGTAACTGCTGCCCATGGCATCATCGGCCGATTGTGCAAGAGCCGGCGGCATCATTGCCGGCAGCAGCGACACCGACCAGACGCCAAGCAGCGCAAGGCAACTCGCCAGCACGCGACGCGCAAAGGCACGTCGTCGCATCATGACGGTCTGCTGGCACAACCGATCTCGAGGTGGCACGGCCATCGCGGGTTCCGAACGTGAGCCTGCGGGAATCGCGCAGGCGGAGAGCTTGGCCGCCTTATACCTCGAAATTGCGGCAAGCACGCCCCCCCTCCCTCAGCGAGTAGCGGAGCGGGACAGATGCTCGAGCACCGTTTGCGACGGCCAACAATCGACCGCCAGCTTGTTCTTGCGTTGATACTGGCCGACTTCGCGCCGCGTGCCCGAACCGATGAAACCGTCGATCTTTTCAATCGGATGGCCGGACTTCTGCAAGCCCTGCTGGATGGCCCGGATCAGCTCGGTCTTCTGCGGTCCGATTGGCCGCCAGGGGGTGAGAAAATCGCCGCCCCCCGCAATTCGGTCAGCGAGATTGCCGACGAAAGTGGCGTAGAGATCCGACGTGTTGTAGCGGCGCAGCACCTGGAAATTCTCAAGCACAAGGAAAGATGGACCATGCGCTCCCGCCGGCGACATCAGATAGGCCTGGTCGCCGAGCACCTCTGCGGGAAATGTTCTCCCCCCGGCGCGCTTGAAGCCGAGCCCAACCCACTCCTTGAGCGTGCGCGAGCCGGGCGGGCCTTCCAGCGCACAGTCCGAACTGGCGGGAACAATGACCTCGTAGCCCCAGGTGCGCCCCCGCACCCAGCCTTTGGCCTGGAGCTGGCGCGCCGCCGATGCAAGTGCGTCGGGCACCGAGTCGAATAGGTCCGCAAGCCCGTCCTTATCGTGGTCGCGGGCATGCTGGTAGAACTCGGATGGCAAGAACTGCGTCTGACCTATGGCGCCGGCCCAGGAGGCACGCATCTTGGCCCGCGGAATGCCGTCCTGAAGCATCTTGAGAGCGAGAATAAGCTCTTTGCGAAACAGCTCCTTGCGCCGCCCCATGTAGGCCTGCGTGGCGAGCACGCGGATGGCATCGTGCGGCAGTTTGTAGGTGCCGAATGCGGTCTCCCGCCCCCAGATCGCCAGCACCGAATAGCGATCGACGCCATAAGTCACCTCGATGCGATCGAGCGCCTGCTTGTGGCGTGCGGCAAGCGTGCGCCCCTGCGCTGCGAGCTTTTCGAGGTAGGGCGCGTTCAGATACTCGCGCGGCTCACGCGTGAACTCGGCCTGCCCTTTGCCGCTCGGCGCCTGCTTGCCCGGCAGCACGAGGTCCGGCAGCGAAGTATCGGGCTCGAGGCCGGAGATCGCCGTCTCGAAGGTCGTGCGGCTGACGCCGGCCGCGCTCGCCTCTGGCCACAGGCCATCGAGAAATTGCCTGAAAGCCGCGTTGGGCTGGGCTTCGGCCCGCGGTGCAAGGCTGATCAGCAAGGCGACGATGGCGATCATCGCCAAGGCCCAAAGCAGCCGGGTCCAGATGCTGGCCCCGCGCATCGGGCAATCCTGCCCGCATTTCCCAGGATCGGTTCCAAGCCCTACCACGGCCGCTCACGCCCTCATGCCATCCAGCCGCCCCCCTCGACGAGGCGTAGCCCTGCGCACCCATCTGCTCACCAGCCTGCTCTTCAACAGGGAAGTGGGTGTGATGTAGGGCCTTTTTGCGGCCTGCGAAAGGCGCTCCGCTCGCGCTCTACCGTCACAGCGCCGCACGCGCGGTTTTCTGCCAGCACCGTGCGCCCGATACCAGGCCTCAGGCGCTGTGGCGCAGCTTCTCGCCCAACTGGCGTTCCCACGTCAGCGCGTGCTTGACGATCAGATCGAGGTTGTCGAGCTCCGGCTTCCAGCCCAGCGCTGCACGGATCTTGTCTGACTTGGCGACGATGGCCGCGGGATCGCCGGCCCGGCGCGGCGCCAGCCGGGCCTCGAAATCGACGCCGGAGACGCGCTTGACCGCATCGATCACCTGCAGCACCGAATAACCCTGCGAGTAACCGCAATTGAAAATCTCCGAGCCACCGCCCTTGCGCAAATGGGCAAGCGCCGCCGAATGCGCCCGCGCCAGATCGCGCACATGGATGTAGTCACGCACGCATGTGCCATCGATCGTGTCGTAATCGGTGCCGAACACGTCCATGCGGGGGCGCTGGCCAAGAGCGGTCTCGCACGCCACCTTGATGAGATGGGTCGCGCGCGGCGTCGACTGGCCCGACCGGCCTTGCGGATCGGCGCCCGCAACGTTGAAATAGCGCAGCGCCACGTACCGCAGATCGTGCGCGTTGGCCGTATCCGCCAGCATGATCTCCGTCATCAGCTTGGAAGATCCATACGGCGACATCGGCGCAGGCGCGGCATCCTCGCCGACCGGGTTGTGCTTGGGATTGCCGTAGACGGCGGCAGTCGAGGAAAAGATGAAGTTGCGCACGCCGGTTGTCACCGCGACCTCCATCAAGGAGCGCGATTTGACCGTGTTGTTGCTGTAGTAGCCAAGCGGATCGGCAACCGATTCGGGCACCACGATCGAACCAGCGAAATGGATGATCGCATCGACGTTGTGCTTGCGCACGACCGAGCGCACCAGATCCTGATTGCCAATGTCGCCAACCACCAGCTCCGCGTTGGGATGCACCGCCCAGCGAAAGCCTGTCGACAGATTGTCGATCACGACCACACTCTCGCCCGCATCGACCAGCTCGAGCACCATGTGGCTGCCGATGTAGCCGGCGCCGCCCGTTACCAAAACCGCCATAATCTGCTGTCCCTCCTCCCGGCCGCCGCGAGCCTGCCCCAAGATGTGGAGATACCCTGAAAGTGTTAAATCCACCATTTCGGGCAAGGTTGCCATCCGCTTAATGGCAATGCAGTAAACCGCAGGCGCACGAAATCGCTCTGCGTTAACACTCCGCAATATCCGCCGGGCATAAATTGAACGAAACGCCCGGCAACCATCAGCCAAATAACGATCATGCGCCAATGACAAAACACAAGTCCAAAATCCGCAAAGCCGTGTTTCCCGTGGCCGGCCTCGGCACACGCTTCCTGCCCGCCACCAAGGCGATGCCAAAGGAGATGCTGACGGTCGTCGACCGGCCGGTGATCCAGCACGTCGTCGACGAGGCGCGCGAGGCCGGTATCGAGCACTTCATCTTCGTCACAGGCCGCAACAAGGGCGTCATCGAAGATCACTTCGACAGCCAGTTCGAGCTGGAGCGTACGCTGGCGGAACGCGGCAAGAAACGCGAGTTGGAGATGATCACGCGCGACCTGCCGGGCGCCGGCCAGACGAGCTTCACCCGTCAGCAGACCCCGCTGGGCCTCGGACACGCCGTGTGGTGCGCCCGCGACATCGTCGGCAACGAGCCGTTCGCCTTGCTGCTGCCCGACATGCTGCATCACTCCAAGACCCCTTGCCTTGCCGATATGATGAAGGCCTATGCCGAAGTCGGCGGCAACCTCGTCTCGGTGAAGCCCGTACCCAACGACCAGACGCACCTCTACGGCATCGTCGGTGTCGAGCATCCCAAGCAGAAGGTTTCAACTATCACCAAGATGGTCGAGAAGCCGCCGCGCGGCACCGCGCCTTCCAATCTTCACATCACCGGACGCTATATCCTGCAACCCGGAATCTTCGACATTCTGGCTGAGCAGGAGAGCGGCTCGGGCGGCGAAATCCAATTGACCGACGCGATGATCGCGCTGATGGAGCGCGACAAGCAGGAGTTCCATTCGGTCCGCTTCGAGGGCCCCATCTACGACTGCGGCTCCAAGATCGGCTTCCTGATGGCGAATGTCGCCTATGCGCTCGCGCGCGACGATCTCGGCCCGTCGTTCATGGCCGAGCTGAAGAAGGTTCTCTAAAGCGCTCGGCAACAACAATCTGAGACACAAGTGGAACGGCCCGGACGAACCGGGCCGCCTGTTTCAAACCGGAACGGGCACAGGAGCTGGCGCCACCACGCCATGGCTGCGGCCATCGTGCGTGCGGGCCTCGCCATCGATCTCGCGCTGCACGTCCTCCGTGCTCTTGTAGAGAAGACTTTCGCTGCTCGCACCCGAGCTGCGAGCGCCAAGCCGCAAGAAGAAGACGAACAGCGCCGCCAGCACGCCCCACCACACCAGCAGGATGAATTGCTGCCCAAGAATGTTGTTGGGAAAGATCAGATCGTAGACCTTGTAGGGTTCGACCAGCACGCTCGCCTTCAAAAACTCCTCATGCCCCTTGAAATAGAGCGTGTAGGGCAAGTAGCCGACAGCGAACCCCATGAACCCAACCCAGGTGTTGAGATATCCCATGCCGACCCGCATGTAGGAACGGATCTCGCAGCCGACCAGCATCACCGCACCGGCTCCCAGAAGTACGCCACCGATGAGATTTCCAACGGTGGTCTGATATTTGATGTCGCCGACGAACCCGGGCTTCACCCCGAGCACCACCCAGGCAATGATCACGAAGCCCAGCAGCACTAGCCAATGAGCGATGATGCCGATCATCGGCAGATAGGAGCGCATCAGCGTGCGGGTGATGCGCGGCACACCGATACGGGCGTAGAATTTGTCGTTGTCCTTCATCATCTGCCCCGCCTCGGCAGCGACAAGCGCACACTCGGTTCCAAACCCGCTCTTGGCCATGCCGAAGCCGCCGATGATGCCGGCAATCAGCGTCAGCAAGACATAAAACCAACCGGTAGCGTCGACCGACTTTCCAAACGCGACGAGCTTCTCCTTGCTCATGTGCTGAAGGTACTCGGGATTGAAAAGGCCGCCGTAGATGGCGACGCCGAAGAAGGCGATCGAGAACAACAGAGCAATCCAATAGATCGGACGAACATAACCACGATAACCCGGGCGATAGGTTGCAGCCTCGCCGGCATCGGCATTCATCACGTAGTCTCGCGTCTCCTGATGCTTGAAGTAGGGAGCCATACGCAAACGGCTCATGACATAAAAGGCCGTGGCGCCGCCAATGCCCATGAAGATCACGGTGATGATCGAGTGAATGTTGAGCAGCGGCAAACCGCCAAGCAGATGGTTCAGCGTGCAGCCGCCGGCAAGCCGCGTGCCGTAGCTGAAAACCATTCCGCCGAGGAAAGAAATCCACAGAACATGGCTAGGGTAGTAGACCCAGGTGCGGCTTTCTCGCTCCAGCCGCGCCACTAACCAGCCGCCCAACATCATGCCGACGATCGGCCAGCCTACGCCGGGAACGAACGCACCACTCGACACCGCAATTCCATTCACCGAGTTGCCGTAAAGCTGAAAGTCGGGCAACGCGAACAGTTGGTAGATGCTCAGCTCAAGGCCGCGAAACATGCGACCGAGATCGGTCGTTACGGTGATAGGCTCCAGTTGCGGTGTCTTGCCCTTTTGAACGGCTGAGATCCATACGCCGACCATGTAGACGATCTGCGCGATTCCGAACGTGATACCGGCCCAGAAGAAAGACCACTGCCGGGTCAGCACTCTTTGAATGGTAGTTCCGTCACTGGATGACATTTTTGGTGTTTCCCTTGTTGCGTTGTCGGCGGCGCCTTGCCGGCGATATTTCTTCGCCGTTCCAAGAACAGTCCGAAGCTAACGAGGGTGGTGGAGTTGAGAACTTGCTACAGATCAGCTTGAGCAAGAAAAACGCAGTGCAACAAGCAAGTTGCAGCGCCGCATGACGAGATATTCTGTGACTGTCGTCACAATAACTTGGCGCTATTGGCCCAATTGCACACGCACACGCACCAACACCGACTGCATGTCAGCGCTTGGACGCGACTTGTTCGCGCGCATGTTTCAGTGACGGGAGATAATCTTGCTATCCTCGCGGACGATCTGTGCGCGTGGCGATGTAAAGTCCAGCGTCAAGCTGGCGGAACCGCGGCCGCGCGAGACGCGCTTTCCCGAGCGCACCTCGAAGGTGTACTCGAAAACGACATCGACGAACTTCGGGCCAATCGAGTCGCGCACGACCTCGATGGTATCGGGAACGACATCGAAGCGGCGCTTCGGCCACCTCTTGACATAAGCGAGCTTGTCGCGCGCGACATCCTCGCGGCTCTTGGCCGCCTCGCCGTTGTAGGCAACTGTCGGCGCATAGAGCTCGGCGATCTCCGCGGCCGTCAATTCCTCGCCCGTGAGGTAGAAGCCGACGATGAAACGCACCATCGCCTCGGCCAGCACCGTATCTTCCACTTCGTCGATATCAGGCTGTGGCTGCCCCTGATCGAATTCCGGTGAATCGGGCGGCAATGTGCGGGGGGATGTAGCGGCAGGCGAGGATGGGGCGGCAACCTGCGGGGAAGCATGAGCCCCAGTCATCGTCGCTTGAAGGCCGACGTGAAGCCCGACGGCCAACGCCACGGCAAGCGCGGTAAAAATCATTTTCGCGACGACATTCCTGCTGGCGCGCTCTTGCATTCGGCGACACTCCTGAGCCTCATGCAACCATAGCACGCTTCGCGACCACCACAGCGTCGCCGATCCGATACCCCCGGAAAATATTCGCACCGCGCAACCGGCGAACCGATGCGGCCATTTCGGCCACATGACTTCGGCTCAGCGACGAATCTTCATGCCGAAATGAATTTCATCAGACGTGTAATCGGCATCCACGGAAGTCGAATCGAAGATGGTGTGGCGGTAGCGGCTGAACAGCGTTGCTTCCCGCGACAGGTAATATTCGACTCCGAGATCACCTCGCCATTCGTTCTCGTCGATGTCGACGCCCTGGTAGTCCTGATCGGTATACGTGACGCCGGCCGTGCCTATCAGATGACGGCGGAAGGCATGCCGCAACTCGACGCCCGCGGAGCGCGAGAACACGCCGCCCGAGCCTGCCGTAGTCGTTTCCGACACATCCGAGCGGGCATTGAACGACAGCGTCGTGAGCTCGCTCAGGCGCCAGGCAACGTTGGCGTCGAGAATGATGCCCTCGATCGGCTGCAGCCGATCGTCCTGCGGCGTCTGAATGCCGTAGCCCAGCGCCATCTCGCCACGCAGAATCTTGCTGGTGCTGCCGAACGACACGCCGACCCGGTAGCGCTGCCCGTCGGAGTCGCGGATGATTCCGTCCGATTGCGCCGCGACGTCGTAGCGGCGCTGATTGACGACCACTTCCACAAAGCCGGTCAGCGTCGGCTTGAACTCCCAGCTTGCGCGCACGGTTTCTTCAGTCGCCGTATAGTCGCGATCGGCATTGGACTGTGTCACCCCACCGACATCAACATCGGAATATTTGTAGTCGGATACCGAGCCACGCAGTTGCAGCGAGAGCCGGTTGAAGCGATGGGTGAGGGTTGCGCCGGCCCGGTCGAGCGTGAGGTTGGCGCGATCGCCGGCCGCGTTGGCATCGATTGCCGAGCGACTCTCCTGTGAGACATCGCGCGATACGAACGCCTGCAGGTTGGTGCGGCGCGTGAAGTCGAGCCTGCCGCGCGCCTCGAACTGATAGGCCTTGTCGTTTTCGCTATCGAGTTCGTTGAAGAAGCTCAAGGTCGAGCCGGCGCGAAACTCGAGCGCGTGGCGCTTCCAATCCGAAACAAAGCGGGCGGAGGGGCGGAAATCGAAAGCGTAGTCCGATTGCGGTGTGGATGAGCGCAGCACGTTGGAATACCAGCTGCCGCCAAACTCGGCCTCCGGAAACAGCACGAAGCTGCCGATTCGGATGCCGATCGGATCGTAGGGTTCCTGTTTGAACAGGCGGCGCGTGCGCCGGTCGTCCAGCGGATCGATGTCCTCGATCTGGAACAGCATCGGATCATAGCCCGCCGCCGGGCTCTCGAAGGCGGCAATATCCTCGGCCGGGCGGGTATCGATGGTCAGTGGATCGACGCCGTCGCGCACGGGCTCGGGCTCAGCGGATGCAACGATGCCGTCGCGCGCCACACGCGGCTCGGACGGATAGGAAAGGTCGCCATCGCGCAACGCGGGGCGCTGCCCATCCGTCGCCTGCTGTTCGTTATCGGGATCGGCTTCTTTCGGGTCCTCGGTCGGGTCGTCGCTGGGGATGATCGACGGTAGATCGGGGGCGGTCTCGCTATCGTCGGGCATGGGCCGCGTCAGGCTCTCGCCGCGCCGGGGAGTACTTGGCCCGCTGGGATTATCGGGCACGGTGACACCCTGCTGGGCGGCTGCCTGCTGGGGGACAGCCAGCCAGACCGCCGCGGACGCCAGCGCCAGTGCGGCCGTGCCCAGAGCCTGCGAAAGACTGAAACGAATGCGGGAGGTCACGGGAGGCGCGTCCATTTGAGGCCCTGAAAGCTGGCGAGAACGCACGACTGTCGCGCTACGACCCTAAAAAGATCCGGTTAACGGGCATTTAAGCGCCTGCCGCCGGTGGACCTGGAGACCGCCACCTCGCCATGCCCCCGATGTCGCGAAACGCAAGTCCGTGTTGCCGTGCCCACCAGAGCCCTTTGCATCGCTGACGGGTGCGGTTAGGCTCCCGCATCCTGATTCCGCTCCAGCGGTGAAGGGGCGTCGTGAACGTTGCGAGCCAACAGGGGCGGTGACGGGAGGCGGACCGCGCGGCCGCTGCGAAAGGGACAAATGAGCCGGACATCAGCAATGACGTCATCTGTCATGACACCTGACGACGAAGCAGCCAGCGCGCTCAACGCCGCCGCCGGCTCGGCCATGCGCACTCTGGCCATGGAGGGGGACGGGCTCGCCCTGCTGCGCGACGCGATTGCCGGCGCCTTGTCGCAACGCTTCGCCAATGCCGTCGGCCTGCTGCGCAACGCTCGTGGCCGCGTCATCGTCACCGGCGTCGGCAAGAGCGGCCATGTCGGCCAGAAGATCGCCGCGACATTCGCTTCGACCGGCACGCCTGCGTTTTTCGTGCATCCGACCGAGGCCTCGCACGGCGACCTCGGCATGATTACCAACGACGACGTGATCCTGGCCCTGTCGTGGTCCGGCGAGACGGTCGAGTTGAAAAACATTCTGACATACTCGCGCCGCTTCACCGTGCCATTGATCGCCGTCACGTCGCGCAATGATTCCGCGCTTGGCCAGAACGCCGACGTGGTGTTGGAGCTGCCGCGCGCCAAGGAGGCGTGCCCGCATGGGCTGGCGCCGACGACCTCGACCACGATGCAGCTTGCCATTGGCGATTGTCTGGCCATCGCTCTGCTCGAGGCGAAGGGATTCACCGCGCACGATTTTCGCGTGTTCCATCCAGGCGGCTCGCTTGGCGCCAGCCTGAAGCACGTCTCCGACTTGATGCACAAGGGTGCCGAGCTGCCGCTGGCCGCGCCGAGTGACCGCATGGACGCCGCCCTCGTCGTCATGACCACCAGGGCGTTTGGCTGTCTCGGCATCGTCGATGACGCCGGTCATCTGATGGGCATCATCACCGATGGCGACTTGCGCCGCCATATGGGGAACGACCTCGTCTCGCGCACTACCGCCGACATCATGACGCGCAAGCCCAAGACCACCAGCCCCGATCAACTCGCGTCCGCTGCACTCGAAATGATGAATGCTGCCCGCATCACGGCGCTGTTCGTGGTTGCCGACGGCAAGCCGGTCGGCATCGTGCACGTGCACGATTTCCTGCGCGCCGGCGTGGTGTGAAGCACCACTTCAGCCCTTGATCGGAAGCGTTTTCACTCGGCTCGTTCGACGCGCAGCACCGAGCCGCTGCAACCGGTGACGCGAATGCGCGTGCCCGCAGGGCAATCGGGCCCCTCGATAATCCACCAGCCGCCATTGAGCCGCACGCGGCCGCGGCCTGCAACAATATCGGAATCGAGAACCGCACTGCGGCCGATGAGCTTTGCGGCGGGAGTGTTGAGCGCCGGCTCTTCGCTGTGCTTGCTGCAAACGCGGTGCAACCAGATGTCGCTCAACAGATCGATCAAAAGAAGCAGTGCGCCGGCTGCGAGCCACCAGCCACCACCTTGTTCGCCGCGCACGATCCGCACCAGGCCAACCAGACCGGCCAGGCCACCGACGAACGGCAGCACGAGACTGATCGTCGCCACCAGCCAGATCAAGTCGTCGGGCGGCTTCTTTCGCGGGCTATTCGTCGGCGTCGGCACGCTCCACCACCAGCGCGGTGCCATCGACACCGACCACCTTGACCCGTGCGCCGACCTGCGCGTCCTCGCCCTCCGCGTGCCACACCGTATCTCCGACGCGGACTTTGCCGCGGCCCTGGCGGATCGCTTCTGTCACAGTGAGGATGCGGCCGATGTATTGCGCGCCGCGCACGTTGAGTTCAGGCTCGTCGCTCTTGACGGACTTGGGATCGGCAAAGCGGCGAACGAGAAAGACCGTTGCCATGGCAATCAACGCGAACGCGATCAATTGCCACTGCCATATGATGCCGGACGCGACCGCGATAATGCCGACGATGATGGCAGCAAGGCCGAACCAGAGAAAATGCACGCCCGGCACGATGGTCTCGAGCACGAACAACACAACCGCGACGATGAACCAAGTCCAAGGCCCCAGGTTCCACAAGAAGTCGCTCAACGATGACATTCTCAGCTCCTGAGCTTGGCGCACGCACAGCGGGCATCATGCCCGATTGATCCTAAACGTCCTTTAAGGCGACACGAAGCGCCCGGAGTGCACAGGCTCCAGACGCTTCGCAGTTGTATCGGCCTCGCGGCATGCGCCCATCACGCGCGCGGAACGCCGGATGTGCCGCGCGGGGCTGCAGCGTTGCCGGAGAACGCCTCACCTGTGATCTGCGCAAGCCCTGCAAGCGAACCGATCACCGAGGAGGCTTCCAGCGGCATCATGATGATTTTCTGATTGGGCGCCTTGGCGAGAGACTCCAGCGCCTTCACATAGTTGTTGGCGACGAAGTAGTTGATCGCCTGCACGTTGCCGCCTGCGATCGCCTCCGACACCATGCGGGTGGCAGCCGCTTCGGCTTCGGCTGCACGCTCACGCGCCTCGGCATCACGGAACGCGGCTTCCTTGCGGCCCTCGGCTTCGAGCACCGCCGACTGCTTCTTGCCTTCGGCTTCCAGAATGGCCGCCTGCCGCTCGCCCTCGGCCTCGAGAATTTGCGCGCGCTTCTCACGCTCGGCCTTCATCTGGCGGGCCATCGCATCGACCAGATCACGCGGCGGCGCGATATCCTTGATCTCGATGCGCGTGACCTTGACGCCCCAGGACTCGGTCGCGGCATCGACCACTTCGAGCAGCTTGGCGTTGATGTGGTCGCGGTTGGAGAGCAACTCGTCCAGATCCATCGAGCCCATGACGGTACGGATGTTGGTCATCGTCAGGTTGACGATCGAGTGCTCGAGCAAGTCGACTTCATAGGCGGCCCGCGCGGCGTTCAACACCTGAAAGAAGGTGACGCCGTCGACGCGCACCATGGCGTTGTCCCGGGTGATGACATCCTGGCTCGGGATATCGATCACCTGCTCTTTCATGTTCATGCGGTAGCCGACACGCTCCATCACCGGCACCAGCAAGGCGAGGCCCGGCGTCAGCGTGCGCGTGTAGCGGCCGAAGTTTTCGACCGTGTAATTGAAGCCCTGCGGCACAACCTTCACGGAAGACCACAGCACCACAATTATGAAGAGAATGGCAATGAGGCCGATCACCTCGAACCCGCCGAATGGGGCATTCATGGGCTTTCTCCAGATTGAAAATCACCGAATCGCAGGCGACTGTGTTTGGCACACTTCGCAGTAAACTGAGAAGACAACGTAAATAAACCGTTGCCATCCCGGCATCGCGGTCAGAATTTGTCCCGCCCGAATCTACAACCTCACAAAAATTCCCAAAAAACTCCTCGATCCTGGAAATCCTGTTGCGCTTCGGATTCTACATTTCACAAATCCATGGCCAAATCTGGCCGGAAAATCGCAATCGTTCCGATGTGACGCCGAGCCTCGCCGCCGATCGCCTCCCGCCGCATCAAATCCAACCGGAAAGCTCTCGCCGGACCACCGTCTCGATCACATCCAGCCCCTCGGACGTCGCATTCAATGCCGGCAAATAGGCGAACTTCTCGCCGCCGTTGTGCATGAAAATCTCGCGATTTTCGCCATCCAACTCTTCCAGCGTTTCCAGGCAATCGGCAGAAAACCCGGGCGCCACCAGCGCGATTTTCTTGACCCCTTCTTTTGCAAGCCGCTCCACCGTGAAATCGGTATACGGCTGCAGCCATACATCGTTGCCGAAACGCGACTGAAACGTCGTCAGCCACTTCTCAGGCGAAACTTGAAGCCGTTCGCGAAGCAGCCGCGAGGTTTTCTGGCATTGGCAATGATAGGGGTCGCCCTTATGCAAATACTTTTCCGGCATGCCATGGAACGTGGCGATTATTTTTTCTGGAACGAAGTCGAGCTTGGCCAGATCCCGTTCCATTGAACGCGCCACGGCGTCGATGTAGACGGGATCCTCGAAGAAGGCTGGGGCCACGCGCACGGCAGGTTGCCAGCGCATCTTGATGAGCGCGCGGAACGCCTCGTCGCATGCCGTCGCCGAGGTTGCAGCCGCATACTGGGGATAGAGCGGCACCAGCAGGATGCGATCGCAGCCTTGTTGCATCAGCCATTGAATTCGACTCTCGGTCGATGGGTTGGCGTAGCGCATCGCCCAATCGACGACGATACGCTCGCCAGCGGCAAGGCGCTTGCTCAACTGCTCGCCCTGCGAGCGCGTAATGGTCTTGAGCGGGCCCTCGTCCAACTCCTTGTTCCAGATCGTCTCATAGTCCTTGCCCTTTCTGGACGGGCGGACCGTGAGGATGATCAGGTTCAGGATCGGCCACCATTTCCACCTGGGCTCCTCGATGACGCGCGTATCTGAAAGAAACTGCTTGAGATAGCGCCGCATCGGCCAATAGCTGGTCGCATCGGGCGTGCCCAGGTTGAGCAACAGCACACCGATGCGCCCATACGCGACACGGGGATGGTCGGCAGGCCAATGCGCGCGATCATTCGAGGTCGCGTTGGGCGTCGTCGTGGTCGTCATGAGCTCTCCTTGGCACCGCCAGCGCACAATAGCGGATCGCGCCGCCAAGTTCGACATGCCGTAGCGATTGGGCCGGTTGCAGGTGGGGCGCCCGATAAGGGAATAAGCGCATCGATTGCGTCTGCTTGCAGGCTCACGCCTGGGTCCGCACCTTGGCGCGCTGCGGCGGCAGACGGCGCGGCTCGCCGTCACTGGCCGATTTGCCGGCCTTGCGCTGCGCCCGCTCGGCCGCACGGGCCAGCTTGCGCGAGGCCTTTGCCGCCGCCCAATAGGCCTCCATGCGCGCAACGAATCCGTCTGTCTCTTCGGTAAAGAGCGCCGCACCCTTTGCGTGCAGCTCTGCGCGGAGCTCGCTTTGGCGCGCCTCGGCGGCCTTGATGAGCCCATCGACACCGGACCGATCCCGCCGCCGCCCCCGGCGCGCCTGCTCGATCAGCACAAAGAGATCGTGATCGGCTCCGAGCAGGTCCGACATTTCCTTGGCAAGTTGCATGCGCGCCGCGAAGAGATCGGGCCACGCGCGCGACAACAGCCCCATGTGCCGCCAGTGGGCTTGCACGTGCTTGCGCCACTCATGGAACTCTTCATCGTCACCCGTATCGTAGGCTCGCAGCATCGCCCGCCGCCCGGCGCGATAGCTTCTGGCCACGCCACGCCGCACGACCGAGAAGGATCGCTGCTCGAGCTTGAGGTCGTCGACCGCCTTTGCCGCCCGCTTCAGCGCCGCGATCGCTTGCGCGACGCCGTCGGGCGCAGCACCTTCACGGGCACGCGATTCACGCGGCCGCGATTGCGCGTTGAGGCGCGCCTGCTCGGCCAGCGCAAGAGCCGCCGCCCGCGGTTTGCCCGAAGTCGATTTGGAGAGTTCGGTTGCCGTTGCAATCAGCACGGCCGCATCGCGAACGTCCGAGAGCAGCCGCGCAATTCCCGCAAAGCGCGCGTTCTCGCGCTTGTAGTCGGCCTCCGATAAGCCGGAGCGCAGGAGCTTGAGGAGCGCACGTATGCGCTTCATTCCTTTGCGTGTTTCGTGGATGGCGGTGGCGCGATCAGCCCCCGTGGACAGCAACTCGATGGCAGTCGCAATCTGCTCGTGAACGATCCTGCGCCAACCTTTGTCCACAGGCTCGTCGAACTTCAAGCGATAAGACATTATGGCACTGCAAGTTGCTGAGGCGTGACAATCTTAGACAAGCGGCAGGCTAGCGTCATGGGCTGTCACAATCCATGTCGTCGTGTGGTCGCACCCGATACGGTTAACGATCGCAGCACCGGCGCCATCCCTGCGCCCAGACGAGCCATTGGGAAAGGCGCGCGGCAGGATCGGACGCCGTCATGAAATCAGTGATCACGGCGACGCTGTCGGCTCCCGCCGCGATAACGCCCGGCGCCCGGTCCGGCGTTATGCCACCGATAGCGACAAGCGGGGTGGCGCCGGCCATGCGCTTCCACTGCGCAATCCGATCGAGCCCCTGCGGCGCCCATTTCATGACTTTGAGGCGGGTTTCGTAAATCGGGCCCAGCGCCACGTAGTCGGGCCGGGCGGCCAGCGCGATCGCCAATTCCTCCTCGGTGTGTGTCGAGATGCCCAGGCTTGCGCCGGCACGCTTGATGGCGGCCAGATCGGCGGTTGCCAAATCTTCCTGGCCCAAGTGAACGTAGTCGCACGCGAGATCGATGGCGGCCTGCCAGTAGTCGTTGACGATGAGCTGGCAGCCGTGCGCGCCACAGACGTCGCGTGCGTGCGCGATCTGGCGGCGCACCTCCGCATCGTCAGCATCCTTCAGGCGCAGTTGCACGGTGCGCACGCCGAGCGGCACCAGCCGCGCGATCCAATCGCTGTCTGGCAGGATCGGATAGAAGATGTCGATCGCCGGGCGTGCCGCCATTACGAGCCTTGGTGCTTGATCGGGGGCGCAGCGCCGATCTCGAAGAATGGCGTGCCGGCAACCGGCGTCGAGGGCGATGCCATCTCACGCGGCTCCATCAAACCGCTTTCGTAGGCCGCGCGACCCGCCTCGATCGCCTTTGCGAAGGCGTGCGCCATGCGGACGGGGTCGCCGGCCTTGGCGACGGCGGTGTTGAGCAGCACCGCATCGAAGCCCATTTCCATCGCCTCGGCGGCATGCGACGGCGCACCGATGCCCGCATCCACCACCAGCGGCAGATCGGGGAAGTAGTTGCGCATGGTTTTGAGCGCATAGCGGTTGTTGAGGCCAAGCCCGGTGCCGATCGGCGCGCCCCACGGCATCAGCAACTCGCAACCCGCCGCAACGAGGCGCTCGGCCGCTCCCAAGTCCTCTGTCGTATAGGGGAAGACTTTGAAACCGCGTTTGACCAGTTCTGCCGCCGCATCGACGAGGCCGAACAGATCGGGCTGAAGGGTATCGTCGTTGGCGATCACCTCGAGCTTGATCCAGTTGGTATCGAGCAGCTCGCGCGCCATTTCGGCAGTCGTAATCGCGTCCTTTGGTGTGCGGCAACCAGCGGTGTTGGGCAACAGATTGACGCCCAGCGCTTTCACCAACTCCAGGAACCGTTCCCCGGTCTTGCCGCGCGCCGCCTCGCGCCTCAGTGAGACCGTGACGATGCCAGCCTGGCTTGCGCGCACCGCCTCGCTCATCACCTGCGGCGAAGGATAGAGCGCGGTGCCAAGCAGCAGGCGCGATTGCAGCTCGACGCCATAGAACGTCAGCGGGCGCAGCTTGGGTGCGGATGTGAGATGTGCGGTCATGGTGGAAATCTAGTGCAGGCGGCTCTCGAATGACAGGGGATGGTGCGCCGGTACTTATCGTTTGATGTCGCGAGGGCACGATTTCCAGCGAGACACCATAGCGATCTTGCCCGGCCGTTGGTAGGGCCGCCGTCACTTGAGAATCGTGACCGCGGCGTCGAATTTGCGGTCACGGAGCCTGGAACCGGCTTGCCGGTGCCTTATTGGCGCCCTTACCTACCTGACAGGGGTCAACTGCTCAGCAAGCCGCGCAGCAAGCGGCTCAGCTCATAGACGATGACGGGTTTACGCAGCGCCGGACAACCGAGTGTCTCAAAGTCGGCTTGTGAATCGTAGCCCGTCATGAAGATCAGTTTCGTTTCCGCGTCGTATTCCTTGAGCTGCCGCCACAGCTCACGCCCGCCCATGCCTAGCATAACCACATCCGACAGCACGACGTCGACGGTGGGATCGGCAGACTTGTAAATGCCCAGCGCTTCCTCCCCGGTCCGCGCCTTCACGACCCGGTAACCGAGCGTCTCGAGAACTTCTCCCGTGATTTCGAGCACGCTCTCGTTGTCGTCGACGACGAGGATCGTTTCACCCCGGCCAGCCTCTACGACTTCGCTCACCGTGACCATTGACTGCGGCTCGACTGAATCGAGAACCGGCAGGAAGACACGGAACCGGGTGCCGCGGTTCGGCTTACTTTCCGCCTCAACGGCGCCGCCATGCTGTTCGACCAAACTGGAGACGATCGCAAGCCCCAATCCCAAACCTGAACCGAGCGGCTTTGTGGTGAAGAAGGGATCGTAGATCTTGTCGAGATCATCGTCCACGATGCCCGATCCGTTGTCACATATTTCCAGGACTGCGAAGTGCAGGGACGAGATCGAGGGATGGCGGGCCTGGAATTCCCTGGTCGCACGATAGTCCTCAAGCCTCACGACGACCTTTCCCCGGTCCACTGTTGAGACCGCGTCGCGGGCGTTGTTGATGAGGTTCATGACAATCTGCTGAACCTGGGTCGCATTCGCCTTGATGAAGAGTGCTTCCTCGCAAATTTCCACGCGTGTTTCGATATCCTGCGGTAACACCACCTGGACGCGCTCCATCACCTCGCGAATGAACGGATTGAGCGCCAGCGGTGCTTTCTGCGCTTGCTCCTTGCGCGAATACGTCAGGAGCTGACGGACCATTTCGGAAGCCTGCACACATAACTTCGCGGCCTCCTCAACGTACCGGTTCGACGCTGTCGTCTGCTTGGACGCGAGGAACAGGTTCCCCGAAATCGCCCCCAGAGTGTTGTTGAACTCGTGCGCGATACCGCCGACGAGCCGCCCCATGGCTTCGAGCTTATGCGATTGCTCCACCGCTCGCCGCAGTCGCTTCTTTTCGGTGATGTCTTCGATGACGGAAATGAAATAGCATGGTGTGCCGTCCTGGTTCCGAACGAGCGAAACCGTCAGCAATCCCCAGACGACGTGACCCTCCTTGTGGATGTAGCGTTTCTCCATCGAGTAGGTCGAAATTTTTCCATCGATCGTATCATTCAACTGGCCGAGATCGGCATCGAGATCGTCGATGTGGGTCAAGTCCTGGAATGTGAGGACCGACAGCTCTTCCCGGCTGTAGCCGACGATGTCGCACAGCTTGTCGTTGACCTCGAGCCACGCGCCATCGAGCCCGACGCGCGCGATACCGACGGCGGCCTGCCAGAAAATAGCGGCGTATCTGTCCTCGATGTCGCGCCGGGCGCTGGCGGATTGACTGGCTTCCTGGGCGACCTCCGCTAGCGATTTCAGGTCGCTCTCGATGACGTTACGGAAGAGGTAGATGAGGCTGTGTGATTCCGAGGTGACAAGTTGGTCGTAGGAGCTGAGAATGCAGATGGTGCCGAACGGCGTTCCGTCCGGCCATAAGATCGGAATACCGAAGTAGCAGGACATCCCGATCTTCAGATCGGGATTGGTGTTCCAGGCCTTATCGGTCCAGGCATTTGGAACGTGGAGTTCCGCGCGGCTCGCCATCACCGTTTCGCAATAAAGCCCGGTGTCGAGAGGTGCGCGCTCACCCTTCTCGTAGGGGTTGCCTTGCGAATGGCTCGAAAACAGCACTTCGATTTCGGGCGGCATCACCCGCATGACGAGGGCGGCTTTGAAACCGGACATGCGCGCCAGGATGTCGACGATAGACTGCCACTTCTCCGACACCAGATCGGGTATCTCGGTCACAGAGGTGGAGTGGTCGTAGTCCTTCTGCACAGTGCTTCCCGTCCCGCTGACTCAACGTCGACTGGATGCCTCTTGGTCCAATATGCCGACGACCGACCAAATGTCGTTAACTTCGATCATGTTGTGGCATGCGACGGAATGCAAGTTCGTCTGCAAACGAACGTCGTCGATCTCGAATACACGAGCGGCAGCCGGCTATCTGCGGTCGGCTAGCCGCCTTGACGCGCGGAGAGGATCTCGATGCGGTCGCCGGCACTGACGTTCATCGCGGCCCTTGCCCTCTCCGGCACGAAGTCGCCGTTCACCGCCGTCGCCACCTTCTGGCCGCCATAGCCAAGTTGCGCCAGCACGTCGGCAAGCGTGCCCGCCCGCACCTGCAGCGCTTCGGCGTTTACATGAATAGTGAACTGCGGCGCTGCTGCGAGTGGTTCGGCGCGGCGTTCGGTTGCGGAGGTCACGGCTGCACCTCGATAACGGGGAAGGCATGCTGCTATAAGGCCATTTACATCGCTTGGTGCAAGAGGCGGAATAGCGCGATCGCCAAACCTCCCGGCCGGTCGCTTCGCCAGCAATCAAGCGTATTGCCTCGATTTTTCGGGCAATCCGAGCAACCCGTGCGACCTCCCGCCCGACCCTTCGATTAACCCCCCGTATACTCTGAACGGCAGTCGCCGATCAAATCTCTTGAACGTCGTTCAGATTTGCCCCATATTAATTCATGAACGATGTTCACTCAAACGAGAGACACGCCATGTTGTCGAATTTTGCCACCATCATCTGCCGTGCATTCAGCCACCTCAGCGCCCGCCTGGCCGCCGGCCTGCTTGGTCCAGCCGCGCGTGCCGGCCTCATCGTTGCCGACAAGGACGCCAGCCTGGTCGGCCTGCGCCCAGGATTTCCTCGCCGCCAGTCATGGCATGCCACTCAGCATGCGCCGTTCTTTAACCAAGTCGGCGCTATGACGTCCTGATAGCCCGTTCGCAAAACCCTTTGATTGGCGTGACAACAGCGCCACGGCACCCCACCCAGATCCGAGGTTTCCCGATGTCCCGCTCATTGCTCGCCTCCCCCCGATTCGCACCGATCTTTTGGACGCAATTCCTGTCCGCGCTGTCCGACAACTTCGTCAAGAATGCGCTCGTCATGCTGATCATCCTCAAGATCGGTGGCGATGCCGGCCAGCAGCTGGTGGCGCTGGCTGGCGGCGTATTCATCCTGCCGTTCTTCCTGCTGTCTGGCCTCGGCGGTGAACTGGCCGACCGTTACGACAAGGCGCTGATGGCGCGCCGGCTGAAGCTCGCCGAGATCCCCGTTGCCGGTCTCGCCGCGATCGGCTTCGTCTTGCATTCGATTCCGATCCTGTTCGTAGCGCTTGGTCTGTTTGGCGTCATCGGTGCGTTGTTTGGTCCGATCAAGTACGGAATCCTGCCCGTGCATCTGGAAACGCGCGAGCTGCCTGCCGGCAACGCTCTGGTCGAGGGCGCGACGTTCCTCGCCATCTTGATCGGCACCATCGTCGGCGGCATCGCTGTGACGGGCGGCGTGGCCGGCTGGCCCGTCATCGCCCTCGTGCTTGGCCTTGCCTTGATGTGCTATCTCGCCGCGCGCTTCATTCCGCTGACGGGCGAAGCGGCGCCGCAGCTGGAGATCACCAAGAACCCGCTCATCTCGACGGCGCATCTGTTGCGCGACTTGAAGGCCGACCGTCGCCTCTGGGTCGGCGGCCTCATCACGTCCTGGTTCTGGACCGTCGGCGCGGTCGCGCTGTCGCTGATGCCGACCTTGATGAAGGACCGCGTCGGCGGCACCGAGAGTGTCGTCACGCTCGGCCTCGTCGCCTTCACAATCGGCATCGCGGCCGGTTCCGGCATAGCCGCGCGCGCTTCCAAAATGCGCCCCAACCTCGCGCTCGTCCCGCTCGGCGCGTTCCTGATGGCCATCTTCGCGCTCGATCTTGGCTGGGCGGCGTCCGGCATCGAGACGGCGGCATCGCCAATGGGCTGGGTCTTCTTTCTGACAACGCCGACCGGTCTGCGTCTCACCGTCGATCTCGTCGGTCTCGCCATCGCCGGCGGCCTCTTCATCGTGCCCTCGTTCGCCGCCGTACAGGCGTGGGCGCCGGCCGACCGCCGCGCACGCGTCATCGCCGGCGTCAACGTGTTGAACTCGGCTTTCATGGTAGTTGCGGCGGTTGCACTGATGGGCCTTCAGGCCATCGGCATCGGCCTTGCCGGGCAGTTCGCGATCCTCGGTCTTGCCAGCATTCTCACCATGGCGCTGGTCATGCGCGCCTGGGGCCGCGAAGGACTGAAGGACTTGATCTTGTTCCTCTACAAGCTGTTCCTCGGCGTCGAGATCCAGGGCCGTGAGAATCTGCCGGCGGAAGGCGAGCGCGCCATCATCGCGCCCAACCACGTCAGCCTGCTCGATGCCGGTCTGATGTATGCGCTGCTGCCGTCCCATGCCGGCTTTGCCATCGATACCGGCATGGCCGAAACGTGGTGGGTGAAGCCGTTCTTGAAGCTCGCCAAGGCGTGGCCGATCGATCCGACCCGCCCGCTGGGAACACGCAGCCTCATCAATCACGTCAAGAACGGCGAGACGCTCGTCATCTTCCCGGAAGGCCGCCTCACCGTGACCGGCGGACTGATGAAGGTCTATGACGGCACCGCGATGATCGCTGACAAGGCCGACGCCGCAATCGTGCCCGTGCGCATCGACGGACTGGAGCGTTCCAAGTTCGGCTATCTCAACAAGTATCAGACCAAGAAGGTCTGGTTCCCCAAGACGCGCGTGACGATCCTGCCCGCCGTAAAGCTCGATGTCGATCCTGCACTGAAGGGCCGCAACCGCCGCCAGGCCGCGGGCGCACGCCTGCAGGACATCATGGTCGAAACGGCGGTGAAGACGGCGCCGATCCACCAGACGCTGTTTGAAGCACTCGTGCAGGCCAAGAACGAGCGCGATACCGGCAAGCCCGCCGTCGAAGACCCGATGGGCACCAAGCTCTCCTACAAGAAGCTGATCGTCGGCGCGCAGGTGCTGGGCCGCAAGTTGCTGCCGCTGGCCGTGGACGGCGAGGCTATCGGCGTGATGCTGCCGAACTCGGCGGGCGCTGCGGTCACCTTCTTCGCCCTGCAGTCGACCGGCCGCGTGCCGGCAATGCTGAACTTCACGGCTGGTGCACAATCGATCGCCGCAGCCTGCCGCGCGGCGGAAGTCAAGACCATCCTCACCTCGCGCGCATTCATCGAAAAGGCGCGTCTCTCCGAAGTGATGTTCAAACTCGAGGAAACGGCGAAGATCGTCTATCTCGAGGACGTCAAAGCCAGCGTCACGTTCGCCGACAAGATCGCCGGCCTCATGATGGGCGGCAAGCCGCAATCAGCGCGCAAGGCGAGCGATCCTGCCGCGATCCTGTTCACTTCGGGCAGCGAGGGCACGCCCAAGGGCGTCGTGCTCTCCCACACCAACATCCTCGCCAATGCGACGCAGAGCCTGACGCGCGTTTCCGTCAACGGCGCCGACAAGGTGTTCAACGTGCTGCCTGTGTTCCACTCGTTTGGCCTGACGGCAGGCCTCGTCATGCCGCTGGTTGCCGGCGTGCCGGTTTATCTCTACCCGTCGCCCCTGCACTATCGCATCGTGCCCGAGCTCGTCTATGGCTCGAACGCGACGATCTTGTTTGGCACCGACACCTTCCTCAACGGCTACGCGCGCGCCGCGCATCCTTATGACTTCGCACGCTTGCGGCTCGTGCTGGCCGGCGCGGAGGCCGTGAAGGAGCGCACGCGCCAGATCTACATGGAGAAGTTTGGTGTGCGCATCCTCGAAGGCTACGGCGTCACGGAAACGGCGCCCGTGCTGGCCATCAACACGCCGCTCGCCAACAAGTCGGGCACCGTCGGCCGCCTGTCGCCGCTGATGGAGGCGCGCTTGGAACCCGTTCCCGGCATCGAGGAAGGCGGACGCCTCTACGTGCGCGGACCCAATGTCATGCTCGGCTATCTCCGTGCGGAAAACCCCGGCGTGCTGGAACCGCCCCACGACGGCTGGCACGACACCGGCGACATCGTGTCGGTCGACGCTCAAGGCTTCATCTCGATCCGTGGCCGCGCCAAGCGCTTCGCCAAGATCGGCGGCGAGATGATCTCGCTGTCGGCGGTCGAGGCCATGGCCGCGGAGCTGTGGCCAGCCGTCATCTCGGTCGTCGTCTCGGTGCCCGACCAGAGGAAGGGCGAGCGCCTCGTGCTGATTTCGGCGAACGACAAGGCAACGCGCGCCGACTTCCTCGCTTATGCAAAGAAGAAGGGCGTGCCGGAGCTGTCGGTGCCCGCCGAAATCATCGCCGCACCCGTGCCGCTGCTGGGCTCGGGCAAGCCGGACTATGTGTCGGCGACCAAGCTCGTGCGCGAACGCCTCGGCCTCGACAAACCGGCAGCTGTTGCAACCGCGGCGGCGTGAAGCATTCGCGACAGACATGAGAGCTCTCACCGCCATTACCTTTGTCGCTGTCGCATCGCTTCTCGCCGGATGTGCGACAGAGCCAGCCGAAATCGGAGGGCTGCGCACGGTTGTATTCGATCGCCCGATTACGTGGTTCGGCTGGGCCACGATCCTGAGCGTCGTATTCTATCTCGTCTCGCGCCCCGGCGCAGACCCACTCGAAAACTCGCCTTTCATGCGCGAGGTTCACGCGTGGAGCCGCTGGTTGGCCACGATTTTGGTACCGCTTTACGTGCTCGGCTGGATATTGGCGCCGACGCAAGTCTACACCTTCCGTGTCACGGTCGTTGTCGATGTGGACGGCGAACGCAAATCGGGGTCGAGTGTGCTGGAGGTGATCTTCACCAAAGGCTGGGCGCGCTGGTTCATGCGACCCAACCCGGATTTCGGAACAGGCGCCTCGCTCACGTTTCGCGGCACCGCGCCAATCATCGACCTTGGAAAGTATGGGACGCTGATTGCGTCGCTTGGCGTGAACAGCGGAAGGCCACTATATACTGTTGCCTACGATGGCCTTGGAGGCTTTAGTCTAGACCGTCGGATAATCGAACCAACTAGTTCTCGCTATCCGCGCTTTATATGGATCCCCGCCAGCAACGACCCCCAAGCAGCTGTATCGATTTGGCGGAAATTCGATTCACCTCCGGATTTTATTGATGAAGAGTTGAGACAACTCACTGGCACGCAGCTTCAAGTCGTGGCTGTGGAAATTTCACCTGCCGCAGGAACGGCACTCGATCGGGTAGTTCCGGAGCCTACGTGGGTATCGAAAGCGCGAGAACAGCTAGATAGAGGGGAAAGAACTTTGTCCCCTCTAGCGATACAAACAAGTGGCTAATCTTCGGCGAGTGATAGGAAAAGCCCGAAAGGCGGCATAGGTGGTGAGACGGCGCATCGCGCATTCGAAACACCGTATTTAGCCTATTTACGGCAAGCGCACTGCCACAAGCTCAAGCCGTCACCCCGTCGCAGGACGGGGCCTGCGCCAGCTGACGCGTGCTCGACGCGAGCGGCGCAATGCTGCGGCTTGCAGCGCGCGCTGTCCGACCACGCTTGCGTCTGGCTCGTTGCGGCGTGTCTGGGTCCCGGGCCAAGCCCGGGATGACGTCGAGATTGGGGCGGCCGGCCTGCTACACCCACCACCGTCACCCCGTCGCAGGACGGGGCCCAGACACGTCGCAACGGATGTTTTGCCGACGATGAATGACGTCGTGGCAGCACGCGCCTTCTCACCCCGCCGACGTGGTGCGCCGCGCGGTGTGTCTGGGTCCCGGGCCAAACCCGGGATGACGTTGAGAGTGGGCACTTGGATCGCTTCAGCCACCACCGTTACCCATGCTGCGACGGGGGTGACGATCATGAGTGGAACGGCAGACGCAAACAATGAAACCTACAAGACCAACGCGCCCGCGTGGTCTCCCGCGCGGGCGCTGTCGTATCGGTTTGAGCAAGACGCGCGGGGGAGGCGTGCTCAGCCCTTGCCAATCGGAATCTTCTTTTCGCGGCTGATGGCCTCCGCACTCTTGGGCAACACCACCTTCAACACGCCCTTGTCGAAGCTCGCCGTCGCCTTGTCGACCTCCACCGTATCGGGCAACCGGAACGAGCGTTCGAAGCTGCCGTAGCTGCGCTCGGTCAAGTGGAAATCGTCCTTCTTCTCCTCGCGCTCGGATTTCTTCTCGCCCCTGATCGAGATGATGCCGTCACGGAACGTCAACTGCACGTCCTTTTCTTCCATGCCCGGCAGCTCGGCTTCGATAACGATCTCATTGCCATTCTCACGCACGTCGATCGACGGGCTCATGGCGGATAATTTTCCGCCTGCGGCACCAAACAAGCTGGGAAAACCAGTACGCCCACCAAACATGCTGTCGATAAAGCGATCCATATCGGAGCGCATCAAACCCCACGTATCGACTGGAGTGCGCGGAGCAGGAACAGTAGCTTGTTGCTTCTTGATCTCTTCTGCCATGACGATTGTCCTCACCTTGCAAGGTTGACACCTTTGCTACCGCACACGCGCCAAGCTGTGCGCAGCCTTCTGGTCTCAGATTTAGGAAGCGGCAAGTTGGCTTCAAGAGATTGATCTGCGGGCGAAACGGCGCATCCTTGAGCGTGGCGCGATCAAGGCGCATCGTTCCGAGATGTGCTATAATTAAATAATACAATATCGCATCGGAAATTTGACCGATCCGCGATCTGGAGAATTCGACGCCCGAAGGACAGTCATCGCTTGAGCGACATCTGTAACGATCACGCGTGTGGCTGCCACGGAAACCCGCGCTTCGATGGCGTCGATCCGCGCTATAGGCGCGTGCTGTGGATCGTCATCGCCATAAATGCCGTGATGTTCATTGTCGAGATGGCGGCCGGGCGCTTGGCCCATTCACAAGCCCTGCAGGCCGATGCGCTCGACTTCCTCGGCGACACGCTCACCTATGGCATGAGCCTGGCCGTGATTGGCCGTTCGCTGCTCGTGCGCGCCAATGCAGCGCTGCTCAAAGGACTGAGCCTCTTGGTCATGGGGCTGTGGGTGTTCGGCTCGACTGTTTATCAGGTGATGGTACTGGGCATCCCCAACGCCGAGGTGATGGGCGTGATCGGCTTTCTGGCTCTCGCCGCCAACGTCACGAGCGTGCTGCTGTTGATGCGCTACAAGGATGGCGACGCCAATGTGCGCTCGGTCTGGCTATGCTCGCGCAACGACGCCATCGGCAATGTCGCCGTCATGATCGCGGCACTGGCGGTGTCGGCGACGGCGAGCGCTTGGCCCGATCTTGTCGTCGCCGGCGCCATGGCGGCCCTGTTCCTCAGTTCGTCAGCGCAGATATTGCGGCAAGCCTGGAATGAACGGCAGGCTGCAGCCAAGCCGGCGAGCCTGCCAGCCATGCCGATCGAGCCATCGCCCGGTGCCGGAACATCGCCCGGTGCCGGTGCCGAGGTCGATGCGCGCGCAAATCCACTCATGCGCGCACGAGCAACGGGTGTACGAACGCTGCGTCCGCGATGACGTTCGCCACCACTTCGGCCAGCACCGGCGCCAGCAGAAAGCCATGCCGGTAAGCGCCATTGACGCGCACGATGCACCCGCCCGCCTCGACCGTGACGCGCGGAACGTTATCGGGATACGCCGGGCGCAAGCCAGCACCCATATCGAGAATTTCCGCCTCGCCAAATCCCGGAGCAAGCGCATAGGCGAGCCCCAGCAGCTCGAGCGCGGAACGCACCGTTGCAGGGCCATCATCCTCGCTCTCGAGCACGGTGGCGCCGATCAGGAACTGCTTGTCGCGCCACGGCACGACATAGATCGGGTTACGTGGATGCAGCAGCCGCACCGGCCGCGACAGCACCACGTCGTGGGCGCGCACGACGAGCTTCTCGCCGCGCACACCACGCAGCGTTGCGATGTCCGCGCGTGCCAACAGTCCGCGGCAATCGACGACAATGCCGTCAACGCTCGCCGGGTCGACGGAGCCCGCGCCCAGTCGCACCTCGCCAGCCGCGCCACTCACCGCCTGCGTCACCTCTTTCAAGAGAAACGCCATGGCGTCGGGCGTCGTCATGTGCGCCTCGGCGGGAAAATGCAGCCCCGCGGCAAACCGACCGGCAAGGTCGGGCTCGAGTGCGGCGATGTCGTTGTTTTCGAGTGTGCGGTGGCCGGATGTCACGCGCGCAAACCTGGTCAACTCGGAGCGGTCACGCGCCGCCGCCACCACCAGCGTGCCGGCGCAGACGAGATCGGGATAGGTCTGCCGCCACAGGGCAAGGCCGTGATGGCCATAAGCACGCACGATCTCGGGCGCGGCCTCGGCCTCGCAGTCGGGAGCAAGCATGGCACCAGCGTGGCGGCTAGCGCCGGCCGCGAACGGGTTGGCCGCGGCCGAGGCTTCGATGAGCCGCACACGGTGCCCGGCCCTGGCCAATGTCAGGGCTTGCCACAGTCCGAGGATGCCGGCACCGATGACGGTGATGGACGTGCTCTCCTGCGTGGCGGACATGGCTCTCCCCGGCTCGGTCATGAGCCGCCGCAATAGCATCCTGCAGCCACGGATGCGAGCGAGCGCTATTCACTTGTGCCGACACAGGTCAGCACGCCCGACACGCGCCTTCGCCCTAAAACCTAAAACCTAAAACCTAGAACCTCCCCATCAATGAAAATCCCGCGACTTCGGGATGATGCGCTCGGCCCGCGGGTGGCCGGCCCAGCGCGGATGGCCCGAACTGGGGGCGCTGCCCGGATCGGAGCGCAACACCGCGTCGGCATTGGCAACCGGCACGTTCATGGATGGCCCTTCCTCGGCGAGGCGTGCAAGCCAGTGCGAGCGATCTTCAAGGTGCTGTGAGACGACGTGGATGATGTCCTGATGCCGCTGGACGCGGCCCGTCACGACGATCAGCCGCGCGGCCATGACCACCTTGCGGAATTTCTCGAGCGCATTGGGCCAGACAACCGTGTTGGCGACACCGGTCTCGTCCTCGAGCGTCATGAATACCACGCCCTTGGCCGAGCCTGGCCGCTGCCGCACCAGTACGACGCCAGCGATGCGCACGAAGGCGCCGTCCCGCATACCGCGCAAGCCGGCACATGAGCTGATCCGCTCGGCGGCAAGGTCGCCGCGCAGGAACAGCATCGGATGCGCCTTCAAGGAAAGACGCAGCGTCTGATAGTCGTTGACGACGTGCTCTGAGAGCGGCATCTGCGGCAGCGCCACCTCGGGCTCATCCCCCTCCTCCTTGGCGCCACTCCACGCGAAGAGCGGCAACTCCTCGGCGGGGGCGAGCCCCTTCACCTCCCACAGCGCCTGACGCCGATCCTGCCCCAGCGAGCGGAAGGCATCGGCTGCGGCGAGCCGCTCGAAGGTCGCGTGAGTGATGCGCGCACGGCGCTTCAGATCGTAAATATCGCGGAACGGTCCGCCGGCTTCGCGCGCGGCGACGAGCTGTTCCGCCTCCTCCTGGTGCAGCCCGTCGATCTGGCGCAGGCCGAGCCGCAACGCCGGCTTTGCGATAGGATCTTTGTTACGAACATGTGTAGCGATGCTGTTTGCTCGTCCTGCCGCGTCGTTGTCGCCATCCGGCGCACTGGCGCCGGGCGGCCTTGCCGCCTGAGCCGCTAAAGCGGCTGAAGATCGGTCAACCTCTCCCCCCTCATCCGCGCTGCGCGCACCTTCTCCCCACGGGAGAAGGAAGAGGTCGCGTTTGTCAGTCCTCTCCCGGGACGGGAGAGGATGCCGGCAGGCAGGTGAGGGACGTTGGAACCGCACACCATCTGCGGCAGCATAGATCTCGCCACTCGAGTCAATAGTCTCAAGAGAGCAATCCCAATCGGAATGGTTCACGTCGACAGCCCGCACCGTAACGCCATGCTCCCTCGCATCGCGCACGATCTGCGCGGGCGCATAAAACCCCATCGGCTGCGAGTTCAACAGCGCGCACGCGAATGCCGCCGGGTAATGACACTTCAGCCAAGACGAGATGTAAACGAGATGGGCGAAGCTCGCTGCATGACTTTCGGGGAAGCCATATTCGCCAAACCCCTTGATCTGATTGAAGCAGCGTTGCGCAAACGCCGGCTCGTAGCCGCGCGCCACCATGCGCGATACCATCTTCTCCTCGAGCAGGCCGATGGTGCCGCGGCGGCGGAACGTCGCCATCGCTTTTCTCAACTCGTTGACCTCGGCATCGGAAAACTTTGCCGCATCCATGGCGATCCGCATCGCCTGCTCCTGGAATAAGGGCACACCCTTGGTCCTGCCGAGGATCTGGCGCAGTTCGTCCTTGGGCCCGTGCTCTGGCGAAGGCGAGGGATAGGTCTCTGCCTCCAGCCCGTCGCGGCGGCGCAGATAAGGATGCACCATATCGCCTTGTATCGGCCCCGGCCTGACGATCGCCACCTCAATGACGAGATCGTAGAACGAGCGCGGCTTCAAGCGTGGCAGCATGTTCATCTGCGCGCGGCTTTCGACCTGGAACACACCGAGGCTATCGGCTCTGCACAGCATGTCGTAGACAGCCCGATCCTCGCGCGGCACACAGGCGAGGCTGATGGGCAGGCCGTGATGCTGCTCCAGAAGATCGAACGCGCGGTGAATGCAGGTGAGCATACCGAGCGCCAGCACATCGACCTTCAACAGACCGAGCGCGGCAAGATCATCCTTGTCCCACTCGATGAAGGTGCGCTCCGCCATTGCCGCGTTGCCGACCGGCACGACTTCGACCAGCGGCCCGCGCGTCAGAACGAAGCCGCCGACATGCTGGGAGAGATGGCGGGGAAACCCGATTAGTTCCTCAGTCAGCTCGATCACCGTGGCAAGCAGCGGATCGGCCGGATCGAGCCCTGCATCGCGGATGCGCTTGTCACCGAGCACACCGCCCGAGCGGGTGCCCCACACCATGCCGGCAAGCGCCGAGACGGTATCCTCCGAGAGCCCCATGGCCTTCCCGACATCGCGCACCGCCGAGCGCGCGCGATAGGAAATGACGGTGGCGGCAAGACCGGCGCGATCTCGGCCGTAGCGGGCGTAGATGTATTGGATCACCTCCTCGCGCCGCTCATGCTCGAAATCGACGTCGATGTCGGGCGGCT
>CAZLHQ010000022.1:0-32360 GCA_964559355.1 uncultured Hyphomicrobiaceae bacterium
CCTCGATCAGCTCGTTGTTGAAACCATAGCGCTTCTGGCGGACCAACACGGGTCCGCGGCTGTCGAGTTTGATGAGGATCGCCACGCTGGCCGCCGCGGGCGCCAGCAGCACCAGAGCCAGAACTCCGACGACCTTGTCGAACAGCCATTTGGAGACGTGCCCCCAGTCTGTGATCGGGGTGTCGTGCAGATCGATCATGGACACGTTGCCAATGCGCGAATACGTGCGCGGGCTGAAGCGGAGTGCGGTCGCGGCAGCGGGAAGCTTGATGTCGACCGGCAGAACCGAGATTTCCTTCATGACGTCGACAAGGCGTGCCTCGGCGGTTATCGGCAGCGCCACCACGACGAGATCAATCCGCGTCGTACGGCAAAAATCGACGAGATCGGCAAGGCCACCCAGGCGCGGATAGCCCGACACAATGGAGACTGCGCGATCGTCGCTGCGATCGTCGAAGATGCCCGAGATGCGGATATCGCCGGCCGCTTCTTGCTCGAGGTGGCGGATCAAGTCCTCAGTCACTGCCCCGCCGCCATAGATCACCGCGCGGCGGTAGAGGCGGCCTTCCCTGGCCCAGTGGTGAACGATACCCGACAGCGCCAGGCGCCCCGTGATGAGCGCGATGCCGCCAGCCGTGAACCAGACCGCAAGCCAAACGCGCGAATACGCGTGTCCTAGCTTCAGGAAGAAGACAATCGCCACAAGAGCTGCGAAGGCAGCCGTCCATCCCATCAGAACGCGAGGCATATGCCGCACGAATGAGGAGAATGCCTGCACCTTGTAGAGTCCGAGGAGTTCGAATGTAACGACGGTGGCGAAACTCATGCCGACCAACGTCATCGGATACGAGGTTGCGGTGAGCAGGTTGGGCTCGGCGACATAGGCGAGAGCGACAAGAAGGCCGATAAGCGCTGTAGCGAGAAATTCGAAGGCCCGCACCGATCCACGCAGAACCTGGGGGGAAATGAGACTGCCACGATCGCCCGCGCGGAAGTCCGCCAGCGGCGGCAGTGCGACGGTGATGGAGGTGCGGCCGGAATTGCTCATGGCGCGCTTGCCAGCCTCTATGGCGTCTGCGCGCATCAACTTGTTGGACATCTGCCCTCTGGTCCTATTCTGACGTGTCGGACGCAAAGGGAAGCATCGCTCATGCCAGAGCATAAGCAGGATGAGCGGTTGAGCGATGGGTTCGCGGTTAGGCTTAACGAGAAGCTAATTGGCGATAGAACGAGAGGATCGCCGCCGACATCGCCGCTATCGTGAAGCGAGCGGCTATGGCCCGTTGCAGATTTTCGGCATCGGCCTCGGCGGTGCTGCGATCGACGAGGTGTCTATGCATTGCAACGGCGAGGGCGTCGATGTCCTCGGATGGGACGAGCGACATCGATGTGCCGGTCGTGATTTCGGGAATGCCTCCGACGGATGTGGCAATCATCGGCAGACAGGCGGCACCGGCCTCGAGCACGATGTATGGGAAACTTTCGGCGCGCGAGGGCATCACCAGGGATCGGCCCAGTGCGAATGCCGTGCGTGCCGGCAGGGCCCCTGGGAAGGATACGCGCGCTGCAAGACCAAGCTTCTCGGCCTGCTGCTTGAAGCGCTCGGCATCGGGGCCATCGCCTACGATAACCGCGCTTGGCGCACGCGGCGTGTCGATCCGCGCCAGCGCTTCGAGCATGAGATCGACGCCCTTGAGATGGCGCAGTTCGCCAACGAAGACGAAGTCGGCCGCATTCGGCGCGGGCGCTACCCGATCGAACTCGTTCGGTCCGACCCCGTTGGGGATGATGCGGGTTTCCATGGCCCAACGAGGGTGGACGTTGTTTTCGTAGATCTTCGCCGAATAGGCGCTTTCGAACACGATGCCATCGGTAATGGCCGCAAGGTGGCGCTCCAGTCCCATGAAGATGCGGCCCTTGAGCGTGTCGGGCGCATAGTGCAGGGAACCGCCATGCGGCGTGTAGAGCGCAAGCAGGTGTCGGCGAGAGCGCTTGATCCGTCCCGCGGCAAGGCGCGCATAAGCTCCGCCCTTGGCGCCATGCCCATGCAACACGTCGATGCAGAGCCGCCGCGCGAGAGCGATGGTGGCGCGGGTCGCGGTGACGTCGCGCCAATCCATCTCGCGCGCCATTGCGACACGGCTAAGCCCGAGTGCCAGATCGCTGGAGAGGTGCGCGAGGCGCTCTTCCGTCAGTCGGTCGGCCGCTTCCGAGCAGCAAAGAACGCCGACACGGTGGCCTGCCGCCGATTGCGCCCGCGCCAAGTCGGCGACGTGACGAAACAGTCCGCCGACCGGTGCTCGCAACACATGCAGAATGTTTAAGGACGCCGTCAAGAGCCCTCTCAAGGTTGGTAGCGCCGAGCCGAGCGTGGCCGGGTCGCGATCCTCAGAGGAAGCGTTCGTACACGTAAATGGTATCGCCCGGCTTTACGACATAGTCGGAAGGAGCTTCGATCTGCTCGACATAGCCGTTGATGCGCCGCGTGATGCGGAAGCTGCGGTCGCTGGCGCGCTCGGTGTAACCGCCGCCAATAGCGATGGCTGTCTCGATCGTCATGCCCGAGACGTAGGGGAATTGGCCCGCGTTGCGAACCTCGCCCAAAATGAAGAACGGCCGGTTCTGGCTGATGTCCACCGTCACCTGCGGATTGCGGACGTATTCCGCGCCAAGTCTGCTGCGGACCACGCCTTCCAGATCGAACGTGGAGAGGCCGCGCGCCTTGACGGCGCCGATCAGCGGCACCGTGATCATGCCGCCGTGATCGACCGTATAGATGCGGGACAGGTTGGGCTGGCCATAGACGAAGATGCGCAGCTTATCGCCGGAATCGAGAAGGTAGGGTCCATCGGTATCTGCAACGGCGTGAGGGCCGGGCGGCAGCATCGGCGCTGCGGCAGGTTCGCCAAAGCTGTCCTGCGTGGCGACATTGACGACCGCCGGCGCGACCGGAGTTGGATATCCACTTTCCGCGGCGGGCGACGCTTCCACAACCCTGGTCGGTGTGCTGTCGAAGATGGTGACGTGATCGCCGAACAGATCTGAATTGTGCGCGCAGCCGGAAAGCGCAAGTGATACGAACGCGCCAAGCGCAACGCGACGAACAGGCATAGTGCGACCCTTTCGATGGGTTGGGACGTTGGGCCCATCTAAAACTCCCAAAGTTAAAAAAGGCTGAGGACATGCATTTTTTTGAAACACGGCCGATGCAATTAAGGAATTGATTACCAGCGACCGCTCTAATCCGGAGCATCAGTTAATCTCGGATGCGAGCGAATCATGCGCAGCACGTCACATGCCTCACCCGACGACATCGACATTACGTCTATCTGGGGTGCGCTGAAACGCAGCGGCAAATCGCTGATCCTGGCCAGCCTGCTCACAGGCGGCGCCACCTATGCCGTGCTCTCGATGATGGCTCCGCGCTTCTCATCCGAAGCCCAGCTCACCGTCATGGCGAAAGGTGCCGCCAATCCCTTCTCGTCGCCGAAGGTCGATATGGCGTCGCCGGATTCGCTCGGCGTGCGCATGGACAAAGAGGCGGTCAATACGCACGTTCGCGGGTTGATGTCACCAGATCTCATCAACAAGATCGCCACCGAGCTCAAGCTCAATACGATGCCCGAGTTCAATAGCGCGCTCGGCAGCAGCGACAAGATCGACGCCTTGCTGCGCGTGGCCGGATTGTCGGGCCCGCGCCCGGGCGAAAGCGAGCGCGACCGTGTGCTTGGCGCCTTTTCGAAGCGGCTCGAGGTGTACTCGCCCAAGGAGAGCCGCTTCATTGGCATCCGCTTCACGTCATCGGACGCCCAGCTCGCCGCTGACGTCGCCAACAGACTTGCCGAATCCTATCGCGCCTCGCTTGCCCAGCAGACGGTCGACGAGACAGACAGCGTGCAAAAGGCGCTGGAGCCCAAGGTCGAGCGTCTGCGCGAGGAGGTGTCGCAGGCGCAAGCCGCCGTCGAGCGCTTCAAGAGCGCGAAGGACCTGTTCAAAGGCGGCGCACAAAAGACCGGTCTCAACGAGCAGCAGCTCGGCGACCTGACCACCGAGTTGACCAGAACGAAGGCACTGCGCAGTGAGGCGGATTCGCGCGCCCGCTCGGCTCGCGAGATGATGAAGTTGGGCACCGCCGATGCGCTGCCCGATGTGCAAAAGTCGCCGCTCATTCAGGCTCTGGTGCAACAGCGCGTGCGGCTCGAGCGCGAGATTTCAGAGCTTTCTGCGACGCTGCTGCCCGCGCACCCGCGCATGCGCCAGCTGCATGCCGACCTCGATGGTTTGAAGCGTCAGCTCAATGGCGAAGTTGCCAAGCTCGTCGACAGCCTCGAGAAGGAGGCGAAGGTTGCGGCCATGCGCGAGGCCTCGATCGCCAAGAGCCTTGACGAGATCAAAAGCCAGGTGAGTGCCACGTCGGCTGACGAAGTCGAGCTGCGTCAGCTAGAGGATATTTCCAAGTCCAAGCGCGCCGAGCTCGAGCGTCTTCAGGCGCAGTACGAAGCCAACAAGGTGAAGGCAGATAGCGGTGTCGTACCGGTAGAGGCTCAGATCATCTCGCGGGCGAGCGCTTCGAGCGTTCCCTTCTTCCCCAAGAAGCTTCCATTTACGGCGCTCGTGATGCTGGCGACGGCGCTTTTCGGCATGGCTTGGGTCATTACGCGCGCACTTCTGAATGGCGCCCGCGTCAATACCAACGGCCGCCATCCGCTGCGCAGAGCGAGCGACTATCCCGCTGCTGTGGCGGAGCCGGTGGCAACTGCTGCCGTGGCATCTGCTTCCCGCGACGTTCGCGACTTGCCGCGCGTTCCTGTGTTCGAACGGCGCCCCGAACCCGTGCACTCCGAACCGCCGCCCGAGGCGGCATCGGATTCCGACGTTGCCGAAATTGCGACTATTGCCAAGCTCGCACGCCACATTCGCGCGCATTCCCCGGACAAGGGCGGCTTTCGAACACTGATTGCGGGGGCGACCAGCGGCATCGATGCGAGTTATGAAGCACTATCGCTCGCTGATGATCTCGTGCGCGAAGGGCTGCAGACCATCGTCATCGACTGGAGTATCGACGAGGACGGGTTTGCACGCAAGATCGGCCTCGACGTCAAGCCTGGTTTCAATGACCTTGTGTTGGGAGACGCGAGCTTCGAGGATGTGATCCGCAGCTTGCCCGATGGCAAGGTACACTTGATTGCCAGCGGCTCCAGCCTTGGCGGCATGCCGGTCGAAGCCGCGCTCGATCCCGACAAGCTCAACCTGCTGCTCGATGCGCTCGACGAGGCCTACGATCAGATCATCGTCGTTGCCACCGAGCCCGACGCGCGCATTCTGTTCGAAGCCATTCAAGGCAGGTTTGACGCCGGCGTTATCGTTACGGAAGCAAAGCGCACGACCGCCGTGCTGCAGGATCCGCCCGGCACGTTCCTCGGCTTCGAGGTTACCGACATCACGCTCGTGCGATTCACCAGAGCCGACGGTAAGCCGCAGGGTTCGCAGCGAATCGTCCGGCGCGGGCTTGGCAGTGACACCGAGCTGCGTCCTGTCTGAGACGCTGATTTCACAACCGGTCCAAAGCAGCTGATCTGCAAATGGCGCACGCGCCGCTAGCAGGTCCATTAACGCCTTAGTAAGGTTGATGCCGCGCCGGCAGCTGGCGACATGGCAGGGTGCACGAGGATTGCATTCGGTACGTGAGCATTCCTCGAACGCCGAGCCAAAGCCGCCCGTAATGAGCCGCAGAACCACACACATTTTGAAGGCCGCGCTGTCCGCCTTGTATTATTCCGGGGCAGATGGCATTGCCGCGCCATTTACGCGCGGGGACGGCGTCATTTTCATGCTGCACCGTGTGACGCCCGAGCCTGTCAGAGCATTCGAGCCCAACCGCATTCTAAAAATTACACCGGACTTCCTCGAGAGCGTGATCCGGCAGGTTATGGAAGCCGGCTTCGAGTTCCTCACCTTGGACGAGGTGCCAGCACGTCTGGCCCAAGGACGCGCCCCGCGCCCCTTCGCCTGTTTCACGCTCGACGACGGCTATCGCGATAACCTTCAATATGCCTTGCCCATATTCAGGCGCTTCGGCGTGCCGTTTACCGTCTATGTGCCATGTGACTACGCCGATGGTCGCGGCGACCTGTGGTGGCTCATGCTGGAACGGGCGATCGCAGCATCCGACAGCGTGCACGTCCACATGGAAGGTGGGGAGCGCCGCTTCGTCACCGCTACGACTGCGGAAAAAGACCTAGCCTATAACGAGATATACTGGTGGCTGCGACGATTGCCCGAACTCGAGGCGCGTCAGGTCGTATCGGCTCTGGCTGCCGAGTGCGGCTTCAGCTCCGATGAATTGTGCCGCGAGCTGGTCATGAGTTGGGACGAAGTTCGCCAGTTGGCTGCGGACCCGCTGGCGACGATCGGCGCACATACCTGCAGCCATCTGTCGCTTGCAAAGCTCGATGCCGATACCGCGCGCCGCGAGATGAAGACCAGCATCGAGCGCATTGAATCCGAGATCGGTGGCAAGTGCCGCCACTTCAGCTACCCTTACGGATGTGAGCAGAGTGCCGGCGAGCGCGAGTTCGAAATGGCGCGCGAGCTGGGTGTCGAGACCGCGGTAACGACGCGCAAAGGTCTCGTCTATGGCCTGCATTCGCATCAGAACACGGCGTTGCCGCGGTTTTCGCTCAATGGCGATTTCCAGGACCAGCGCTACGTCAAGGTGATGCTGTCGGGCATTCCATTCAAGCTGTGGAATGCGCTCGGCCGCGTGGCCGGCTCCAGCACGGCGACCTGATCGCTGGCTCGGTCGAGGCAAGCTTGCCATCCACGCGCGGCGGCCCGCCTTAACCGCTGCAAATCGGCTGCATCACCGCGTCTTATCGGGCCGCCCCATCCAGCTGATGATTGCGCCTGCCGGTATGACCCAGATGAAGCCGGCGATGATGTAGTAGGCAAGCTCCGCCAATTTGGACGCCTGGTTCACCTGCAGCACGACGGCAACCGCGAGCGCCAGCATGGCGTAGACCACGATGAAGGCCAGCAGCATGACGGTGCCCATGAGCTTGCGTGTACGAATGGTCATCTGCGCTCCGACCCGGTCGATTGGGCTATGAGGGCACGCCATCTTGATTAGGGGCCCCGCGACCATTAATCAGACCCACCCGGGTAGCACAAGGATTGGTCAGCGATGCCGGTTGAATTGAGCGCACGTGCCGCAGCAGGCGAGGCGAACGGAGCCGGTGGAGCGGTGCAGCTGTGGCTGTTGGCGGTGGCTTTCCTCGTGTTCGCCATGATCGTGGTCGGCGGCGCCACGCGGCTCACGGACTCGGGGCTGTCGATCACGGAGTGGAAGCCGATCCTTGGCGCCATTCCGCCGCTGAGCGAAGCTCACTGGCTCGAAGCGTTCGCGAAATACCAGCAGATCCCCGAGTACCAGATCGTCAACAAGGGGATGTCTCTCGCCGACTTCAAGACCATCTACTGGTGGGAATGGTCGCATCGCTTTCTCGGCCGCTTCATCGGGCTGGCGTTCGCTGTGCCACTGGTGTTGTTCTGGCTGCGTGGCAAGCTACCTGCGGGGCTCGGGCCGAAGCTTGCCGGTGTGCTGGCGCTGGGCGGGCTGCAGGGAGCCATCGGCTGGTACATGGTATCTTCGGGGCTGGTCGATCGGATTGATGTCAGTCACTACCGGCTGGCGCTGCATTTGGGCACCGCTTTCGTGATCCTGGCCATGCTGATCTGGCTGGCGCTCGATGTCACGGCCACACGCGCAGCAATCCGGTTGGCGACCGTGCGACGCGGGCACGTCAATGGTGCGGGCGCGATCGTGGCGCTGCTGTTCCTGCAAGTTCTGCTCGGCGCGCTGGTTGCCGGCACCAAGGCCGGCGTCGTCTACAACACATGGCCATTGATGGATGGCCGCATCGTGCCGGACGGGCTCATGGTGATCCAGCCGTGGTACATGAACGTGTTCGAGAACGTGGCGACGATCCAGTTCAATCACCGCATGACGGCATATCTGATCGCGGGCCTCGTGGCGTGGCATCTCTTCTCGCTGCGCGGGGGTGACGATGACCGGCTGACCGCATCGGCAGCCCTTCTGGCCGCCGCGGTCATCGCTCAGATTGGGCTCGGAATCTGGACGCTGGTGACTGCCGAGGGCGCCATCCCCATCAAGCTAGGGCTTGCGCACCAGGGTGGCGCGGCCATCGTCTTCGCGCTGGCGGTCGCCCATCTGCATCGCGTGCGTCATTCGCCGGCACGCGCGTGACTTGCCTTCGGCGAAGCTGCCACGGACCACTTCCCCCTCTCCACTCGGGGGAGAGGGTCGGGGTGAGGGGGAGCTAGAAATGCTACGGGCCTCGTGTGGCACGCCCCCTCACCCGGCGCGGCGCACATGTATCCTGCCACCGCCAGCGTTCCGCCCGCGCCGACCTCTCCCCGAGGGGAGAGGTATTCTGCGCAAGCTGCATGCGCCCACCGCAAGCCGCAGCGTGCAAGGGGGCGACAGTCACAGCCCCAGCATCAGGCGGATGTTCTGCACGGCTGCACCTGACGCCCCTTTGCCGAGATTGTCGAGGCGTGCGACCAGCACGGCCTGCCCATGCTCGGCGTTGCCGAATACGGTGAGCTGCATTTTGTCGGTGCCGTTCAAATCTTCCGCAGCAATACGCCCCTTGAAGGTTGCCGCGTCGACGACGCTGACGAGCTGGGCGCCCGCGTAGTGTTTCGTGAGCGTTGCGCGCAGGTCATCGAGCGCAGGCTTGCCGGGCAGCGCGGAAAGGTGAAGCGGCACAGACACCAGCATGCCCTGGCGGAAGTTGCCAACCGAGGGAACGAAGATCGGCCGGCGCGCAAGCCGCGAGTATTTCTCGATCTCGGGAACGTGTTTGTGCTCGAGGCCGAGGCCATAAAGCTCGAATGACGGCGCCGTCTTTTTCACCTCGTATGATTCGATCATGCTCTTGCCGCCGCCCGAATAACCCGACACGGCGTTGATGGTGATCGCATGGCCCACGGGCACGATTGCAGCCTCGACGAGCGGGCGCAGCAGGGCAATGGCCCCGGTCGGATAGCAGCCGGGATTGGAGACACGCTTTGCCTTGATGATAGCCGAGCGTTGGGCCAAGTCGAGTTCAGGAAATCCGTAGGTCCAGTCTGCCGCGACACGATGTGCGGTCGAGGCGTCGACGATCTTGGGCGCCTTCTTGCCCAGTCCGTCGGCGAGCGCGACTGCCTCCTTGGCCGCTTCGTCCGGCAAGCACAGCACGACGAGATCGACCTCGCCCATGAGTGCACGGCGCGCGTCTGCATCCTTGCGCTTGTCGGGATCGATCGAGCGCACCGTGATGTCGCGAGCCAGGGCGAGACGGTCGCGAATTTCCAGGCCGGTCGTACCTGCCTCGCCGTCGATGAAGACGGTTGGCGCTGATCTGCTCGGGCTCTTCGATCCTGGCATGGCGGCCGGTCTCCGCGGTTACAAGCATGTGGAGCGGGTAAAGCGGTTGCACCCGCCATTGTCAATGGCGGGTGCAACTGGTGGGTTTCGAAGATCAGCCAAACAGAAGCTGTCGCGTCACCCGCCAAGCCCCAGGCGATGCTTGATGCCGTCCCAGATGGTGTCCGAGCAGCCGATACCCCAGGCCTTACAGGCGATTTGGTGGCTGTCGCGATAGATCATGTCGAGGGCGACGAACAGGATGATGAGGAGACCGAGCCAGGCGATCCAGGGATAACGATGCAGCAGCTTGGCGATATAAGTCGATGCGACTGCCATCAGGACGATGGCGAGTGCGAGGCCGATGACGAGCACCAGGGTCGATTCACCCGCAGCACCCGCAACGGCAAGCACGTTGTCGAGTGACATCGACAGATCGGCGAGAATGATGGTCCACAGCGCCGACCAGAACGTCACATCGGCTTTGCCATCGTCGGACTTGGCAAGTGATGCCTCTACATCTTCGATCGAGTGCTGCTCGCCATCGACGATCTGGCGGTACATCTTCCAGCACACGAACAGCAGCAGCAAGCCACCCGCGAGGGTCAGGCCGATCACCTGCAGCATCTGCTGGGCCATGCCGGAAAACAGGATGCGCAAGACGACGGCGCCAGCAATGCCCCAGAAGATGACCTTGGCGCGCAAATCCTTGCGCACGCGCGATGCAGCCAGGCCGACAACGATGGCATTGTCGCCGGCCAGCGTCAGGTCGATCATCAAGATGTTGAACAGCGCGACCCAGTTGGCCTGCCACCATGTCGGTGAAAAAAGATGACCGATCTCGGTGGCGAGGTCGGTCATCATGGTGGCGGCGCTAAAGGCGATAGTTTCCATCGGCATTCCCCGTTAGTGGAGGCCACGCCTCCAGCGCTGTCATCACGAGCAGATGTTTGCGGGCTATGTGGCGACGAAGCGGGAGCCTTACAAGGCAGCGCCGGCACGAAACAAAGCAGCCCGCCGAAAGGGCGGGCTGCTTGGCAACACATTGCGAAAGCGGTTTTAGCGCTTGGAGAACTGGAAGCTGCGGCGGGCCTTCATGCGGCCGTACTTCTTGCGTTCCACCGTGCGGCTATCGCGGGTGAGGAAGCCGCCGCGCTTGAGCACCGGGCGAAGCTCGGGCTCGTAATAGGTCAGCGCCTTGGAGATGCCGTGGCGAACGGCGCCGGCCTGACCCGACAATCCACCGCCGGCAACCGTGACATTGATGTCGTACTGGTCGGCGCGATTGGCGGCCTTGATCGGCTGCATCAGCAACATCTGCAGCACGGGGCGCGCGAAGTATGCGGTATAGTCCTTGTCGTTGACGGTGATCTTGCCGCGGCCAGGCTTCACCCAGACGCGCGCAACAGCATCCTTGCGCTTGCCGGTGGCATAGGCGCGGCCGAGCTTGTCGAGCTTTTGCACATGGACGGGAGCGGACTGTGCGTCGCTCTTCAACCCGCCGAGGTTTTCCAGAGTCTTGATGTCTGTCGGCATGATCCTCAGGCCCTCGCGTTCTTGGCGTTCAACTTGGCAACGTCGAGCTTCGCCGGGTTCTGCGCGCTGTGGGGATGCTCGGAGCCCTTGTAGACCTTGAGGTTGCGCATCAGCTTGCGCTGCAGCGGGCCGCGCTTCAGCATGCGCTCGACCGCCTTTTCGATGACGCGCTCGGGAAATTTGCCCTCGATGATCTGGCGCGGGGTGCGGGTCTTGATGCCACCGGGATGACCGGTGTGCCAATGATAGACCTTGTCCTCGTTCTTGTTGCCGGTGAAGACGACCTTCTCGGCATTGACGACGATGATGTTGTCGCCGCAGTCGACGTGCGGCGTATAAATGGCGCGGTGCTTGCCCTTGAGGCGGGTGGCAATGAGGGCCGCGAGACGGCCGACGACGAGGCCGTCGGCGTCGATCACGATCCACTTCTTGTCCACCTCGCCGGGCTTGGCGACGAAGGTTTTCATATTTAGAGCTCCTGGCAGTCGGCGTGCGCAGCACCGGGCCACATAACGGCCCGCCGAGCCTCGCCGAAACTGCTTGCGCAGGTGGCTGGAGGTGACCGGGCGCCGTCTGGAAAGATGGCGGTGTGCGTTGCGGCGTGGTGTGAGGCCGAACGCCCAGCGTGTCAATTGCTAATTTCACGCTGCCAAAGTAACCGCATGAAAATCAATAACTTGTATGTGATGGTAAAATAATACCGCCATTTGATGCGACCTCTCCCCCCATGCCTGCTCGGTCTGTCGGACGGGCCATCGTCAGCCGGGCAGTGCGTAGGTGGCCGTGGCGTGGGCCAGCAGGCCCGCCACGTCGGCATCCCAGATCGAAACTTCCCCGACGACCAGGCGTTTACCGACCTTGAGCAGCTTTGCTTCGGCCACCAGCGTGCCTTGCTCGGGACGCTTCAGGAAGTTGATATTCAAGGAGGTTGTGACGGCTTGGAGTGCGCCGTCGCCGAGTGTGGCGAGGATTGCAACGTACACTGCAACATCAGCCAGCATCACCATAGCAGGGCCGGAAATGGTGCCGCCGGGTCGCAGGTGGTCTTCGCTTTCGGGTAGCCGCAAGCGGGCGAACGCCTCGCCCACATCGTCGATCAAGATCAGCTTGCCGCCGTCACCGACTTGGGGAAAATGCTGTCTCATGAGCGCGTCGACTTGCTCGCGCGTGAGGCGAGTGTTGTCGCGCGTCAAACCATCGTTGGGGATAGGTCGTCGGGCCATCTTATTCCAGACTCACTTCTCGAACTATTCTGCAACCAAGGTGGCCGCACGGGTCGGCAACAGCAACAGGAAGGAACGCTCAATGCGTTGGTTCGCTCGACATGTCATCGCCCTCACGGTGGCGCTTTTCTTCGTGGGGCTGGCGCCGGCGATGAGCGTCAGTGCCCAGGATGTGACGCAGATCAAGCTGACCGAGGAACAGGTCAAGGGCTTCATCGCCGCGCAAAAGGATCTGGCCGCTGTCTCGAGCAAGCTGCAGGAGGCCGGTGACAAGCCAGACGAGGCGTTGCTAGCCGAGCTCGAGACGATCGCCAAGAAGCATGGCTTCAAGAGCTTCCAGGAACTCGACGACGTGATCGCCAACATCTCGATCGTCATGGCTGGCCTCGATCCGCAGACTGGCACCTTCACCGATCCGCAGGAAGCCCTGAAGAAAGAGCTGGCTGAAATCCAGGCCGATGCTTCGATCCCCGCCGAGGAGAAAAAGCAGCTGGTCGAGGAGCTGAACGAGGCGATCCAGACCACGCCGCCGTTGAAGCACGTGGAAAATGTCGAGGTGGTCAAGAAGCTGCGCACCGAGATCGAGGCCGCGCTGCAATAGCGCGAGGCGGCGGCTGGCCTGCGCCAGCGTGCGCGGCAATACAGGCGCGGCATTCATTGTCATGCGACGGCGGCGGGCGTTAAGCTGGCCGCCGTTTCGTTTTGACGGGTCGTTTCCGGCGGGTTGTTTGGGACGGTCATATCCACGTCATCCAGCGCAGTATGGGGAGTAAACGCGATGCAGGATCAATCATCACAGCGCGATTCCGCCAGTGCAGGCGCGCCCGCGGCGATCAGCCGGCCCGAACCTGGCATCGCCGTGCTGACGCTCGACCGTCCGCAGAAGCGCAACGCTCTCTCGCTCGGCATGATGGCGGCACTGCATGTTGCCATAGAGGCGCTGGGCAAAGATCAAAGCGTGGCCGCCATCGTATTGGCTGCCAATGGTCCCGCCTTCTGCGCCGGCCACGATCTCAAGGAAATGACCTCTCACCGCAAGGATGCCGACGGCGGTAGCGCCTTTTTCCATCAGACGATGGAGCGCTGCGCCCTTCTCATGCAGGCGATCGTCAAATGTCCCAAGCCGGTGATCGCCAGCGTGCACGCCACCGCCACGGCCGCCGGTTGTCAACTCGTTGCGACGTGCGATCTGGCGGTTGCCGCCGATACCGCCAAGTTCTGCACGCCGGGCGTCAACATCGGACTGTTCTGTTCGACACCGATGGTGGCGCTGTCGCGCAATGTGCCGCGAAAGCGCGCCATGGAGATGCTGCTGCTGGGCGACATGATCGGCGCCGCGGAAGCAGCCGACTACGGCCTCGTCAACCGCGTCGTCGGCCGTGACATGGTGATGGAGGAGGCGCTGTCGATGGCGCGGCGTATCGTGCGCAAATCGCCTGTCACCGTAGCGATCGGCAAGGAAGCCTTCTACCGGCAGATCGAGCAGGCACTCGCCGAGGCTTACGGCTATGCCGTCAACGTCATGGTCAAGAACATGATGACCGAGGATGCCGAGGAGGGGATCGGCGCCTTCATCGACAAGCGCACGCCGGAGTGGAAGGGATGCTGAGGCTGCCGCAGCGTCTCACATTGGTGACACTGGGCGTTGCGGATGTTGCGGTGGCGCGCGCATTTTATGAGCGCCTCGGGTTTCGCGCGGCTCAATTCGATAGTCCGGGTGTTGCGTTCTTCGAGATGACCAACGGCGTTACGATGGCGCTATTCGGGCGCCAGCCTCTCGCAGAGGATGCCAATGTGCCGCACGAAGGGGCGGGCTTTCGCGCGGTATCGTGTGCCATCAATCTGGAGAGCGAGGTTGAGGTCGACGAAGCACTGGCCCTTGCGGCGCAGTGCGGCGCCACCATCACCAAACCCGCTGAGCGTGTCTTCTGGGGCGGCTACTCGGGGTACTTCGCCGATCCCGACGGCCATCTGTGGGAGGTCGCCTGCAACCCGATCTGGCCGGTCGATGCGACGGGCCGCATGACGATCCCACCGCCCGCGGGCGATAGCAACCCATGAGTGATGCCGTGAACCACGAGTTCTACGATGACGCCTACCTTGCCGGAATACTCGCAGACACCAAGGTGATTGCTTTGATCGGCGCCAGTAGCAACGTGTCGCGGCCGAGCTACGTGGTGATGGGGTATTTGCTGTCGAAGGGGTATGTCGTCCATCCGGTCAACCCGGGACTGGCGGGCGGCACCCTGCATGGCCAGCAGGTCTATGCGCGGCTTGCCGATGTGCCGGCTCCCGTCGATATGGTCGATATCTTCCGCAATTCGCAGGACGCATTGCCGGTGACGCAGGAGGCGATCCGTCTCAAGGACGCGCTCCAGATCAAGTCGGTGTGGATGCAGTTGGGCGTTCGCAACGATGAGGCCGCGGCCGCGGCTGAGGCTGCCGGGCTCGCGGTCGTCATGAACCACTGTCCCAAGATCGAGTATGCGCGGCTATCGGGCGAGATTGCCGAGGCGCGGCGCGCGGCAGCGTCCCGCTGATGTGCGCTCATTGCGCGGGGCGCGAGGCAAAGCGCCAAAGTCCCCAGCCGATCGCGATTACGACCGGCAGCCAATAGACAAGCAGATACAGGCTCGTCCACGACAGGCCATCGGGCGGCTGCGGCAGGTAGAGCAGTGGCGCCAGCAGCGTCATTGCGAGCACGGCCGGGTTGGGGGCCAAGGTCAGCAGCGCGGTCAAAAAGGCGAAGTACCAGGGGTAGTGCGGCGAGGTGAGGAAGACGAACGCCGCCCCGAGCCAGACAAGGGCATCGAGGCGCACCGGCTCAGACTCCCGGCCGAACAGGGCCCACAGCGCCAGCCCCGCGAGCACCGCCAGCGCGCTGACGAGATAGAGTTCCACAGGAGGGCTGGCGACCCCAAAATCGCGCAGCAGCCAAATGGGATGAAAGCCCCAGCCCGCTGCATACCCCTCATTGTCCAAATGCTGCGGCAGGAAGCCGAGCACCGCCACACCGCCCGTCCACACGAACGGTAGATAGAGGACAACGGCCGTGGCGGCGAAGGCTGCCGGCATTCGCCAATCCCATCGCCGCCAGATTGCCGGCAGCAGCACCAGCGGGAAATACTTCGTCAGCACCGCCGCAGCCAGGATCGAGCCCGCCAACGCCTGCCGCGCGCACACGGCTGCCAGCACCCCGAGCGCAATCAGCGCCGTTACCGCCGCATCGATGTGCGCATGACAAACGAATTCCCAGATCGGCAGCGGGTGCCACGCATAGATCACTACGCGCTCCCTGGGCAGGCGCAGTTGCCCCAACAGCACCAGCAGCGCGCCAATGGTGATCAGATCCAGCGCCGCCATCACCATCCGCATGCCAATGATGCCGCCTTCGATGTTGTGCGCGGCGCGGAACAGCAGTTCGGCCGCGGGCGGATAGATCGTTACCGCTCGTTCCTTCTGATTGATGTTGGGGTAGATCGCCTGATCGCGCAGATGCGCCAGTTGCGGATCGGCCGGGACCTGCAAATAGGGGCTGAAACCTGCCGCCTGCACGCGACCGTCCCAGATGTAGCGGTAGATATCGGTCGACAGATTGGGCGGCGGGGTAACGGCGATCCCGCGCATCAGCGCGGCGACGATCAGGATCGGGACAAGTGCACCAGCCCAATGGCGCCGCCGCAAGACCAGCATTACGGCGGTAAGGTAAATCGCGCCCTGCAGCAGAACGGCTGTTACAAAAGCGCTGTAATTGATCTGCTCGACAGCATTGGCCGCATAGGCCATGGCGATAAGGCTGGAAATTGTCAGCAGCCAGAAAAACAGGCTCGAGCGGACCTGGAGATTATCGTGTGGCTCTTGCATCGATGGGGGTGCACGGGGGCCCTCTGTGTCCGGCAAGCTGCATTGCTTCAGGGTCACGCAGCCTCCGCCTTCGATAGTTGGTGCGATTTTGTCGCATGGCGTGTTAGATCGGTTCGCGAGAGATCGTATCAGTTTCAACGTCTGAAAGTGGAGCCACTCGCGCGATCATAGGTGTCGCTGCTGCCATTCACAGGTCAGCCCTCGAATTGCCAGAATGCTGGTCACATATCGGGCGCGCCGGGTGAAAGGGTATTCCCAACTCAGATTTTCCATAACTCGCAGATATGAACCGTTCGCTATGCCATGCGTTAACGCTACTGGCACCAGCGGCAAGGCCTTAGCGACCAACTGAGGCCTTTACGGCAGATATCGAATGCGAGCATAAATCGCCCGTCGTCTCTTCTGGAGAAACAAATGAAGTCGAATGCGGTCAAATCCGTCGATTTGAAGATCGACTGGTCGGCGCAGACCATCCTGCCCATCGAGTTTCGCGGTCGGGAAATCATGCTTGATGCTCGCGCCTACCAGGGCGTGGAGCCGCACGTTCAGGCGCTGGCCCTGATCCACCGTTCCAAGGACACGGCCAACGACGAGGTGCCGCTGGTGCGCGTGCACTCGGGCTGCGTCACGGGCGACATTTTCCATTCACTGAAGTGCGATTGCTATGCGCAGCTGCAGGCCGCCATCGACCGCATCACATCGACACCGGTCGGCGTTCTGATCTATCTGCCCTATCACGAGGGGCGCGGCATCGGCCTCGTCAACAAGATCCGCGCCTATGCGCTGCAGGACCAGGGGCTCGACACGGTCGACGCCAACATCGAGATCGGCGCGCCGATCGATGCGCGCGAATATGACCTAGCGGCGCACATCCTGTTCGATCTGGGTATGCCCGAGGTTCGCCTGTTGTCGAACAACCCGGCCAAGGTCGAAGCGCTGCGCGCCGAAGGTGTGAAGGTCTCCGAGCAGGTGGCGGTTCACACCGAGCCCAGCATGTACAACAAGCGCTACCTGGAAACCAAGCGCGTGCGCATGGCGCACAAGCTCTAAGCATCGCTTGCCGGAACGAAAAACGCCGCCTGTCAGCAGGCGGCGTTTTTTTGTCTGCGTGAGCCCGCGTCTTCGGGTCCGCCATGGCGAACGCGCATGCCGCTTCCACCTAAGCCCTGTGCCTCAGCCCGATGTACCATCGAGATCGGCGATGGGATCCTGCTTGTTGGCGGTCGGCGCCGTGAAGCCACCCTCCGCCACCATGCGGGCGAACAGCCCACCCGCGTCGGCAAGCTGCTGAAACGAACCGCGCTCGACAATGCGGCCCTGGTCGAGCACCAGGATCTCGTGCGCGTCGGCCACGGTCGATAGGCGGTGCGCGATGATGAATGTGGTGCGGCCGCGGCGGAGCGCATCGAGTGCGCGCTTGATGCGCGCTTCGGTCTCTGCGTCGAGTGCGCTCGTCGCTTCGTCGAGAATGAGAATTGGCGCGTCCTTCAAAATGGCGCGGGCCAACGCGATGCGCTGGCGCTCGCCACCCGACAACGCCGCGCCACGCTCGCCGATCAGAAAGCCATAGCCGTCCGGCTTGCGCATGATGAAGTCGTGCGCTTCGGCGAGCCGTGCGGCGCGCTCCACCTCGGCATCGCTGGCCTCCGGGCGGCCAATGCGAATATTGTCGCCGATCGAGCGATTGAAGAGGCCTGCCTCCTGGAACACGATGGCGATGTTGCCGCGTAGCGATTGCTGCGTAAGGCCGGCGATATCGTATCCGTCGACGGTGATGCGGCCGCTGTCGGGTGCGCGCAGCCGCTGCAGCAGCGCCATGGTGGTCGATTTGCCCGATCCGGTCGGACCGACGAGCGCGATGGTCTGGCCGGGGGCGGCCGCGAACGACAGGCCTGCGACACCCTGCGTGCTACCGGGAAAGCGGAACGACACGTCGTCATAGCGCACCTCGCCCTTGGGCGGCGGCAGTGGGATCGCATTGGGGCTGTCGGAAATTGCGGGTTCGGTATCGATCAATTCGAAAAAGTTGCCGAGAGCGGGCGCTGCCTGCTGCACGCGCACGAAGAAGCCGGAGATCTGGTCGAGCTTGCCGATCAACAAATTGGCGAAGGCGACGAAGCTGACGATCTCGCCCACCGTCAGCTGGCCGCGCGATGCCAGCAGCGCGCCGATGGCGAAGATCGAGACCATGGCGATGGTTGCGGCGGCGCGTTGCAGGATGGTGAGGATGCCCCACCAGGTTAGCACCGGATATTGAGCACTTAGCAGATTGCCCATCACCGCTTTGAGCGCCTGGCTCTCCGCACCGAGGCGTGTGTAGCTCTGCACCACGGTGACGTTGCCGAGCACGTCGACGACACGGCCGGTCACGTCGGAATGGTACGTTTCCACCTTCTCCTGGTCGGTGCGCGTGCGGCGTACGACGTAGAGGTTGAGTGCGGTGTAGACGACCGCCAGGGTGGCCAGGATCGCCGTCATGCGGCCGTCAATGCTGATGGCCGTGGGAATCAGCAGCAGCACGCCGGTCAGCGCCGTCATCTGCTCGCGCATGACGCCGAGCCATACCCAGAACAGCTCGTTGGTGCCGCGCACGATGGTGTTGTTGACAGCGCCCGAGCCGCGCTCTGCATGGTAGCTGAGCGGCAGTGCAATGGCGCGCTCGAAAGCCTCCGACATGGCGGCAAGGCGGCGTCGATGGGCCAGCCGGTCGGCGAAGATCGCCACCACCACACCGGCCAGAATGCCAAGCAGGCCAAGTGCAGCCCACAGCCCGATCAGGCCGAATGCACCCTGGCCCTTGGTCAAGGCGTCGACGACCCAACCGAACAGCACCGGCTCGGCAAGCTGCACGCAGGCAAGCGCCATTGATGCCAGCGTCAGAAGAATGGCAAGGCGGCGCTCGGGCGTGAGCATGAGGATCGCGCGCTTGTAGATTTCGAAGATCGTCATCTTCCCGGTCACGGCGTGTCGTCATCCTCGGTTGTGTCGGACCCGGCCGGTTGTGGCGTGACCGGCCCGGTCATGCAATGGAAACCTCTCCGGTTGCGGCGAATGATCCTTTCGCCTCAACGGGCTGCCGTCAATTTTTGCCGCAAGCTCGCGAGTGCGCCAGAGAACGGCTCGAAGTGGAAGCGCACGCGATGGCGGCCGGGTTCCACCTCAACGGCGCGAAAGATGACGTTGGCTCGCAGGAGAGGGGCCGGCGCGCCATCGATACTGGCCCGCCACCACGGATGCCAAATGTCATTCAGCACGACGAAGCCGCCATCCTCGCCCTCGGCCTCGATCTCGATCTCGGTATTGGTGTAGCGCACGATGCGAGCGTGGCCGGGGCGGCGTGGGCTTTGTGGATCGGCGGAGGGTCTTTCCAAAAGTACGGTGCGGGTGAAGTCCTCGTTCATGCGGCCTTTTTCGATCAGCTGCTCGAAGTCGACCTGTTTGGCGCTGGTGGCATAAAGAACGCGCGGCAAGGCATCGGGGTTTTCGTAGATGTAGGCATCGGCGGTGCGCGCCAGGAGCTTCAAGTGCGGCTCGGCGCGTTTGTCTATCTCGCCGATCGGCACGCCGGACGCGATGAAACGCAGGCCGAGCAGGTTGGCAAGCGGCGAATGATAGGAGGGGAGCAGCGGTGTGAACTGGCGGTCGCCGGTGCCGCCCGACGTGTCGCCGGCACCCGTGGCGCGCGCATAGTGGGCGAGGCGCACCGGATTGTAGCCCAACGTGTTCTCCAGGCGATGGGTGAGGCTGGCGTTCGGCCAATGGAAGCCGAGCCCGATCAGTTCGATCCTATCCCGCCTCGTCGGCGATGCGGTCTCCGCTACCTTCTGCTGCAAGAGCGCGATGGTGGCGTTGGTGCGGGTGGGCTCGAGCACGGCGTAGTATTCCGGTGGCAGTGCCGATGCGCCGCCGGGGCCATTGCTCCAGGCGAGATCGCCGACCGTGTAGGCGACGAGCACCAGACCGGCCGCGATGGGCCGCAGCGGCTCGATATGCCGGGCCAGCGCGATGGCCAGTCCGCCGCCTGCGACCAGCGCCAGCGCCACCACGAACGGTGCGGTGGCGACGCCAACACGATCGAACGAAACGGCAAAATAAGCGGCGGCTGCAAATCCGATCGCCGGCACAGCTACCGTCATGAGCAGCGCGCGGCGCGAAGGCTGCCACAGGGGCTCGGCGAGCAGGCGATGCGCGCTATAGCCGGCAAGTACGGCTGCCAGATAGCCGATGAGAAACGTGGCGTCAGCCGGTCGGCGGTAGAAATCAACGCCAGGCAAATAGGCATGCAGCAGCTTGAAGACCGGCGTGTACCAGCCAAGCGCGTAGATGGTCGTGGCGATCAAGGCGAGCAGGAAGAAGCGGATTTCGCGCCGCCAAAGTGTGCCCGTGACGAGGCCGAGCACCAGCAGCAGCACGGGCACCGCGCCGATGTAGAGCTGCCCCATGTTCTGGGCGATGAACAGATCGGTGCCGGTCCACGTGAAGCTCGGAGGGCCCCAATATTCTGCCATGGCTCCCGACGAGCCGAAGACATCGGGTGCCAGGAAGGTAATGAACAGGGCGGGATGCAGCGATCCGCGTCCCGCGCCGATGAAGTCGATCGCCGGCCGGTTGGATTGCTCGGCCACGAGCAGCGTCATCAATACCGGTAGTGTGACAATGGCGAGCCCGGCCATGCCGCCAGCGAGCAGTGGCGCCAGGCTGTGGCGGATGCGCTCGGAGGTCGAGGCGGCCGCATTGCCGACGAAGCCGAGCCAATACGATGCGACATAACCGATCAGCAGATAGACCGCCAGCAACGCCACCTGATCGCGCCCCAGCACGAGAAATGCGGCGGCGACGCCGGCAGCCAGGCCATAACGCCATGACGACCTTGCCAGAGCCCGCGATAGCAGTGTGACGACGATGGCCAGATAGACAAGGCTCAAAACCTGTCCGGTGTTCAGGATTCGCCAGGCCATCGAGGCCCCGAAGGCGAAGGCGAGAGCCGCCAGCGCTGCCCCCGCCCAATGCCAGCCATTGTCGCGAAACCACACGACGATCGCGAATGCACCGAGCAGGATCGCCAGCAACACCGTGGTGTCGACGGCGTGCAGGCCCGGGTTGGGATCGACCGCCGCCAGGGCCAGAAACGGAGGCGAGAAGATCATCGACTGCGGATCGGCGGCCTGCAATTGGCCGGAGAAAGCAAATGGCGCCCACATCGGGCTCTCGCCGCGCCACAGGCTTTGCGCGAGGAACTGGATCTGCGGCTGGAAATGCGCTTTCGCATCCCAGGGAATGGTGACACGCCCGGTGAGCCACGGCCAACCGAGCAGCATCCAGGCGAGCGCCACCAGTCCGAGCACGGGCAGCAGCGGCCAACCTTCTCGATGTTCGTCGACGAGCCTTTCGATTGGTTCGGTCACATGATAAATCCTGATTGGCGGTGTTGGGCCGGTCGCGTGATGCTGCCGCGGCTCTATAGCACCGCTTGGGATGGGCTGGCAGCTCAATGCGATGGTACCCAGCACGCGCGGCAACTGGGCGCCATTTCGGCCGGTCAATGCAGTTGGTTTCCCAATGGCCGCGGATGGGCCTTGGTCCACACCGGGCTGCACGCACGTTACGCGTTAACCAGGGGCCTTTTCTCACCTTCATGACTGCCACCGAGCTCGATCTTTCCAGCCTGCCGCAGCCCTACGCGCAAAGCCTCGCCGCCATCCGCCATGCCCCGCGCGATCGCCCGTTCGTGGTCGCGCAACTTGGCCAGTCGCTCGATGGGCGCATAGCGCTGGCCTCGGGCGAAAGCCGCTGGATCAACAAGGATTGCGCGCTCGATCATCTGCACCGCCTGCGTGCGGTGGTGGATGCGGTTGTGGTGGGGGCCGGCACCGCATTCGCGGACGACCCGGCCCTCAACGTGCGCCGCGTCTGTGGCCGCAATCCTGCGCGGGTGGTGATCGATCCGCGTGGTCGGTTGCGTGCCGATTTGAAGCTTTTCAACGTCGATGGCGCGGAACGTATCGTCGTCACGTCCAATGGCTGCTCCGTCCCCGACGGCGTCACGCGCATTGCGATGCAGCCTTCAGAAAATGGTTTCTCGCCCGCAGCGATCGTCGCCGTCCTGCACGCACACGGGTTGTCGCGCCTGTTGATCGAAGGCGGAGCCCACACCGTATCGACCTTTATCGATGCCAACGCTGTCGATCGCTTGCACGTTCTGGTGGCACCTTGCCTGCTCGGCTCGGGCAAAGCCGGGCTCAACCTTGCGCCGCTGCGACGATTGGCGGATGCCCGGCGACCGCGCACAAGCGTGCATGTTCTCGACGATGGCGATGTGTTATTCGATTGTGACATGAGGACGTGACCAGGAGGCCCGCGCTATGCCGAAACACGCGTCACCGCAATCATCGACGCCACGCACTGGGAAGCTGACTGCGGCTGTCGAAATCTATTCTGCGCCCGCGCGCGCTCTGCACTGGCTGGTGGTTTTGCTGCTTCTCGTGCAAATCCCGCTCGGCCTCTACATGGTCTCCTATGGCGCAGCCACGAAGTTCGCCCCACCCACGGGGCAGATGTATGATTCCCACAAGCTGTTGGGTTTGACGATCCTCGCCGTCATGCTGGTGCGGCTTGCTTATCGCCTCGTACATGGCGCACCCGCTGACGAGCCGACCATCGAGCCGTGGCAGAAGGTGGCCTCGCACCTGACGCACTGGTTGCTCTATCTGATGCTGCTGGCGGTCCCGATCGGCGGTTGGCTGGCCGTTTCCTACTATGGACCGGTGCAGCCGCTCGGCATCAAGATCCCTTCGCTCGCCGCCGAGAACAAGGCGATGGCGGAGACGATGTTCAAGGTGCACAAGCTTGCGGCATTTGCGTTGATTGCGGTGGCAGGCGTGCACATCGCCGCCGCGCTCTATCATTACACCGCGCGCGGCGACAATGTTCTGGCGCGCATGTTGCCGGGTCTGTTGCGCAAGAAGTAGACCGCCGCACTGTGGCAGGGCTTGGCGCGCGGATGTGACGGCTCGAGCGCATCAGGCCGAGATGCGTCAGGCCGGAATGGCCAGGGTGTCGGTGTGGCCGATCTCGGCGCCGGTATGACGCAAGGCGCGCCACTTCTCAATCGTCGCGGCGTCCACCGCCTTGGTCTCGGCCACTGCATTGGCGTGACCATCGGCAAGCTCGGCGATGAGGGCCTGATCCTGCGGCACGTCGAGCTGCCACGGGCTATCGCCTTCGAGCACGCTGTAGTCGGAAAGACGGAACTGATCGGCTAGGTGTGCGGGCGCCGTCGGCCCTGCGGAGGGGCCAAAACCCTTGTCGGTCATCTGGTGACGATTGAAGGCCCCGGTCATCTGATTGTCGCTTGGATGGCGCGGTTTCCAATGCTGAATGCCGTTGTAGGTGAGCACGGTGTAGAACACGGCGCGGCGGGCTGCGACGGCGGCCGCAAGGCGGCGAATGAAGGTGGGCGAGGCGAGGTCAAAGAAGGCGGCGGCGGTGACGAGGTCTGGTGCGGGGTCGAGCGCTGTGTCGAGATCGGCATTGAGGTCGACTTGGCGAAAGCTCACATGGAGCGTGCGTCCGCTGGCCGCGAGCGTAATGGCGCCATCGCTGTCATCGCTGCTGCTCTCGGCCCAGGCGACGAGCGCGGCGCGAGCTGCGGAAAGCAGGCGTGCATCGTAGTCGACGAGCGTCCACGACTGGCGCACCGGCAACAGATCGCAAAGTGCGCGCAGATTGGAGCCGGTGCCGCAGCCCAGGTCGACGACGTTGATCGAATCGCGCAATGCGAAACGCGCTGCGAGTGCGGCGGCGACGTCGCGATTGCGGGCGCGATGGTCGGCCGGTTCGCGCAGGGCCAGCCAATCGGGACTGAAACCACTCATGTGTGAATTCCGACGATGGCGGCTGCGACACGGCGCGCCGTCTCGTTCCAGGTCGGCAACGTCCGTCCCGTCTCCCAGGAGGCCTTGCGCATGGCCTTTCTCAGCTTGTTGTCGGTCAGCACCTGCTCGATCGCATGCGCAAGCGCTTTGGCGTCGGCAGGGCGCACCTTGACGGCGGCGGCATCCGGCACCGTTTCAGCCGAAGCGCCACCCGTGGTGCAGACGATGGCAAGACCGCAGGCCATGGCTTCGGCCAACACCATGCCGTAGCCCTCGTAGAGCGAAGGCAGCACGAACAAGTCGGCGCTTTCATAGAAGCGGGCGAGCGTCGCAGGTACGACGGTGCCGGCAAGATTGATGCGATCGGATAGGCCGTTGGCTAGAATCTTCTGTTTCAGCACGGCAACGGTTGCGGGATCGCGGTCGAGCGCGCCGGCGATGGTCAAACGCCAATCCAGCTCCTTCAGCGTCGCCAGGGCATCGATCAGCACGTCGTAGCCCTTGCGCTGTGAGACGGCGCCGACCGAGAGCAGCTGCATGGGTGCGCCCGTGCCGGTGGCGCGCGGAGCCGGGTCGGTGCCGGGCTCGGCCACCGTGATTTGCGCATCGGCCACGCCGTAATCGGCGATCAGCGTGCGGCGTGTCGCGTCCGACGTGACGATCACGCGACGGGCATGTGAGAGGGCTGCTTTCTCGAGCCGGGCAAGTTCGTTGCGGCGGTCGCCGGTGAGCCCTGCTTCAAGCGCCAATGGATGGTGCACGAGCGCGATGATGCGCCGCTCGAAGCGCTTGATGGTGGCTTCCGGCATGGCGCCAAAGGCCAGCCCGTCAATGAGCAGACGCGCCTGTGGGCTGGTCGCCCGGATCATCGCTTCCGTCTTGTCGAGGTCGGCAGGGGTGGGATTGGGAAAGCTGCCGGGCAGCTCCAGATGGCGGGCTTCGATGCCGTAAGACGGCAACAACTCCATCAACCGGCGGTCATAGGCATAGCCGCCGGTCGGTGTGGCGATATCGCCGGGGATGGCGAATACGATCTCTGCGAGCGACTCAGGCACGGACCGGTCCCTCGAACCATGCCCGCGCCAAGTCGGTCTCGGTGAGCGTCACTTTGATGCTGCTGAGGCCGACACCATCGGCGCCCAGTGCGCCATCGCGCGCGGCTGCAGCGATGTTGTCGAAAATGTATCGGCACAAGAACTCGGTGGTGGTCAGCTTGCCTTTGAACTCGGTGATCGCGTCGAGATTCTGGTAGGCGAGCGGCTTCAGTGTCTTATGCAGCACGTCGAGCGCAGCGCCAATATCAACCACCACGTTCTGCTCGGTCAGCTTCTCCCGCATGAAGGCGACATCGACCACGAAGGTGGCGCCATGCATGTTCTGGGCAGGACCGAAAAAGGGGTCGGGCAGGGAGTGGGCAATCATGATCCGGTCGCGGACTTCGACGGCAAACATGCGGTGATCATCTCCATGATGACTTCTGGAACGTGGCTTTGAAGCGGCTGGCCACAGGGTAACGGCCTGCATGATCACGGCCTGCGCGGCGGCCCGCTGCGCTGATCTATAGCCGTCCGAACAGGGCGGCGCCATGGCACAGTTCGCAGTTTTATGATCGCAATGGCGCAAGCTGTGTTCCGTGCGCCCCTTTTGTGGGCGCGCCGTGGGCTGCACAATTGCTGCGGGACCGGTGATTTGCCAAGTGGCGGGGGGCGCGGTGGCAGGCTGCGCTATTCGCGATCGTCTGCCAGCGTTGGCGATAGGACAGGCAGCGGGGGATGACGGGCAAGCGGCCGCAAGCCCAACAAGCCCGCCAGCATCACCGACATCATCGCGGATGCGCTGGGTTCGTGAGCATTGGCCGCAAACAGACGGAAGCGGATCGGCATAATCGCAGGCGAGCGCAGTTCAACCCACCTCAATACGCGATCACCGGGGCAAGTCCGCCGGCGTTGGCCGCCAGCAGCTCGGGCAGGCGCTTTGGCGCATCCGCGAATGCGATCTCCTCCGTCACCAGCGCGTCGAGCCGTGGATCGGCGAGCAGCCGCAACGCCGCCTCCATGCGCCGGCGGTAGGTCCAGCGCGGCCGGCGCGAGGGCGCCACCTGGCCCACCTGCGAGGAGATGAGCCGAACGCGGCGGGAGTGGAACGTGTCGCCAAGGTTGACCGCGATCTGCCGGTCGCCATACCACGACAGCTCGATCACGGTCGCTTCCATGCCGGCCGCCGCGATGGCCGCGTTCAGCCCGTTGGCGCTGGCCGAGGTGTGGAACACGATGTCGGCGTCGGGCGCGTGCGCGGGCGGGTCGGTGGCGCGTTCGAAGCGGGCGCCAAAGCTTTCGACCAGCTTGGCCCGCTCCGGGCTCTGATCGATGACGGTAACTTCGGCGCCGGGCAATCCGCAGGCGACGAATGCGACCAGCAACCCGACGACGCCAGCGCCGACGACGACGATACGGTCACCCGGTCCCGAATGGGCGTCCCAATGGGCGTTGAGCGCGGTTTCCATGTTGGCGGCAAGCGTGGCGCGGCGCGCCGGTACGTCTTCGGGCACCGGTACGATCATGCCGACCGGGGCAACGAAGATGTCCTGATGCGGGTGCAGGCAGAAGACGGTGCGGCCGATCAGCTCCTGTGGACCGGCCTCGACGACGCCGGTCGCGCAATAGCCGTATTTCACCGGGAAAGGAAAGGCCCCTTCCTGCAGTGGCGCGCGCATCCGCTCCCATTCGCTCTGCGGCACCGTGCCGTTGAGGATAAGGCGCTCGGTGCCGCGACTAACGCCTGAAAACAGCGTACGAACGCGGGCCTCGTCCGGCCGTGGTGGCTGGAGGGGGGCGCTGCGCAGCTCCACCGCGCCCGGTTTCGCATACCATAGCGAACGAGCGACATGCATCTTGCCGGCGGATCGGCGCATCGTCATCTTGTGGCACCTTCGGCTGCGGCAGGCGACCGCAGGGCCGGATCTGGATCTCGCAGCCCATGAGCAGCACCGTGCAATCTTCCTCGATGTCCCCCGTAGTGGCGGACGCCAAGAGCATTACGTCACCGACCGGGCTTCAAGCAATCGCCACGCTGAAGTGGCGGCGCCGTCTCGTCATACTTCTCAACATTGTTACCTACCTCGTCCTCGCCGCCGCCGCGTGGCAGCTCGCCGCATGGAACGGCTGGACCATCGTCGATGCGATCATGTTCGTCTGCTTTCTGCTCGGCACGCCATGGGCCGTGCTCGGCTTCTGGAACGCGCTGATCGGGTTATGGCTGCTGCACGGCGCCAAGGACGCGGTCGGCGATGTCGCACCTTACGCGGCTGCCGGCGATGCAGTAACGCCGCTGACGATCAGGACCGCCGTGCTGATGACGCTGCGCAACGAGGATCCCGCGCGTGCCTTGAAGCGGCTGTCGACGGTGAAGGCGTCGATCGACGAGACCGGCGAGGGGGCAGCCTTCAGCTATTTTATTCTGAGCGACACCAACAAGGCCGATGTGGCTGCGGCCGAGGAGGCCGGTGTTGCTGCCTGGCGTGCAGCCGAGGAGGTGCGCGACAGCGGCGCGGGTGAGCGCATCGTCTATCGCCGCCGTACCGAGAACACAGGATTCAAGGCCGGCAATGTGCGCGACTTCTGCGATCGCTGGGGGCGCGACTATGAGCTGATGCTACCGCTCGATGCCGACAGCCTGATGTCGGGGGATGTCATCGTGAAGATGGCGCGCATGATGCAGGCGCACGGGAAGCTCGGCATCCTGCAATCGCTGGTCGTCGGCATGCCGTCGACGTCGGCCTTCGCGCGCATCTTCCAGTTCGGCATGCGCCACGGCATGCGCTCCTACACCATGGGGCAAGCGTGGTGGACGGCCGACTGTGGTCCGTTCTGGGGGCATAACGCTTTCGTTCGCATCAAGCCGTTCGTGGAGGAGTGCCATCTGCCGATGCTGCCGGGCAAGCCGCCGCTCGGTGGACATGTGCTGTCGCATGATCAGGTTGAAGCGACCTTGATGCGCAAGGCCGGCTACGAGGTGCGCGTGCTGCCGGTCGAGGGCGGGAGCTGGGAAGAAAACCCGCCGACCATGCTCGATTTCGCGCAGCGCGACGTGCGCTGGTGCCAGGGCAACATGCAGTACGTGAAGCTGCTCGATTATCCAGGCCTGCTGCCGATGAGCCGCTTCCAACTCGTCTGGGCAATCTTGATGTTCGTCGGCATCCCGGCGTGGACCATCATGATCGCTCTACTGCCATTCGCGGCGCTGCACGCGCAGTCTGCACCCGGTTTTCCGGCAACGCTTGCCGCCGGTATCTACATCACGTTCTTCGTCATGTACCTGATGCCGAAGATCGCAGGCCTCATCGATGCCATGCTGACCAAAGGCGGCATGGCGGCTTATGGCGGGCCGTTGCGGTTCTTCGCCAGCGCCGTGATCGAGCTCGTGTTCTCGTTCCTGCAGGGCGCGGTTTCAACCATTCGCACGACGATCTTCATGATCGGTCTGTTGTTTGGGAAGTCTGTCGTATGGGGCGGGCAGAACCGCGATGCGGCCGGCATCTCGTTTTCGACGGCGGTGCAGAACCTGTGGCCGCAGACGCTGTTCGGCATCATCGTGCTGGGCGCCCTCTACGTGATCTCGCCGACGGTATTGTTATGGAGCCTGCCGCTGACCGCCGGCTATATTCTCGCCGTCCCCTTCGCCATGCTCACCGCTTCGCCGGCGCTGGGCCTGTGGATGAAGCGCGCAGGCCTGTGCGGCATTCCCGAAGACTTCAAGACGCCGCCCGAGGTTGCTGCCGTGTTGGGGAAGGCGTGAAGCGATGACCACCACTCTCGACCGTCTGAAGGGCGACCCGCATTTCGCTTCGCTGCGGCGATCGTTCGACGTCTACTATGGAGATCAGGATCGCGACATCGCCATGGATGCGCTCTATGGGAGTTTCCTGAGCAAGAGTGCGCTCGCCTTCGACATCGGCAGCCATGTCGGAGATCGCATAGCTTCGTTCCGCCGCCAGGGCGCGCGTGTGGTGGCGCTCGAGCCCCAGCCGCTCTGCTTCGAGGCCCTGAGCCAAATCTATTGCTGCGATGGTGCGGTGAGCCTCGTCAACGCTGCCTGCGGATCCAAGGCGGGCGAGCTGACGCTGCACGTCAATTCCGCCAATCCGACGGTAACGACGGCCTCCTCGGCATTCATCGAGGCTGCTGATGGCGCAGGCGGCTGGGAAGGCCAGGTGTGGGATCGCGCGATTTCGGTCCCCGTCACCACGCTCGACGCGCTGATCGAAAAGCACGGCACGCCTCAGTTCGTGAAGATCGATGTCGAAGGCTTCGAGGCCGACGTCTTGGCCGGCCTCTCTCTCGCTCTTCCAGCACTGTCGTTCGAGTTCACCACCATCCAACGCGACGTGGCTTTCGCTTGTCTCGAGCGGCTCTCGGCGTTGGGGGGCTACAACTTCAACATTGCATTGGGCGAAAGCCAGCGTTTGACGTTCGACACACCGGTGTCGCGCGCTGAGATGCATGCTCACATCGCCGCACTGCCGCACGAGGCCAACTCTGGGGATGTTTATGCGACACTGGTCTGACACGCTCTTAAGGCTCGCTACGCTTGCCTTGCTGGTGATGCCGCTGCCTGCCTCCGCCGCCTCCCTCGGCATGCTCGGTGTCAAGGTCGAGAACAAGTCCGAGCCCGTGCTGTGCGCGGAAAAGGACAACGTTTCGCTGACCTTCGCGTCTGATGCCGTGCGCCAATTTCGCATAGAGGCCGCGCATCCCGCCTACATCGGTACACTGCAACAAGAGACGTCGGCGCCAGATTGGACAGCGTGTGATTTCACAGGCGAGGCCGTCAACACGCGCCCGCCACAGCGCACGACCATCTACGAGGATATCGAGTTGTGGGTGGTGGCGCACCGGAACGAGACGTTCTGGCGGCCATCGCGCACGACGGTGAGGATCGGCGACAAGGTGCACCAGGGCGTGCACATGCTTCAGGTTTGGATGATCTCGCACATGGGTGGCGAGGAAGTGCTCGTCCTCTATCCGCAGGACGGATACTGGCGGCTCAGACCGCGCGCGTTGCCGGGGCGCGTGCCGACGATGTTCGGTACGTCGGCGTTGATAGGACCAGTCGGTGAGGACAAGGGACGCTTGGTCGTCGATCTCGACGAGGTGGCGTTCGATCCCGTCGCCAGGATTTTCAACCTGCGATTTTCCGGCGGCGGCAGTGCGGCCGTGGCGCTGTCCCGAATGGATTCCGAGCGCGGACGTCTTGACATCAGTTTCGACAAGCCGGTCTCCGGACGGCCATTCGCAGCGCTGCGTTCCATGTACGTGACGCGCCTGAACAATGACGTCACCGATATCGCAGTGCTCGAAAAGGGTGCTGCGAGCTGGCGTGAGAACCCGGTCATGGACTTCAAGGGAGCCACTGCGGCGACCGACATATGGGCCGGCCGCACCACTATCTCGCGTCACAATACGTCGTCGCCCGACATGATTCTCGGTGCCTTTTCGGACGGCACGAAGCAGCCCAAGGAGTGGAAGGCACCGCAGCCGGAACGGCCGGCAGATGGCTCACCACCGCAGAAATGACATGGCTCCGATCGCGGGAGCCGTACCCTCGGGTGCGAACAGGGTGGCAAGGCGCGCGGTATCGATCTTGTCGCCGTTCATCGTATCGGGCCGGTGAATGCCGCTGGCGATGAACAGCGCGTCGACGCCGAAATTGCGCGCGCCTTGAAGATCCGTGCGGAGCGCGTCACCGATCACGAGAATGCGTTGGTGATCGATGTGGCGGCCACGGACTCGTTCGGCTGCTTCATGGGCGGCGCGATAGGCATTGGCGTGCGGTTTGCCTGCCCAGAACACGTCTCCCCCCATGTGCTCATAGAGATCGGCGATGGCGCCTGCGCACAGGTAATGGCTGCCACCGACGTCGACGACCAAATCGGGATTGGCGCACACCAACTGCATGCGTCGCGCAAGTGCTGCTTGGAGGCGGGCGCGATAGCTCTCCGCCGTCTCATTGAGGTCGTCATCTAATCCGGAGCACAAAATGGCGTCGGCCTCCTCGATCGGCGCCGAGGGCCAGTGCAGGCTGCGGAACAGCGCCGCATCGCGCTCGGCCGGCCCGATCCAGTGCAGGAATTCGTAGCCCTTGGCATCGATGTGCGACAGCGCGATGTCGCCGGAGGAGACGATGCAGTCCCAAGCTCCGCGCGGCACATTCTTTTCGGCCAGCATCTCGGCGACGCGGGCGTTGGGTACTGGCGCATTGGACACGAGGATCACAGTGCCGCCATTGGCGCGAAACCGCTCGAGTGCGTCGGTTGCGTCCCGGTAGGCAGTGATGCCGTCGTGAACGACACCCCAGACATCGGAGAACAGCACGTCGTAGCGCGCCAGCAGCGAACCAGCGTGTTCGAACACCGGCGGCGTGGCGGTTCGGGTCGGCGGTGGCGATTTCATATCCATGTTCAGGCTGGTGGCTCGTCGGGGTGTTATGGCGATTGGGGCGGCTCGGTGGTGGAGCAAATGACCTTGTCGGCAATTTAACCTATTGCGCTCTCATGGCGGCAGAATTGATCGAGCGCATATATCGCTGCCCGGTTCTGGCAGAGCTGCTCAGATGCTGCAGGAGGGAAGCGGGATTGCACCCGCTCGCGGCGGCGGCAGTCGCACTAAACAGCTCAGGTGACAAAAAAGGCATATGGTGCCGGCTACAGGACTCGAACCTGTGACCCCCTGATTACAAAGACGAAATTTGGTTGTGAAGCAATGCTGAATCAATGAGTTAAGTGGGCGCCCGTTGCAGACATTGCCCCACGGTTCAGCACATCGCTGCACTGCCTTCCGCAAATGTTACGCAAGTCATGCCTGATAGGTATCGATGCCCGAAGCCCATCAAAGCAGATACAAGCATTGGATGTCCGATGGCTGCTGCCGAAGAGCAAGCCGACGTAACGCGCGTCGACAGCGAACGTCGATCGTGACCCGCTACAGACATTTTGCGTCGCAGTAATTCGGAAGTTGGAGGCGACACTGTAACTCGAACGGCGGACATCGGACGGGGCACCAGCGGTGCTCCCGATGATGGATGGGATCGAACATCTATATTTGCGAGTAGTTTACGCGTTTTCGTGCGCAATTTGTGCACGCGGAATCTGAGAAATGAAGCGTGGATCGGACGGATACTGACTCCGACTGCGAGCAGCGGTAAGCAAACACGGATGCATTCCATCTCAGAATTTGGCGGTTACGAAATGGCGCTTCAGGGCAATCCCGACAACAGATCAATCTCCCAGCGGACCGGCCGCCGAGACGAATTACTAGCGCTCGTCAGTGAATGTGACAGCCAGGTGCCGAAAGTCGTCGCTAATGCGATGTTGAAGTACGTACTAGGGTCCGGACTCTTTAACACCACCATATCACGACGGCAGCGAGGCAGAGG
>CAZLHQ010000023.1:0-30292 GCA_964559355.1 uncultured Hyphomicrobiaceae bacterium
CGATCAGGGCCGCAAGTGGGCACAAGCTGAGTAGCAGCGGGCGCGACGGGAAACTTGATTGATCGAGTGGCAAGGCGCGTGCTGCGAAGTTCAACGTCGGCGTGACGGTGCTACGCCGGTGGCTGATCTGCTTGAGGCGATCCAGATAGTCGGCGTGTAGAGCGCGCAGCGAGATCGCAACGCCGGGCTGCGCGAGCTCTGCCTTAAGCTCATCGACACGCTTGGACAAGGCGGCCTCCAGGCGCTCTATGGAATGCAGCCGCGCTGAGACGGATTGTTCAATGTAGACCGCTGCGTAAGTGTTGGCGAGTTCGGCGGCGCGCATGGGCGTTTCGGCGGTCGCCTCGACGGCGATCACATCCGTCAGGCCACGGCGACGGATCACGAACTTGCGCTCCAGCACATACAGTTCCGCGGCTTGTATGCGACCCGATGCCTTGCCGACACCGGCAACGTCCGCATCGGTGGCGGTGGTGGCTGCTTCGCTATCAGCGGCAATGGGAAGGACCGGCTTCTTGTTGCCCGGCGCCGTGTCTCGTGCCAGACGCGCCGCCACCTGCGCAACCACCATCATCGAGCGCATCAGCTCGATTTCCGTGTCGACGTTGGGGCGCTCGGCGGTGCCGCGGAGCAGCTCTGATGGCGTCGGATCGACAACCAGCAGTGCCGTCGCGGAATAACGATGATCGAGCGAGAGTACGAGCACCGAAAGTGTCGCCCAGATCGCCACCGTGACCATCGAAACGAAGCGCCACTCGTGGCGCAAGAGTCTGATCAGATACGGCAAGCCGAGGGCATCGTCCGAGCCGCCGGAAGGGCTGGCAGATTTTGCGCCAAAGGTTGTGTTCGGCGCGTCGGCTGCGTTCTTGATTTTGGGCGCGCTGGCGGCCCTTACTTCAGCAATCATGTGCCGCACGCCCAAACTGAGCACTGATCTAGTGGGCTATGACGTCTAGTGGGCTATGACGCAGCCGTTGCCACTCTCTCTCTAGTGCTAAAAGAAGAGGGCCATAACAAATATCCCGAGATCAAGGAGACAAGTCAACATCGACATGTTAACATCAGAATTAATATGTTACCATATCGTCTTGAGAGTGAACGTTAGTTTTTATACGCACGCCGCCCTAGGAAGTCCTCGGTCGGCCTCTTGCGGCGGCTGCTTGTCCGATCGATTTGACAAAGTCCACGCTGACAAAGTCCACGCTGACAAAGTCCATGGCCCGGCCCCGTCCCTGCGCTCGTGCGGCATCTCCTGAAAAGGCGTCGAGCGGAGCAGCCACAGCTAGGAGTTCAGACATTCAGACTGAAACAAGTCTGCCATAAATTCTTGATGTCCACGGCCCAAGTGTCGAGTGTAGTGAATTTTTGTGGCGGTAATTGTCGTGACCATCGAACTGAGCCGAACTTGGAAAGCTGAAAGCAGGATCGGCGACAGCGCCGCGCGAAGTTTCGAGCAATTTGTTTGGGTTCTTCTGGTAACATCGGCGTTGGCTCTGGTTTCGCGAGAGATCCTGTTTTCGTACGAAATACTCAAGCGAAGCCTGCTTCACGAGTATGTCGTCGTGGCCATACTCGCCGTCGCTTTTGCGGTCGGCATCGACGATTATCGAGCGCAGGCGCATTCGACGCGGCGAAATCGGCGGTTGTTGCTGGCGGTGGCGGTCCAGCCGGTCGCCTTGCTTATCGTCTATGCAATCGATGATCCCTACTCCGGACTGATTGCAGGGGGGCTGCTCGTTTCGCTTGCGGCTGTTATGAGCTTCTCGCGGTCGCTCTTGCGCCGCACGTCCCGTCGCATCGCGCTGATTGACTGCTCGCTCGACGCCGAGCTCAAAGACAGCCTTGCCGATTGTGTCGAGCTGATCCGCGAGCCATCCAATGCTGACGCGGATTCCTATGCGCTCTTGTTGGCGCAGGCGGAAGCGGCCCGCGACCCGCAATGGGCGAGCTTCATTTCCAGAGCCGCCATTTCCGGATGTCCGACGTCGTCTGCCGACGATTTTCACGAGCGGCTCACCGGGCGCGTGCGCCTCGACGGGCATTGCGACCGCCGCTTATTCGGCCGCCGCAGATCACCCGCGCGTGCTTATCAATTTTTCCGCTCTGCGGCCGATGTCGGCATCAGCCTTGTCGCGCTGGTGCTGCTTTCGCCGCTGTTTCTCGTCGTCGCACTGGCGATCTTGATCACCATGGGCCGGCCGATATTGTTCTCGCAGGAACGAGTTGGGCTGAACGGCCGTGTGTTTCGCATGCACAAGTTTCGAACAATGGTTACGTGCTCTGACGCTAGCGCTGCGGCGACCGCGACAGCCAAGCAAGACAAGCGCGTGACCCGGCTCGGCTGGTTCTTGCGCAGGACGCACATCGACGAGTTGCCGCAGTTCTGGAACCTGCTCGTGGGGGAAATGACCCTGATTGGGCCGCGGCCGGAGCAGACGCCGTTGGTTGCGCACTACCGTGCCACCATATCCGAGTACGACCTGCGGCATCTGATCCGCCCCGGATTGACCGGCTGGGCGCAGGTTCAATTCGGCTATGCAGCGACGGAGAGCGAGACGCGCCATAAGCTCGAGTACGACCTCTTCTATGTGCACAATCGCGGCCTCTGGCTCGATCTCAAGATCGTCGCCTACACGCTGTTGGTCCTGTTCGACCCGCGCCATGTCCGCTGATCGCTCGCATGTGGACACGGGCGAGCCGCGCAGGTCGCCCCCGCGCATTGGCACACCGCCGAGCTGGAACGCGGCACTCAAGCGCCTTTCCGCCTGGGACTCTTTCGTGCCGGAGTGGATCGAGGAGGGCGGTTGCGCTTGGCTTACCCGTGGCGCTGAGATCTTTCGCGCCGAGGGACCGCAGAGCGCGCCCCGCCATGTGGCTACCGTCCCAGTACCGGCTTGGCAACGCCGCCTGTCGCGCTACCCGCTCGCGCGCCGCGCCTTGCGCCTGAACTGTTACAACGTCGTTGCGCTGCCCGACGGATCGCTGTTCGTTTCCTTCGGCCGGTCGGTCTGGCGGCGCACGGCCGAGGGCGAGTGGCAACCGATCGAGGGCCTAGTTCGCCCCTTCCGCATCCTGCGCGGGGGCTGCGCCGTCGCCGCTGATGGTTCCGTCTATTTCGGCGAGTATATAAACCGCAAGCAGCGCGACACGCCGATCCGCGTCTACCGCCTTCCCCCAGCTAGTGCCCGTGCAGAAGTCGTTCGCACGTTCGAGCATGGCGAAATGAAGCACATCCACGCGATCCGACTGGATGCCTTCACCGGAGATCTGTGGCTGTGCTGCGGCGACTGGCCTGAGGAATGCCGCTTGCTGAGATCGAGCGATGGCTTTCGATCTTACTCGGTCGTGGGAGGTGGCGACGAGAGCTGGCGCGCGGTCCACGTGATCTTCAAAGAATCCGCAATCTTTTACGCTACGGACTCCGAGTTCCTCGCCAACCATATTTACCGGATCGATCGCCGCACTGGCGCGCGAAGAACCGTCGTTGCCATCGACGGTCCTTCGTTCTACGCCGCTGAGGTCGGCGCTGGCGCGGTATTCGCGACGACCGTCGAGCTTTGCCCCAGTCAGGCAAGCGCCAAATCGGTGCTCTGGTACGTCGACGAGCAGGGAGCAGCGACACCGATCGCACATTTCAACAAGGACTTCTGGGGGGCGAGAGCGTTCGTGAAGCTGCTCCAGGCAGGAACCGTCCAGTTTCCGTCGTCTGCGCGTGGGCGGGCGGAGTTGCCGTTCACAGGAAGCGGGCTGCTCAACCTGGAGGGCCGCGTCTACGAGCTGAGCGTTCGCTGACGCGGACCGATCAAGGAGGAGCGTCATCGCGATGACAGCGTAGCCCTGTGACCAAGAGTGGCGATCGAGTTCCGTGCACGATGCTGCGGTTGTCGTTCAAAACCTGATGACGGCGCCCGTCAGAATATACTGGAACGGCTCGAACTCTGCATCAGCCAATGCGCCGGCCCCGGAAACGCCCTCCTTGAAATGGCCGGATGATTGCATGCGGCGATACAGGACATAAAAATCCATGTTCGCTTCTGAAATGTTCTGCACGATGCCGCCGCTCCAGCTGTGCATGCCGCTGTCGAACCGGCGCGAGGTCACCCCGAACGGGTTGGCCGCGTCGGCGGCATCGACGAACAGGCGGGCATTCGCACCGCCGTGGAACTGGAAGTGCTGACCAAATATGGTGGTCTTGCCGATGTCGAACCATTGCCGTGCGATGCCAATCTCGGCAGCCCAGAAATCGTTGTTGTCGTCAGCACCGGTGCCTGCAAAGGCGGTTGTTTGCAGAATAAGGTCGTCGTGAAACCGGCCCAGGGCGAAGTTCGCGTATAGGCCACTGGGCTCGTGCATCGCACTCATGACGCCGATGGCGTGGTTGCAATGGGCGTCGCGGCGCGACAGGGGTAGCTGGTCGCTATTTGCCAGGCAGCTCAATCCCGAGTTGTTGCCGTTCTCGGAATTCACGCCGTAGATCGCGAAAACATCCAGCTTCAGGTCGTGGAGCTTGCCGGTGTAGCGAAGACCGATGTCCCAGTAGTCGTCCTCGCCCCAGGTGGCTGTGGCGCGAAATCCGGCAACCGCGGGAGAATCGTACCTGACGACCTCAGCGCGAAAGCCTTCTCCTGGTGCCGTACCGTTGTTGCGGCGGAGTGTGCCCCATGTGGTGTCGCTCAGCCGGCCATCGGCAGTGCGCAGGAACATGGTGTTGCCCGTGTTCGCCTGCGCGTAGAACGCGAAGACCTCGCCCGTTACGGAGAAGTTGACACCCGCGATGTCGGAACTGGCCCCGCCCCGCCGGCCAAACGTGAAGCGCCCCCATTGCTCGCTTTCGAGATAGCCGAATGTGTAGCGCAGCCGCACCTCGTCGAAATCATCCGATTTCTGGCTGATGAGCGAAGTATCGGCCGTAAACATGCCGAGATCGACGTAGTACCCGACCTTCCAGTCCTGGGTCAGTGCGACACTGGACGAGACGACCAAGCGCGACGCCACATTGTCGTTGGTGACGAAATAGCTCTCGCGCTCATGGCCATCGTCCCAGAACAACAGACCGAAATGCACAAGTCCCGTGATGCGCACCGATCCGGGCTTGCCGCGACCAAGCGCAACCTCTGCTTCGAGCTGAGCAATCCGCTCCTCGATATTGGGCAGCGGCTCGGCTGTGGGGTCGAGCGCCGCAGCAGGGTGAGAAGCTTCCCATGAGTGCACTGCGATAGCGGCAGCCACCCAAAAAGCTTTGCAAGGCGTGTTCATGCCGCACCGTCAGCAGTGCAACCACCAACGGTAAGCAATCCGAACCTAGAGGGATAAACGCAATAATAGAAACAAGTCTCGGACCAACGCATCACTATTGGTCCCTCCGACCGGCCACACACGCCTTGCACGGAGTAAGTTAGCAATTGTAAACGCAACACGCGATTCGCGAGTTTGCCATTGGTTTTCGCACATTTGCGAGAACCTTATTCAACTTGGCTCACCGGCTGGCGGCAGTGTCATTGATGCGATAAGTGTCGATCCCGGTTGCGTGGGTGGGCCAAGTAAACGCATCCAACCTTCCTTTCAATTTTGGCAATGGCTGCTTGTGACACCGGCCTTGTAATACCGGCCGTTTAAGCATGAGGAGGATGGCAAATGATCGGCATTACCCGCCTGCGGCCATTTATCTGCAATGCGTTTGTGGGAACGATTGGCGCTGTGATCCTGCTGCTGTTCACGGGCGGCGCCGCGACATCGGCCAACGAGAATTCGGCCAACGAGAATAGAGACCGGCCTACGCTGCGCGTTGCGTTGACCTTGCCCAATTACACCGATCAATTCGACCAGAATAAATCGTTCCTTTCGACATTCGACATTGTGCTGCATCCGCTGTTTGACCGCTTGATGATGTTTGATCGGCACGGAAACGTGGCCATGCTCGCGGCGAAGTCCGTGGAGTATTCGCAGGACGGCTACCAAATCAATGTTGCTCTCAAGGACGATCAGTTCTGGAACAATGGGCAGCGTGTCGTTGCCGGCGACTATGTGCGGGGCCTGCGTCGCGCCGCGATGGCCGATTCCAAAACCACGCATCTGATGCGCGGGATTGTCAACAGCGAGCGCTGGGCGATCGGAGACTATTCCCTACCAATTGGGATCGAGGCGCCGGACGACCAATCGATCGTAATCCGCGTGCGTCGCCCGTTCGGATTCGATCTGGCCAACCTGATGAACATGCAGGCCAACCCCTATCCCGCAACGCCGCCCTCGCCTGGCGCTTTTATGGCAACCAATGGCCCGTATATGCTGGATGTATTCCAACCGGCGCGCATTTCACTCGTGCGCAATCCGTATTACCGCGGAGAAGTTCCGTATTTCGATCGCATCGAATTCATCGGATTTTCGCATGATGTCGCGATCGACACCTTCATATCGCAGAATGCCGATCTGCTCGTCGGGCCACTCGGAAAACAGAAAAAGTGGCTTCTGGAGCGTTACAAAAGTGGCGTTTTTGAAACTGGGTTGCCGAGAAAATACATGCTTTCTCTGGCGGCGCCCGGCGAACATACGCCGGCAGCATTCACCGACGCCAAACTGCGGCGCGCCCTGCTTTTCGCGCTTGATCTCGAGTCGTTCGAGCGTTCGAACAACTTTTTCACCGGCCAAAAGCGCTGCGGCTTTATACCAGCCGCGATACCATGCAGTGAGGGGCGGCGCAGGCTTTGGCGCACAGGGAGTCCGATCAGCGAGCGCATCCGAGAGGCGAAGGAGGCAGTCAAGGCGGCAGGTTACAGCGCCGATAATCCGATGCGACTGACATTGGTCGTGGCAACCTCGATCCAAGGCTACAACGAGCTGGCGCTATTCATCAAAAGCAGCTGGCACGAAATCTGGATCGATACCCAGCTGGTCGAAGTGCGAAGCTATGCCGACGCGATCCAGGCAATGAAGACCGCAAGATACGACATGATGCTCAACTCCTTCTATCAGCTTGCGGCGCATCAATATGTCTATCGTCCGGAGGGCATCGGTGATTGGTCTTACAGTCACCGCGACGAACATGTCGTCGAACCCATTCTCCGATCCTCGCGCAACAGTGGCGCCGAGTATGAGCAGCTGGTCGAGGAAGTGGAGCGCAACTTGGTCGATGTCATGACCATACTGCCGCTCGCGAGTGACTCGCAGGCTGGCCTGCATGCGGATTGGATCTCGGCCAACCAGGAAAATGTCGCCAAGATCAATCTCCGCTATTTCGCGCCAAAGTGATCATTGTGGGTGGATCGGGTGCAGGGCCGCAACAAGCCGATGAGCCGTTGGGCGATAAGGGTGCCACTGATCGTGCTCATGTTTGCGGTTGGGGCGTTCGCTGGGCTAGCCGTCTATCATCTGCTGTTGGGTCAGACCAAAGATATCCAGACGCGCGGCGTCGATGAAACGACACGGCTCATAGAGCAAGGTTTGAAGTCGTTCGACATCGTGGCGATCGAGAATATCGCGCGGGTACTCTACAAGGCCGACCATGTGTCGCGATTACAGGTCGTCACCGGCAGCGACTTCGTCGTTTTTGATGGCAAGAAAAGCGATCGTGGCGTCGCGCGCCTCTACGACTTCACGGAGGTCCGCGAAAACGGCGACTTGCGCCGGGTCGGCACGGTCCGCGTTGAGGTCGATCACGACCCGAATGCCGTGCGCAATATCGCAATTTCTTGCCTTACCGGTGGCCTGCTCAGCTTTCTCCTCGTCCGGCTGATTTTTTCGGCGCGCAGTCTCAGGCGCGAGCTTGCCGTGCGCGAGGCGTCGGAGAATGCCCTCAGGGAGCAGGAGGAAAACTCGCGGATTCTGCTCGATTCGCTGACGGAGGCGGTGATCGCGGTCGACAGCGCCGGGTGCGTCCGGCAGATGAACCCTGTTGCCGAGCACATGACGAACTGGCATTTGGCCGAGGCAGCGGGGGTGGCGATCGATTCTGTGTTTTGTATCACGCACGGTGAAGCGAATTCGACGCTGCAAGGATCGACGGCTTTAGGTGTGATTGATTATCGCTCGCGCATCCAGAACGAGCGCGCGACTCTGGTCGCCCGTGGCGGCGCTGAGCATCTGGTCTCCTATTCGATTGCGCCGATTATAGGCAATACAAGGGCTGTTCCGGGCGTCGTGGTCGTCTTTCGCGATGTTGGCGTCGAAATGAAGGCGCAACAGACGATCCGAGAAATGGAGAAGATGCAGGCCATCGGTGTGCTCGCCAGCGGTATTGCGCACGATTACAATAATTTGCTCGGGATCATTTCTGCGGCCGCCGAGGTTATTAGGGTCAAGGAGCAGGGCTCGCTCACGGACACCTCGTCCCGGTTGCTGGATATCATCGTCAAGACCACACGCCGCGGCGCCGACCTAACCTCGAGACTGCTCACCTTCGGCGGCAAGCTGCCGGCCGACCAGCGGCTGGTTTCGCTCCACGCCTCGATCGAAAATGTCGTGATGCTGCTCAAGCGCACCATCGACAAGAGGTTCGATGTCCTGGTTCAGCTAGACGCCATGGACGATCGGATCGAAGGCGGCGCGACGCTGATCGAGAACGTCCTGCTGAACATCGCGCTCAATGCAAGCCAGGCCATGAAGGGGGACAGGGGGACGTTCCTGATCCAGACGAACAATGTTGTATTGATGCCGACCGATGACGCGGTGCGGATGCATCATGCCCCCATCGGCAAGTGCGTGAAGATCACACTAAGCGACAGTGGCGTCGGAATCCCCGAGGAAAATATCAGCAGGATATTCGAGCCGTTCTTCACCAACAGACGCGGCGGAGGCGGTTTCGGACTAGGCCTGTGGACGGTCTATAACACCGTCCGCGAACACGGCGGGACGATCCATGTCGAGAGCACGGTCGGCGAGGGAACGAAGTTCGTCATACATTTTCCCATCAGCCTCGACGCAGTGACTTCGCCGCAGTGCCTGCCCCGCATCGCCAGCCCGACGAACAAGACGATCATGGTCGTCGACGACGAGGATGGCATGAGGTCCACGCTCGCCGAGATGCTGAATGCACTGCACTGCCGCTCGCGCCTGGCGTCGGGTGGCGAGGAGGCGATCCGCATCTTCAAGGAAGAGCATGCCGCGATCGATGCGGTGATGATGGATCTGAACATGCCTGGCATGAGCGGCGAAGACGCCATAATGGAGATACGTCGCATCGATCCGTCTATTCCGGTCGTCATTTCGACGGGATATTCTGGGGAATCCAGCAATGAAGGGAGGCGCTTTGCAGAACGTTGCCTGTTTCTAAAAAAGCCATACATGCTTGCCGATCTGGCCTCGATCTTGGCGCAACTGCTCGGTGAGGATACCGCGCGAGATCAGGTTCGCTTGTGACGCCGTCGGCGCTCACACGGGCGCGGCGGCTTGTGCATGCGGTGCGAGGCTTGCGAGTCGGCGCTCTTGTCAACGTTGCCATCTGGCTTCGTGCTCATGCCGGTCGTCATGTGGGGCTCGCGCTCCAAAGGACGCTCCGTAAAGCGGAGCCACCTCAGTTGGCCTCTGGGCACAGCGCGGCGACGTTGGCCAGAATTGCCGCTCCGCCATGGCCCGCGATCACGCCGCTTGCCTGTGCCGAGATTACAATGATTGGATTGGCAATGGTGCTGCCGGTGAGGATTGAACTCACGGCCTCTCCCTTACCAAGGGAGTGCTCTACCACTGAGCTACGGCAGCAGAAGGGTTCGTTTTGGCCTCGCGATCGGCGATCGTTGCTGTGATCGGCAAGATAAATCGAGGCAATACAAAGCCCGCTCCGCAGGAGCATGCCTAACGAAGCGGCCGCACACTGCCACAACCCACCCCGCCCGGCAAGGCTTCACGGGGCCTCCCCACAAGTTGCCATTCGCAAGGTCCCCCCACGGCACGCGCCTGCCAGCCCGGCCGCGGTCGGGAGGCGTTCCCGCCGACCATACTTTGCGCGTGAGGTGGGCAAAACTGGCACTGCCGAAATCACGCGCGAGCATGATAAGAGGGTGGCGAATTGACGACCTTCGTCCGTTGTCACCGTGACTGGCGTGGCGTTTGCAGCTATTTGGCGCACGCAAAGCGGGCAGAGTTTGCCGCAATCTGGGCATCTCGCTGCGCTGTGAGAACGATTGGCGGCGCGATGGACGAGGGTGATGCAACCCTGGAGAGGGGAATGTCAGGGAACAGCAAGGACAAGGGCGCGACCCCGAGCCGGCAGGACCGGCGCGCGCGCCGTCTGGAAGAGCAGTTGCGGGAGAACTTGAAGCGGCGCAAGGAGCAGGCGCGGGTTCGATCGCAAGCCACTACGGCGGTCGCGGCTGACGATATTACAACCCGCGTCGCAGATGTTGAGGGCAACGACGGCGATTGAGGCACATGGGGCAGATCGCCATCAGGCAGGGCCCGGCCAAATTCGGGCTAACCATTACCAGTCATAAAAGCGCGGCGAGTCGCACTCCGCACCTCGATGGTGCCGCTGTGCGACGCTCCAGGGCAACGGAAGACAACGGACATGGATCGCATCAAGATTATCGGCGGCAACAAACTCAACGGCACGATCCCGATCTCGGGCGCCAAGAACGCGGCGCTGCCGTTGATGATCGCCAGCCTGCTGACCGGCGACCGGCTGACGCTGAAGAACGTGCCGAATCTCGCCGACGTCAATCTGCTGTCGCGCATTCTGCGCAATCACGGCGTCGATCTGGCGGTCGATGGCAAGCGGCCGGGCGTTGCCACGCATCTGGGCGAGACCTTCCATCTCACCGCTCGCGATATTGTCGACACCACAGCACCCTACGAAATGGTAAGCCGCATGCGCGCCAGCTTCTGGGTGCTGGGGCCGCTCATCGGCCGTATGCGCAAGGCACGGGTCTCGCTCCCCGGCGGCTGCGCCATCGGCACGCGACCGGTCGATCTGCACCTGGAGGGCTTGAAGGCGCTCGGAGCCGAAATCGATATCGATGCCGGTTATGTGGTGGCCAAGGCGCCCAAGGGACTGCACGGCGCGCGCATCGTATTTCCCAAGGTTTCGGTGGGTGCGACGCATAACGTGCTTTTGGCGGCGGCGCTGGCCAAAGGCGAAACGGTGATCGAGAATGCCGCGCGTGAGCCCGAGGTCGGCGATGTGGCGGAGTGCCTCGTCAAGATGGGCTGCAAGATCGACGGTATCGGCACCTCGACGCTGCGCATCCAGGGCCGCGAGCAGCTCGAGGGGGCGGTCCATGCCGTGCTGCCCGATCGCATCGAGACGGGAACCTTCGCCTATGCCGTGGCGGCAACCGGCGGCGACGTTGTGCTCGAAGGCACGCGCTATGACTTGCTGGAGACGGCGCTTGCGGCCCTCAAGACCATTGGCGCCACCGTGACGCCGACGGACAACGGCATCCGCGTCACCCGCAATGGCGCCGGCATCGAGCCGATCAGCATCGAAACGCAGCCGTTCCCCGGCTTCCCGACCGATCTGCAGGCGCAATTGATGGCGCTGGTGACGACCGCGCGCGGCACCAGCGTGATCCGCGAGACGATCTTCGAGAACCGCTTCATGCATGTGCAGGAGCTGGCGCGGCTCGGCGCCGACATCAAGCTGCACGGCGATACCGCGACCATCAAGGGGGTGCCCCAACTCCGCGGCGCCCCGGTGATGGCAACCGATCTGCGCGCCTCCGTCTCGCTTGTGATCGCCGGCCTGGTGGCCGAAGGCGAGACCATGATCAACCGCGTCTACCACCTCGATCGCGGCTTTGAACGGCTCGAGGAAAAGCTGACCCGGTGCGGCGCCGACATCGTGCGTATCGGCGCCGGCTGAACGGGGGCGGCAGTACGACGCAGGCTAACGGCGGTGCCCACCCGCCTCCTGCCGTCCGTGCCGCGCTTCGCGGCTTGAAATCCGTGCCTTTGGTTGCGCCGGCCGTTTGGCAAGGCTATCACTCGCCGGGGTCCGCCCAGCCGGCTTGCCATGGCCGAATGAGCGGGTTGCCGACCCGCCAGGGATGCCACCGTCATGACACCTTTGAAACTGATTGCGCTCGACGCCGAGGATCTCGCCGTGATCTCCGCGCATCTGCAGGATGCCGTGGTCCGCGTCGGTGACATGGCCTATCTGCCGCGCCAGAAGCGGTTTGCCGCCGTGCTGAACCGGTTCGATTGGCTGGGCGCGGTCGCAGCGCTGCAGAAGGGCGTGGCGCCATCGGGAGAGCGGCGGCGGGCGGGCCTGCGCATCGAGCGAGTCGCGAAGGCGCAACTGCTCGGCATCGATCTCAATAAGCGCAACGCGTTCCAATCGCTGCTGGCCTTGACGTTCGTCAGCGCGGGAGCAGATGACCCCGCCGGCCGCATCCGGCTCGATTTTGCAGGTGGCGCGGCGATCTTGCTCGAGGTCGAATGCATCGAGTGCGAGTTGAAGGACCTGGGGGCGGCGTGGCGCGCCAAGCGCGTGCCCGATCATGGCGGCGCCGGCGAGGGCACCAACGGGGTTTGAGGCCGCGCGCATCGATACCTGTCGCGCGGGGAAGATTGAGCAAGGAGCGGCCGTTGCGGCCGGTGTGACGAGATGCCGAAGCGTTTGATCACGGCGGACAAGGGTTTCGAGGCGGCGTTTCAGTCGTTTCTCGCCGAAAAGCGCGAGGTGTCGGCCGATGTCGATGCAAGCGTTCGCGAGATCATCGACACTGTGCGCCGGAACGGAGACGCCGCGCTCATTGCCTATTCCAAGAAATTCGATTCCGTCGATCTGGAGCGCGTCGGCCTTCGCGTCAGCGCGGACGAGATTGCAGCGGCGCGGGCGGCATGCTCGGCGGAGACGCTCGAGGCGTTGGAGTTTGCGCGCGCTCGCATCGCCGATCATCACGCCCGCCAACGCCCGATCGACGACCGCTATACCGACAGTGCCGGCGTCGAACTCGGCCACCGCTGGACGGCGGTCGAATCGGTCGGCCTTTACGTTCCAGGCGGCCTTGCCTCCTATCCCAGCTCCGTCTTGATGAATGCCGTGCCGGCGCACGTTGCCGGCGTGCCGCGCATCGTCATGGTGGTGCCGGCGCCGCGCGGCGAGTTGAACCCGCTCGTGCTGGCTGCCGCCGATATCGCGGGCGTAAGCGAAATCTACCGCGTCGGCGGCGCGCATGCGGTGGCAGCGTTGGCCTACGGAACCGAGACCATCCGGCCGGTGGTCAAGATCGTCGGTCCGGGCAACGCCTATGTCGCAGCCGCCAAGCGGCAGGTGTTCGGTACTGTCGGCATCGATAGCATCGCCGGCCCGTCCGAGGTTCTGGTCATCGCCGACAAGGACAACGACCCCGAGTGGATTGCCGCCGATCTGCTGGCGCAGGCCGAGCATGATACGGCTGCACAATCGGTGCTGATGACGGACGATGCTGAATTCGCTCGCGCGGTCGAGGCGGCGGTAGCGCGGCAGCTACCGTCGTTGACGCGCGGCAATATCGCCGGCGAGAGCTGGTCGGTGTTTGGCGCAACGATCGTGCTGCGCTCGCTCGACGAGGCGCCCGCGCTGGCCGATCGTTTTGCGGCCGAGCACCTCGAAATCGCCACCAGCGATGCCGAAGGCCTAGCGGCACGGATCCGCAATGCGGGTGCGGTATTCATCGGCCGCTACACGCCGGAGGTGATCGGCGATTACGTTGCCGGTTCCAACCATGTGTTGCCGACCGCACGCAGCGCCCGCTTCTCCTCGGGGCTGGGCGTGCTCGATTTCATGAAGCGAACTTCGCTGCTCAAGCTCGACGCGGGTGCGCTGGCCGCGCTTGCGCCCCCCGCCATGGCGCTTGCGCGTGCCGAAGGGCTCGAGGCGCATCGCCGGTCCGTCGAAATCCGTCTCGAGAAGCGCTTGGGGAATTGAAGATGACTGACACGCACGCCAAGCCAGCCGAGGCCCCCAGCCACGATCGCCTCTATCAGATCGACATCGACGAGAAATCGATCGCGCGAAACAACGCCAACATCGAGCATGAGCGCGAGGTTGCGATCTTCGATCTGCTGGACGGGAACAGCTTCAAGGTGGTCGAGTTCGAGCAGGGCCCCTACAAGCTGCGCATCTCGGTTGTCGACCAGAAGCTGCAATTCGCCATCGGCAACGAACGCGAGGAAGTGATTGTCACGCATTTCCTTTCGCTGAGCCCGTTCAAGCGCATCATCAAGGATTACTTCATGGTGTGTGATAGCTATTACGAGGCAATCCGCACCGCTCCCCCTTCACGCATCCAGGCGATCGACATGGGTCGCCGCGGCCTGCACGACGAAGGCAGCCGCACGCTGATGGAGCGGCTGGACGGCAAGGTTGCGGTCGATTTCGATACCGCGCGCCGGCTGTTCACGCTGATATGCGCCCTGCACTGGAAGGGATGAGCCCGGCGATATGGCGGCCGATCTGCCTGGGGCGGTGTTGTTTGCCTGCTCGATGAACGCGGTGCGCTCGCCGATGGCGGCAGCGATGCTGCGACATCTGGCGGGACAACGCTGCCATGTCTCCTCGGCAGGCGTGCGTGCCGGCGAGCAGGATGGCTTCGCCATGGCGGCCATGAACGAAATCGGCATCGATATGACCGCCCACGAGCCGCGCTCGCTGCAAGAGCTCGACGATACGTGCTTCGACCTCATCATCACGCTGTCGCCCGAGGCACATCATCAGGCGCTGGAGCTGACGCGGACGATGGCCGCCGAAGTCGAGTATTGGCCGACGCACGATGCCACGCTGGCCATGGGGCAGGGGAGCCGCGATCAGATCCTCGACAGCTACCGGCGGGTGCGCGATCGATTGTTCGAAAAGATCAGGTCGCGCTTCGGTTTCGAGGGTGGCCCGAGCGTTTAGAGCCTGATCGTCTGAGATGGAAACGCTTGAAGTTTCCATCGAGGGCGTCGATCAGGCTCTCAATCAAGGACTTAGAGCGGGCCACTGCGGCACGAGGCGATTCCATGTAAGTTGAACCTGCTCTAAGGATGGAGCATCTTCTACGGCCAACCGGCGGCCACTTCGTCGGAAAATGCTTAAGGCTTTGCGCCGACAACGAAGAACGTCTCCTGCAGGCCGACGCCCTTGATCTCGATCTTGCCGCGGTTCTCGAACGTGAAGGCGTGGGCGAGGCGGTCGCGGCAGCCCGGGCAGATGAGAATGCGGCCGGGCTCCGAGCGGCTTTCGAGTCGGCTGGCAAGGTTTACGGTATCGCCCCACACGTCGTAGCTGAATTTCTGCGTGCCGATGACGCCCGCCATCACCGGACCTGAAGCGATGCCGATGCGGATGGAGATGTCGAGCCCGGTTTGCCGCCGCAGCGTGTCCATGTAGGCCAACATGTCGAGAGCCATGCGTGCGACGCGCTCGGTGTGGTTGTCGACCGGCTCGGGAATGCCGGCGGCCGCCATGTAGGCGTCGCCGATGGTCTTGATCTTCTCCACGCCATGCTTTTTCGCCAACGCATCAAATTCGCGCACGATGGTGTTGAGCAGGTCCACCACCTTGGCGGCGCCGAGCTGACGGGCCAGCGGAACAAAGCCGGAGATGTCGGAAAAAAGTATCGAAGCGGAAGCAAACGTGTCGGCAATCAGCGTGTCGGGCGTGCGCTTCAAGCGCTCCGCGACGCTGTCAGGCAGGATGTTGCGCAGCAGGGTGTCGGTCTCGGCCTTGGCGGCCTCAACCAGACGGAAGGCGTACCAAACGGTCGCCGCGATAAGGCCGAATGTGGTGATGGCCGTCTGCGTGTAGATGTCGTTCAAGATGCGCGGATCGGGCGGAATGCGCGCGGTCTGCGGCGTGAACGAGAACCAGATGTAGAGATGTAGCACGAGCCCGGTGAAGGCCACCAGGATGGCGAGCTTCAACCGCTGCAATCCGAAGACGAAGAATGGCGCCGCCGCGCCAACGATGAACAGCATTTGGCCGCCGCCCTCGCGTCCCAGATAGCTGGCGATGCTGGTGATCGCCACGTATTCGGTGATGACGATCACGAGGCCGCCGGCAATGTCGCTGATGCGGTGCGTCAAGGGCACCAGCGACACGATGGCGGCGATGCCGAGGTTGATGATCACCAGCGGGCGATATTGCGCGCCCTCGGTCAAACCATACTGGAGCGCGAAGATGACCGTCGTCACGACGATCAGGTAGGCGAACATGTTGAGGATCATCAGGCGGCGTTTGACGTCGGTGGGGTAACCTGATGTGCCTGCTTCCGCCAGCCTGCCGAGCAGTGCCGTGAACGCGGCAACGCCCGGCACACGGGCAAACATGCCGAGCATGAACGCCAATGCCTGCTTGAAGCGCGTCATGGCATGTCCCCGCAGCCCATCAGTGCCGTGGTGCTCACTCGAGGCCGGCCAATGTGACGAGCTCCTCGATGTCGCAGTCGAACCGGCTGCCCTTGCGTGTGATGGCGCCGCCCGATTCGAGCATCGACAAGGCCGTATTGACCTTGGGCCGGCTGGCTCCGATCAGCAGCGCCAGTTCGCTTTGCGACATGCCCAGATCGATGCTCACACGGCCTTCCACCGCATCGGGGTCCTTCTGCCGGGCGGCGGTAAGGAAGAAACGGGCGAGGCGAACTTCGATCGGGCACAGCGCGATCGCCTCCAACTGCTGATCGGCCTCGCGGATGCGCCGGCACAGGAAGCGGACGATGCCGTCAACCAGGTGCGGCCGCTTTTCGGCAAGCCGCATGAAGGCGGCGCGACTGAGGCTCAGCGCCTGCGTTTTGACCACAGCGGTTGCATCCGCTGACCGGGGTCCTTCGTCCAGCATTGCGATCTCGCCGAAAACCGAGCCGGACTCCGCATGTGCAAACGACAGTTCGCGCCCCTCCGCCGTCAACACCGACAGGCGCACGCGGCCATCGACGACGAGGTAGACATCACGGCCGGCATCGCCGCGGGTGAAGATCACCTGGCCGGCGTTGAAGGTCACTTCACGCATTTCCTGTAGCAGCGCGCGGCGGTCGCCGTCATCGAGCGACTCGAACACGGGTGCGTTCTGGACCAGGGCGAGCAGCTTGTCGTTGATAGCCATGCGCTTGGAATCCCGAGAAGTAGGGCCGCTGCAGCGGAAACGGCACAAACCGGATGACTGATTTAGCCCAAGTCGGCCCCCCGCTGGCAATGTCTTTGTGGAGGCTTGCTTTTCGAGCGCGGGATTTGCATTCTCCGCGGCGAAATGCGGTGTGTCTCGGCTTGCCGCCAGCGCTCGAGGGCTACACGGAAAGTCAGCTGCGGCAGGCAGCACTGGACGTAAGCTCCACACTCTCCACCGCGTCGAAGGGAGATCGCATGTCCTCGCCCACGGCAGCACTGCTCAACGTGCTCAGGCGTACCGATGGTCCGCGGCGCGAGACTTTGCGCCAGGAGATGGCGCGGCAACGGTCCAGTGATCCGGGCCTTGCTGCCCACAAGAAGACACTGGTGCTGGCGAGCGGCAGCCCACGGCGCCTGATGCTGTTGTCGCAAGTGGGCATCACGCCGGACGCCGTGCGCCCCGCTACGATCGATGAGACACCGAAAAAGGCCGAGATGCCGCGCGCCTTGGTGGCGCGGCTGGCGCGCGCCAAGGCCGAAGCCGCACGCGACCAGATCGCCAACGATCGCGACATCGCCGATGGCTACGTGCTGGCCGCCGACACCATTGTCGCGGTTGGCCGGCGCGTATTGATGAAGCCGAAGTATATCGAGGAGGCGGTGGCGTCCTTGCAGCTGCTGTCCGGCCGCGCGCATCGGGTGTTGACGGGCATTTGCCTGATTACGCCGGATGACCGCGTGCGGACCAAGATCGTCGACACGCGCGTGCGGTTCAAGCACCTCTCGCGCGACGAGATCGAGGCCTACATTGCCTCGCGCGAATGGCGCGGCAAGGCGGGCGGCTATGCCATTCAGGGGCTGGCGGGCTCGTTCGTGCAGCGCATTGTCGGCTCCTATACCAACGTCGTCGGATTGCCGCTGACGGAAGTGACGGCGATGGTCGTGGCGGAGGGCTTTCCGGTGCATTATGCCTGGGCGCGCTCGGCGGAAATCGAGCCGGAATAGGTCGGCAATAGAGCAGGTTCAACTGACATGGCATGGCCTCGTGCCGCGGTGGCCTGCGCTAAGTCCTTGATTGAGAGTCTGATAAACGCCCTCGATGGAACCGGAAGCATTTCCATCTCAGACGATCAGGCTCTAGCCGGAATCAAAGTGTCGAAGGCGGGAGTGCGCCAGCAATGAGCTCGAAGGGCCCGACCTGCCCGATCTGCGGTGACGCCACAGCGGCGCAGTTTCGCCCGTTCTGCTCGCGCCGCTGCGCGGATGTCGATCTCGCCCGCTGGCTCCGAGGCGTTTACACGATTCCGGTCGTTGACGCGGATGACGACGAGGATGGCGTGGGACCCGCGGCTGAGCACCCTGCCGAGGTCGGGCGCGCGACGAACAGAACCTCGGGTCGTGATCGAGGCTGAACTCCGGATGGGGTCAATTTTCCCAATGGATTTAGGTCGGTAGTATTTGCGATCGGGGTCGTTGGCCGGCCCCGTTCGGCGTGCATGCGCCGGGCGCTTATGCGCGAACGGGTTATCGACATTTTTCGCCACGCCTGCGCCTACGTTACGCCACGCGAATCGCTCAGATTCAACCTATGAGTGAATCGTTGGCTTTATATGCAACTCACAAGCCGGTGGCGCTCGCGCTGGCTTGCTCTTTCCTGGCGATGGTTGCCGCCGCTCCTCCCGAAACGCAGGCCGCCCCAACGTCCGGCAATGCCGTCACAGGCACCGCCCGCGTCGTCGATGGCGATACTATTGATATTTCTGGTCTGCGCGTCAGGCTGGAAGGCATCGACGCGCCAGAGATGGGTCAGCCATGCGCCCGGCGCTGGTTCGTCGGCACATGGGATTGCGGTGGGGCGGCAGCCAAGGCTCTGCAATCCTTGATCAAAGGTGAGACCGTCACGTGTGAAAACCGGGGCGCGGACAAGTATGGCCGCATGCTGGGCGTCTGTTTCGCCGGCAACGTGGAGATCAACAGGCGCCTTGTTCGCGACGGCCATGCCTGGGCGTTCGTCAAATACTCGGAAATCTACGCCGCCGACGAGGCTGAGGCGCGCGCCGCCAAGCGCGGTGTCTTCGCCACCACCAACGATCCGCCCTGGGTCTACCGTTCGCGGCAGTGGGCGAGTGCCGAGCAGCAGGCGCCAACCGGCTGTGCCATCAAGGGTAATGTGACCCGCAATGGCCGCATCTACCACATGCCGTGGAGCCCCTGGTACGCCAAGGTGATGATCGATGAAGCGCGCGGTGAACGCTGGTTCTGCTCTGAGGCCGATGCCATTGCCCAGGGCTGGCGGGCCGCGCACGGCTCCTGATTCGGCGGTCGCCGACCTATCAAACCCGGTGGCACCCGGTGTTCTCTGGTGCATTGCAACACGAGTTTCCGGTCGGATGGAGGTCGTACGTAAACCGCGGCGTCCCGACCGGAAACTCGACTTCGATCAGAGTTTCGGGCATTCTCGGCGCAACAAATCGGAGCGTGCGCTCTTTTGAGCTGGAGAAGCCTCACAATGGCCGGATCGCGTTTGACCTTTTCGTGGCGTGGGCGTCTGCTCGCCATCACTGTGGCCGCCGCCGGAACTGCAGCCCTGTGGTCGGGCACGGCCGCCGCTGGCAGCACCTGGGATGGCCTGAAGCCCGACGTGTTCGGCGCCCGCAAGATCGACAGCGGGCTCGGTATCGTCACCATCAAGGCGCCGTTCCGCCCGGAAGACCAGCGCGCGGTTCCCGTCTCGATTGACGCGAAATTTGCCGATGGCCGGACCGTCAAGTCGGTGACGCTCGTGGTCGACGAGAATCCATCACCCGTTGCGGCGGTCTTCAACCTCGGGCCGGGCCAGCATCAGGTCGCGCTCAAGACCGCCTTCCGCCTGAACCAGCAGACCCAGGTGCGCGCTATCGTCGAGGCCGATGACGGCGCGCTCTATATGTCCTCGCAGCTCGTCAAATTCGCCGGCGGGCAGGCGGCGTGCGCGGCGCCCCCAACCGGCAATCCGGAAGAAATCGCCGCCAACATGGGCAAGATGCAGCTTGCCGATGCCAGCGAGGATGGCAATGCAACGCAGATCGCTCATCGTGTGCGATTGAAGATCAGCCATCCTAACCACACCGGCATGGCTCTCGACCAGCAAACGCTGCTGTACATTCCGTTGCGCATGGTGACGGCACTCGAGGTGCGCCAGGGCAATACCAAGCTGTTCGACATGACCGGCTCGATCACGTTGGCCGAGAACCCGGTGTTCGAGTTCCCGGTTGACCTCAAGGGTGAGCACCAAATCAACGTCACGCTGAAAGACAGCGATGGCGCCGAATGGCAGAAGAGCCTTGCGGTGCGCGCGGGCAGCTGAGTCCGAACCCAAACCCAGACCCGCCCAGCCCCGACTTGGGAGTGCTCAATTCGGCGCGTTGATTGCCGAACCTGATCCAATCGAGCCTGATCGTCTCGGAAGGGAACGCCAGTCGTTTCCATCGCGGGCGTGAATTCAGACTTTCAATCAAGGGCAGATCGGGCAAGGGCAAATCGGCGCACCGTCTACAGAAGTGCCGACAACGGCCTCAGCGGCTTTACACAGAACTTTTAGTCGTTCAATATCAAACTCGACGTCGTTCGGCGCCAATGCCTGACTAGCGACGGAGGACTTGATGAACAAGAAGATTTGGATTGCTGCTGGGGCCGTCGCGGCCGTTGTTGGTCTCTATGTGTTGGTCAATATCAATACCCTGGCCCCTTACTTCATGCTGCCGGTGCGCAAGGTCGAGAAGCATGCCGAAGGGACCATCAAGGTCGAACAGAACCAAAGCGCGACCAAACCTCAAGCCGCCGGCGGACCCCAGCCCGCGCCTGCCCAACCGGACAAATCAGCCGAGGATGCGCACCAGGGTATCTGGTGGGGCAAGAAGGTGCAGGATCCCGACGTCGCGACAGGCAAGAAGCCGCCGCAGAATGCGATGCCGAAGGAGGCTATGCCGGCCGGTTCCATCGCCGTCGAGCCCGGCGCCGACAAGGCAGTCGAGCGCAAGTCTGCGCAGCTCGCCGATCCCGGCGACTGGCCGCACTTCAACAAGACGCTGAAGGCCGAGCGCTTCTCCAGTCTCTCACAGATCACCAAAGAGAACGTGGCCAAGCTCAAGGTCCACTGCACCTATGAGACGGGCAAGTACGGCAGCTTCACCACCGGCCTGATCAACGTCGACAACACGCTCTATTTCTCGACCACCTTCGATACTTTCGCAGTCGACGCCGGCACTTGCCAGGAGAAGTGGCGCGTCACCGAAGACTACAAGCCCGCGACGCCTCAGGGCGCGCAGCGCGGTGTCGCCTACGGTGACGACCGCATCTATCGCGGCCTGACCGACGCGCGCGTCGTCGCCTACGACGCCAAGACGGGCAAGCGGCTGTGGGAGCAGACGATCGGTGATTCCAGCCGGACCGAGAGCGTCGTGGCCGCACCTCTCGCCTGGAACGGCATGGTCTTCATCGGCAATGCCGGCGGCGATTTCAAAGGCAACAAGGGCCGCATGTACGCACTCGACGGCGCCACGGGAAAGATCCTGTGGGAGTTCTTCATGGTGCCGCAGTCGCCACAGGATAAAACTTACGGCCCGGCTCCGAGCGTCCCCAACAACCTGAAGGGCAACGAGACCTGGGGCAACGCGCCGGACGTGCCGATCAGTGGTGGCGCTACATGGACGGCCTATTCGCTCGATCCCGAGAAGGGGCTGCTGTACGTGCCCGGCGGCAACCCGGCGCCTGATTTCGTCAAGGGGCTGCGTCCTGGCGACAACCTTTACACGGGCTCTCTCGTCATCCTCGACGCCAAGACCGGCGCGTACAAGGCACATGTGCCGATCTCACCCAACGACTATCACGACTGGGACGTGTCGGGTCCGCCCGCCCTGGTGCGCACGAAGGCCGGCCGCGACATGCTGCTGCTGGCGCCGAAGGACGGCCATCTCTACGGCATCGACGAGAAGACACGTGAGAAGATCTACCGAACCCCAGTAACCAAGATCGAGAATGCCGACGTGCCGCTCGAGGTGGGCAAACCGGTCTACTTCTGCCCCGGCATCTCCGGAGGCGCGGAGTGGAACGGCCCGAGCTATAACCCCGAGAACAACCTCGCCTACATCGGTGAGATGGAGTGGTGCACGACCGCGACGCTGCAACCCGACAGCACGGTCAAGAACTGGCCAGCGCCGTTGCCCTGGTTCGGCAACGCCTTCATCATTCCCACTAACATGATGGGCAAGTTCGACTACGCCAACTGGGGCGGCTGGGTCTATGCCGTGGATGCAGACAGCGGCAAGTGGAAGTGGCGCGTCAAGACCAACTATCCGATCTGGGCGGCGACTCTACCGACCGCGGGCGGACTGGTCTTCTTCGGTGACGTGGGCGGCAACTTCTACGCCCTCGACGCCGATACGGGTGCCAATCTGCTGCACAAGAAGATGGACGGCGCCATGGGCGGCGGCATCATCACGTATCAGTCGGGCGGCAAACAGCTCATCGCCGTCGCGGCTGGTCTGACGCAGATCGTGCTGCCGACCGAAGTCGCCAAGATGAAGATCGTCGTGCTGGGTCTCGAGTAACACCGGGTGCGCATGAAAACGGGAGGGCAAACGTTACGGCGCTTACCCTCCCGTTTCATTGTTGCCCTGCCCGATCGTATCGGGGAACTACCGATTAGTCTGTCGGGGCCCTCACATCAAACGAACTTGATGGATTTGTTGAACGGCATCTCGCGAATGCGTTTGCCGGTCGCGGCGAAGATCGCGTTGGCGAGTGCCGCGGCAGCAGGTGGCACGGGTGGCTCGCCAATGCCGCGAATTGCGGGACCGTTCGCAAGCGCCTTCACCTCGATGACGGGGCACTGACTGATCCGCATGCCTTCATGGCTGTCGAAGTTCGATTGCTTGACCGCGCCTTTCTCGTAGGTCAGCTCGCAGTTCATGGCATGGCCGAGCGCCCACACGATGCCACCCTGCGCCTGGTTCTCGAAGTTGACCGGATCGAGCACGGGGCCGACGTCTGCCGCCATCCACACCTTGTCGATGCGAACGCCCTGTGGACCTGCCGTGACCTCGATCACTTCCGCGCATGGCACGCCGAAGGATTCGACGAACGCGACACCACGGCCCTTGCCATTGCCCAGCGGTCCTTCCCATTTGCACATGTCGGCAACTGCTTCCAGCACCTTGCGGTAATAGTCGATCGCGCACATTTCGATCCGCGCCTTCATCGGATCGAGCCCTGCGGCATGAATCATCTCGTCCATGAAGCTTTCGGTGAAGAAGCCGCCCGTCGAGGCGCCCACCGATCGCCAGGAGGACACGGGTGAAAGCGTGTCGATGGTGTAGGCCGTGCTGCGCAGGTTGGGTATCGTATAGGGCACATTCCAGATGCCGGCGGCGACCTGCGTATCCGGTCCCGGCAGGCTCATGCCCATGCGCTTGAACTGCGAGCGCGAGGGCGGCGTGTTCACCACCTTGAGATCGGCGGCGATGATCTTTCCATCCTTCACCGCGCCGCGATTGCGGGCCATGCCGAGCTGGCGCGGAAAATCCTGGCGGAAGTCTTCTTCGCGCGAGAACGTGGTCTTGATCGGCGTGCCGCGCATCTGATTGGCGATCTCGGCCGCCGCGCGCACGTTCTCGAATTCGAGCCGGTGTCCGAAGCTGCCGCCCGAGTACAGGTTGTGCATGTTCACCTGCGCGACCTTCAGTCCGGTGATCTTTGCAACCATCTCCTGCACGGCACCCGGAATCTGATGCCCGACCCAGATGTCGGCACCGTCGTTGCGCACATGCACGAGCGCATTGAGCGGCTCCATCGGCTGATGCGCCAGATAAGGCGCGCGATACTCCGCCTCGACCAGCGTGCCGCTCTTGATCGCGGCCTCGACGTCGCCCTTGTTGACCCATTCCTTGTCGAGAGCCTCGGGCGAGAAGGACGCTTCCATCGCCTTCCAATGCTCGGCCTGCTCAGGCGGATAGCTGCCGGGCCCCCAGACACATTCGATCGCCTCGGCGGCCTTGATCGCATACCAGGTATTGGTCGCGATGACGCCGAGGCCGTTGGTGATCTTCACGATCTTCTTGACGCCCGCCATCTTCTCGGACTTGGCGGTGTTGTAGGAGACCAGCGGCCCGCCCTTGTACGGGTTGAGCCGGACGGAGGCGTACAGCATCCCGTCGACGCGCTGGTCGATGCCGAATTTCATGGCGCCAGTGGATTTCGCCACGACGTCGATGCGCTGCGTCTTGCGGCCGAGCAGGCGCCACTCCTTGGGGTCGCGCAGCTTGACGTCCTGCACCGGCGTGATCGCTGCAGCGTCCACAGCAAGCTCGGTATATGGAATGCGCTTGCCGTCAGGCAGAACAACGGCGCCGGAGGCAGTCTTGAGCGAGCTGGCGGCGATCCCGGTGCGCTTCGCTGCGGCGGCCTTCAGCGTCTCGCGCGCGACGGCGCCAGCGATGCGCAGCTTGGTGTAGCTGTCGGGGACGGTCGATGAGCCGCCGGTCATCTGCAGCCCCATTGCCTTAATGAACGTCAATGCCGCTGAGCGCGCGGCCTCGGCCATGGTGCTGTGATCGAGCATGGGAAAGGGGACGATCTCTTCGGCGAGCGCCGTGTTGGCGTAGACCTTGGCGGGTGGCCCGAAATCGATCTCGAACTGCCCGACATCGAGGTCCATTTCCTCGGCGATCAGCAGCGCCTGCACACCGGCGACGCCCTGGCCGACATCAGCATGGGGCGTGATCAGCGTTATCTTGCCGTCGGCGATCTTGACCCAAGGATTGAATGTCGCCGCTCCTGCCGGGAGCCCCTTGGCGAGCGGATTGGGACCCGGTTGCACGGCCCTGTGGATGCCGAACGCGACGCCACCGACGATGGCCGCGGAGGCAATGAGAAAGTTGCGGCGTGTGAGAATGGCCATGCTCACTTCTCCTGCTGAAGCACGGCGGCGGCGGCATGAATGGCGGCGCGGATGCGGGGGTATGTGCCGCAGCGACAGAGATTGCCGAACATGTTGTCGTCGATGTCTGCGTCGGTGGGCTTGGGGTTGGTGGCGAGGAACGCGGCCGCCTGCATGATCTGACCGCTCTGGCAGTAGCCGCATTGAACGACCTGATGCTCGATCCACGCCTTCTGGATCGCATGCAGGGATGTCGCGCCGAGGCCCTCGATGGTCGTGACCTTGGCCGAGCCGACATCGCCGACCGGGACTTGGCAGGATCGAACTGCTTGACCGTCAAGCTGGACGGTGCACGAGCCGCATTGAGCGATGCCGCAACCGTATTTCGTTCCGGTCAAGCCAAGCTCGTCGCGAAGCACCCACAGGAGCGGCATGTCCGGTGTCGCGTCGGTCTGAAGTTTTTTGCCGTTCACCGTTAATTCTATCATGAGACGCTCCATCGAAGATCGCGCTGGAAAAATCCGCGTTCATTCTTCCACATGTTCGTCCCCGTCGGCAACGCATCTGAGGATGTGATATGCGCGCCTGCCGTCGGCGCGCACATGCCACTCAGATGCGCACCTTCGCGTGCTTCTTCAGCCGCAAGGAGAACATGACGAGCGTTACGCCGTAGAGCATGGCAAAGGATCCAATTCCGAACGCCAAACCCAAGGCGCCTGCGCCGGGATAGAGCAGGATCACGACGCCGAACACGATCGACAACAGACCTGCCAGGATGAGAAGCCACTCGCTGTCGATCTCTTTGCGCAGGCTGATGGCGCCGACGATCTGCATGATACCCGATGCAATCGACCAACCCGCGATGAAGAACAGCAGGACCATGCCGGTGATGCCGGGCCACGCCAGCGTAGCAGCGCCGGCCGCCAAGCCGAGGATGCCGACGATAGCTAGCCACCAGCGTGGTGCGGGTGCTCCGCCTGTCACGGCAGCGGCAATGGCGAATGCGCCATCGACGAGGGCGTAGGCGCCGTAGAGGATGACGAGAGTGAGGAGCGTAAGCCCCGGCCATGCGAACGTCAGGAGGCCGAAGACGATTGCCGCCACGCCGCGCAAAAGTATCAACCACCAATTGCGCGCCAAGCTGTCGAGCATCGGTCGCATCAACACTGTACCAGGGGGATAGGATTGATTGGGCATGGACCGACTCCTAGCGCTTGAAATCGGGTCAAGCATGACATCGCAGCGACCCACCGCGTTCCACCCTCTTTATTGTACCCTTGCAAATAATCCACACTATCGCAAGCAACCCTCGCGATGATGAAAAGCCTCGGCTGCTTGCGCGCGCATCCGGTTGTGCCGCGATGCGGACCGCTAATTGACTTGAACCAGCTTGCAGATATCTTTTTGAAACGGCGTGAGCCGCTGTACTGCTCCCCTGTTTCAAGCCGAAGCCGGAACATGATGTCGGATCGCGTCAAACTGGCAGTGACGGTTGCCGGCGCTATCGTCCTGGCATTCGGCATCGCACTGTCGCTCGACTGGCAGCGACCCTATTGGGCCGGCTTGGCCGTTGTCGTGATCGCGCTGCCGACGATGGGCGAGTCCGTATTCAAAGGCTTGCAGCGACTAGCCGGAACGGCCGTCGCCATTCCCGTGGCTCTCCTGTTCATATCGCTTTTTGCGCAGGAGCGATGGCTTTTCGCCCTCGCCACGAGCCTGTGGATCGCCTTCTGCGTCTGGCGCATGCAAGTCGACCCCGATCGCTTCTACTTCTGGACCTGCTGCGGGTTCATCGTGCCGCTGCTGTCGATCATGTCCGGATTCGAGTCTGCACGCAGTTTCTACACGGTCGAGACTCGGGCCCAGGAAACCGTTCTCGGCATCCTGTGCTTCATTGCTGTTGGTCTGTTGCTGTCGCATCGCTCGGCTTATGCGAAGTTCGTCAGCGAGGTCGGCGATCAGATCGCCCTTCTTCACCAGAAGGTTGGTGACGTGCGGCGCGTGGCTATGGGGTACGAGCGGGCGGTCGATGTCGTCGAGCGCAATGCCGCCATGACCCGCAGGTTCATGCTGCTCAGCAGTCTTCACACATCGGCGACACTCGAAAGCTTCACCATCCGCGAGCGTGCACTCGCTTGGCGTCAGATGCTCGCAAGTCTGCAAAGCCTGTCGACGCTGCTCGATCGCCTCGATTTGAGTTTCGACCTCGGGTCCGGCTCGACGGCTCATTTGCCGGCGCATCCGGAATTGATGCCGGCGCTCGACGAGATCGAGGCGCGCTTCGACGCGGTAGCCGGCCTTGTGAAGTCGGGGGGAGAAACGCGACAGCCGCGCCGCATAGGATATCCGGCGCCAGCAGCAGGCGCGGACACGAGCCCCTTCGAGCGGGGCGAGGCGCTGTTTCGGCACGATATCGTCAGCGATGCGGACAACCAGTCACGGGCTTTGCAGGCTGCCGCGGAAGACATCGCCGATAAGCAGAGGCTTGCGCACGCGGCGGTCAGCACGCGCCCGCGGTGGCCGACACTCATTCCAGATCCCGAGCAATTGGCGGTGGCCTTAATGGCCTTCGTCGTCTTCTGGCTGGCGTTCCTTCTGCATATCTTCGTGCCCGAGCTTCCCGATGGCACGGTCGTCGTGATCTTGGCGGGTTCGATCGGCATCAATCTCAGCCGCATGCCGTGGATACCGGCGCACACGCTGCTGCTGCCTGTGGTGCTTGCAAGCATCTACGGCGCGGTGGCGCACGTCTTCATCATGCCGCACCTCAGCGGGTATGCGCAGCTCGGCACCATGCTGTTTCTCGGCGTGTTCCTGCTCGTATGGCTGTTCCATAAGGAAGAGCACCAGTCGGCGCGAACCATTGCCATCCTGCTGTTCCTCATGATTACACAAGTTTCCAACGTGCAGACCTATAGCGCGACCTACGCGATGAATATCGTGGTCGCCTTCGGTGTCATCATTTTCATCATAACGATTGCTCAGCACTGGCCGATCTCGTTCAAGCCCGAGCATGTCGTGGCGCGCCTGCTCGACCGGTACGGGCGCAGTCTGCTCGGCGTTCTGAATGGCATGAACTTCGCGGAGCCCAGGCAGAATGGCTGGCTCGCGCGTCAGATGCGCGCCTACTACATGAACCAGCTACTCACCATTCCCGCGAGACTTGGGATCTGGATCGCGGCGCTTTCCCAACGAGGCATCAGCCCGGTGGATCGCGATGAGATGGCGAAGCTGACCGACCGGCTTTCGATCCTCTCCTACCGCATGCACGATCTGGCGGTATTGCGCGGCACGGAGGCGGAAAAATACTGGCTCGATGCGCTGAACGCCGAGGTGCGCGCGTGGCGGCAGGGTATTCAGAGCGTGGTGGGCGGCCTCATTGCCGGCGATGTTTTCGACCTCGCCGAGATACGCCAACGTCTCGATGCCCGGTTGGCGCGGTTCGAGCAGCTGATCGCCGAGACCGCACAGTCGGCCGCAGGTGTCACCAGCGACGCAGGAACCGCGCACATGCAGCGCGTCCTGTCGGCCTATCGCGGTGTCTCGTTCGCCGTCATGAACGTCGCTGATCGCACGCGGTCGATCGCCTGGGATCGGCTGGTGGAAGAAAGGTTCTGAGGCTGTCCCATGATCCCGAAAGAGCTCAGCTTCGGTGAAGTCTATCTGCCGCCCGTCCTCGTCGTTAGCGTGCTTGCCGTCCTGTTGGCGTGGCTGACGGCGGTGCTCCTCAACAAGCTGCGCTGGACGCGCTTTGTCACTGCGCCCAACCTGATCTTTCTGGCGATCATGTTGATCTACACCGTGCTTATCGGCTCGTTCGCAATACCGATGTGAGGCTCATCATGATGCCGCCAACCAAGTATCTCGTGACGCTCGCCGTGATTGTCGTGGCCGCGGTTGCGGGGTGGCTCAAATACCGGGACTACGTCGCCAATCCTTGGACCCGCGACGGGCAGGTCAGAGCCAATATCATTCAGGTTACTCCGCGCGTCTCCGGGCCAATCGTGGAGCTGCCGATCGTCGACAACCAGCCGGTCAAGGCGGGGGATCTGCTGTTCAAGATCGACCAGCGGACGTATCGCGCTGCATTGGATCAGGCGCAGGCGCAATATGACCAAGCCGTCGACCAGCTCGACAGCCTCGACAAGCAGATCGAATCGGCGAGCGCGGCGGTCGAGCAAGGGCAAGCCCAAGTGGAGCAGGCCGCAGCCCAATTGAGATCGGCCCAAGCGGCCGCAGAGCAATCCAAGAAGCAGCTCGACCGATATGCCACGCTCTTGAAGGATGGCTATACGTCGAAATCGACTTACGATCAGCAGTACAAGCAAGTCCAGGTCGACGACGCCAACAACGACCGCACGACCGCTGCGTTGGGCCAAGCGAGAAGCGCATTGACGCAGGCCGAGGCGGAGCGCTCGTCGGCAATTGCCAAGCGCGGCGCCAAGGGCGAGCAGAACGCCCAGCTTCGAAACGCACGCGCCGCACTTCGCCAGGCCAAACTCAATCTGGAGTTCACCGAGCAGCGCGCCTCGGTCGACGGCTTCGTGACCAATCTCAGTCTGAGGCTCGGAAGCCAGGCAAACGCCGGGGCTCCGGTCCTCGCACTCGTCGATCGAAGCAGCTTCTGGATCGATGCGTATTTTCGCGAGAGCGTGGTCGGCACGATCTCGGTTGGCGACATCGCCTTCGTCACGTTGATGAGCTACCCGGCCAACGCCATTCCGGCCAGCGTCGACAGCATCGCGTGGGGCATTGCCAAGCAGGATGGAAGTACCGCTCAGGGGCTATTGCCGAATGTGCAACCTTCATTCGAGTGGATCAGGCTGGCGCAGCGCATTCCTGTACGCGTTGCGCTCGCTACCGTGCCCGATAACGTCCAGCTTCGCGTCGGCACCACCGCCTCGATCGTGGTTCGCACCGGAACAGCCGCCAGTGCACCACCGCCCAAGCCAGTGCCGGCGCCGCTTCGCTAGGGCGGGTTCGTTCTGATGGAATCACTTGTGTCCTGTTGGTCTGCTCTAAGCCCGTGTTTGAGAGTCTGATAAACGCCCTCGATGGAACCCCGAAGTGATTCCATCTCAGTCGATCAGGCTCGAGTCAGCCGATCCGCACTTGCCGGCCCCGGCGAACACCGGCCGACGCGGGCGCAATTCGAATCGTTGTCAGGGACGATCATGGACGGCTTGCCGTGCTCGACGATGAGCCGTGTCAGTTGGCACCTAACCCGCGGCAGCCTCGGACGGAGTGCCGACCGCGCCTTAGAACGAAAAATATTTTGTATAATCAATAAGTTATGGCGGAGGGAGTGGGATTCGAACCCACGGTACGGTTTCCCGCACACACGCGTTCCAGGCGTGCGCCTTCAACCACTCGGCCACCCCTCCG
>CAZLHQ010000024.1:0-30004 GCA_964559355.1 uncultured Hyphomicrobiaceae bacterium
TCAGCATCGCGGCTGGTTCCATTCCTCGCTGCTCGAAAGCTGCGGCACGCGCGGCAAGGCCCCCTACGACGTGGTGCTGACGCACGGCTTCGTGCTCGACGAGAAGGGGCAGAAGATGTCGAAGTCCTTGGGCAACGTCACGGCGCCTCAGGACGTCATGGCCAAGTCGGGCGCCGACATCCTGCGCTTGTGGGTGGCCGCGTCGGACTATACCGACGATCTGCGCATCGGCCCCGAGATCATCAAGACGTTCGCCGAGACCTACCGCAAGATGCGCAACTCCATCCGCTGGATGCTGGGAGTTCTGGGGCATTACACCGAGGCCGATTACGTCGAGCTGAAGGACATGCCGGAGCTCGAACGGCTGATGCTGCATCGCCTCTCGGAGATCGGCCCCGAGGTGAGCACGGCCTATGCGGCCTACGACTATGCCAAGGTTGTCTCGGTTCTTTCGCAGTTCTTGAATACCGAGCTGTCGGCCTTCTACGCCGACGTTCGCAAGGACGCGCTCTACTGCGACGCGCCATCAAGCACGCGCCGCAAGGCGTCGCTGACGGTGATCGATGAAATTCTGCGCGCCACCTGTTTGTGGCTGGCACCGATCTTGTCATTCACGGCAGAGGAGGCGTGGCTCTCGCGTCATGCCGACAACGATGAAGAGAGCGTGCACTGCCACGAGTTTCCGCAGATCCCGCGCCAATGGCGCAACGAGGCTGTGGCCGAGCGCTGGGAGAAGGTGCGCAAGGTGCGCCGTGTCGTGACGGGCGCTTTGGAGATCGAGCGGGCGGCAAAGCGGATCGGCTCCTCGCTCGAGGCTGCACCGGTGGTCTACATTTCCGACAGCGCGCTCGCTGCCGCCGTGATGGAGGTGGATCTGGCCGAGGTCGCTATTACTTCGGCGATCGAGGTAACGTCGGCGCCAGCCCCGGACAGTGCATTTACGCTCCCCGACGTGCCGGGTGTCGCCGTCGTCGTCAAGCGCGCCGAGGGCACGAAGTGTGCGCGTTCCTGGCGCATTACCACCGATGTCGGAGCCGACCCCGCCTATCCCGAGCTGTCGGCGCGCGATGCTGCCGCCATGCGCGAGATCGATACTCTGGCCGGTAACGCAGCGGGTTGAGCGCGCATGACAGACAACGCGCAGCGGCAGGACGAAGAGCAGGGCGGGTGGCTGTGGGGGCGGTGGTCACGCGCCGCGCTCCTCGTTGCGCTACCCACCGCGGCGATTGATCAGGCGCACAAGTGGTGGATGCTGCAGGTCTACGATCTGCCGCATAAGGGGCGGGTGCCGGTCACTCCGTTCTGGGACTGGATCTTCGTCATCAACAAGGGGGTCAGCTACTCGCTGTTCAGCCTGGACAGCATGTCCGGCCAGATTGTTCTGTCCTCGTTCGCGGTGCTGGCCAGTCTCGGCATGTGGATTTGGCTGGCGCGCGCCGGCACCGGGCGGCTGATGGCCTGGAGCCTGGGACTCATCATCGGCGGCGCGATCGGAAACGCCATCGACCGCCTACATGCCGGCGGGGTGATCGACTACGTATCTTTGCACGCTTTTGGGTATTACTGGTATGTCTTCAACATCGCCGATGTGGCGATCGTTGCTGGCGTCGCTGGCCTCCTGTATGACTCGTTCATAGCGAGTCGCAATGCCGCCGCAAAAGGGGACTAGCGGCACGATGTGGCCCTACTCAGGGCCAGCCGTTTCGGGGGTTGGAGAACAGACATGAGCCTTGTCAGCCGTGCATCGGTTCTGGCTAGAACCGCCGCGTTCGCCACATGCCTGCTGTCGACGGGTCTCCTGTTGACGGGCTGCGGCTCCGGCGATGTCGAGCTCAACGGCAAAATCTTCGACGCCATGGGCGTTTCGAGTGCCACGCAGCCGAAGGAACGGGAGCCCAAGGTGGCCGCCCGCACCGGTCTCGTGGTGCCGCCGAACACCGGCTCGCTGCCCGAGCCCGGCTCCGGCCGTGCGCCCGAAGCTGAGGCCGATATCGCCCTCATCAACGATCCCGACCGCAAGAAGACGGTGGACAAGGCCGAACTCGAGAGGCGGCAGGCCGAATACTGCCGGGTCAACTACGAAATTCCCAAGGCGCGTGGCGATGCCTCGGCCGACGACGCCACCGGCCCGCTCGGCCCATGCCGCGCCACGTTCCTGTCGGCCATGAAGAAGTGGTCCGGCCAAGACGGCGATGAGCAGGACCAGGACTAACCTGCCTCCCAGCCGCGGTAACGTCGATTTACCTGTGAATACGGGCCCAGTGAGGCCATGGCGCCAAACGACACATCGCTTTGGGGCTGCTGGGCTTTGGGGCTGCCGGTCCCGTGATGTCGCATCGTGCCCTGTTGCGGTCGAAACGACGCAAATCGGTGTCTCGCGCGCATGCTCTGGTGTGGTCTGACGAACGGCCACATGAACGCGATGTCATTTGACTTTGCCCCACGCAATACCGACATCTGGCGAACTCGAAGGCCCATTCTCAAGCGTCCGGCGGTCATGCCGGTATCTGCTGTGCGATTCCAATCCCGATTTTCGGTCGGCCCCATTTTGGGGAAGGCAATGTGCGAAACGCGCGGTTGGAAATGGCAACGGCAATACTGCAGGCCCCCGGAACCGGAGAGGAAACACCTATGATGCATGCCGGCTTCAGCCGCCTATCGACCCTGGTGATCGCCCTCATGACCCTTGCGCTGACTTCTCACACGCTTGCCGCCGAGACCAAATCCCAACTTACCCAATTCAAACTGGACAATGGCATGGACGTGCTGGTGATTCCCGATCACCGCGCCCCCGTTGTCACGCACATGGTGTTTTACCGAGTTGGCGCCTCCGACGAGCCGCCCGGCCACTCGGGCATCGCCCACTTTCTCGAGCACTTGATGTTCAAGTCGACCGAGAAGATTCCCTCGGGCGAATTCTCCAAGATCATCGCCAAGCTCGGCGGCCAGGACAATGCCTTCACCACCCAGGACGCGACGGCCTACTTCCAGCGCGTGGCCAAGGAGCAATTGCCCAAGATGATGGAGATGGAGGCGGACCGCATGGTCAACCTGCGTCTGGCGGAAAAGGAAGTGTTGACGGAGCGCGACGTTATTCTGGAAGAGCGCCGCTCGCGCGTGGAGAACAATCCGACTTCGCTGTTCGGCGAGCAGATGGACGCGATCCTCTACCAGAACCATCCCTATCGCATTCCGGTGATCGGTTGGGAGCACGAGATCGCCAAGCTCTCGCGTGAGGATGCGTTGTCGATCTACAAGCGCTTCTATGCGCCGAACAACGCAATTCTCGTGGTCGCCGGCGACGTCACCGCCGACGAGGTGAGGAAGTACGCATCGGAAACCTACGGCAAGCTGACGCCAGTGCCTGCCGTCAATGGCAATCGCGCTCGTCCCCAGGAGCCTCCCGCACGCGCGCCGCGCCGCATCACGCTGGAGGATGCACGTGCCGGTCAGCCATCGCTGCATCGCGCTTATCTGGTGCCGAGCTATCGTACCGCGCCCAAGGGTGATGCCGAAGCGCTCGATATTCTCGTCAAACTGCTCGCCGATGGCGCCACCAGCCGATTCTACAAGAAGGTCGTGGTGACCGATCGCATCGCCTCCTCGGCCAACGGCTACTATGACAGTAGCGGTCTCGATAGCGGCAAGATCGCGATCTACGCCATTGCGCAGGACAAGGCCGAGCTGCCCAAGATCGAAGCGGCGCTCGATGGTCTCATTGAGGAAATTCGCGATCATGGCGTAAGCGATGCCGAGTTGAAACGGGCCAAAGCCGCCTACATCGCGGACTACATCTACGAGAGCGACAACCAGGCGACACTGGCTCGCCGTTATGGCTGGGGACTGGCAACCGGCCTCACCATCGAGGACATGGAGCGTTGGCCAGATCGCATCCGACTTGTCACGTCCGAGGACGTGAAGCGCGTCGCGCAGAAGTATCTCGATGCTCGCGCATCCGTCACCGGCACCTTGCTGCCCAAGGAACGCGATGCCGCGGACAAGGCGCCGGCCGCTCCAGGTGCGGCGGGTGCGCCCAAGTCGCGGTCGTGAAACTTCAGCCGCGAGTCACACGAAGGTGAGCACATGCCAAACTTCCGTTCGGCCGCTGCTGCGGCTGCAAAGCTGGTGCGCTTCGGTGCGCGCCTCGACATCGCCGTCTCGCTTGCCGTGCTCTTGCTGGCACTGGGCGTCGCACTTGCAGGGCCTGCCAACGCCATGAAAATCCAAACAGTGAAAAGCCCCGGCGGCATCGAGGCATGGCTGGTGGAGGAGCATTCCGTGCCGCTGCTTGCCATGCGGTTCGGGTTCCGTGGCGGCAGCACGCAGGACCCTGCCGGCAAGGAGGGGGTCGCAAACTTCCTGTCGGCCATGCTCGATGAAGGTGCGGGCGATCTCGATTCGGCTGCCTACCAGGAGCGTGCGGAAGAGCTTGCGATGCGCATGAGCTTCTCCGACTCGCGCGATGCGTTCTACGGCAACTTCGAGACCCTGAGCGAGAACCGCGCCGAGTCCGTCAAGATGTTGCGGCTGGCGTTGACGAAGCCCCGTTTCGATACCGATGCGGTGGAGCGGATCAGAAAGCAGCTCCTCGCCAATCTCGTCTACGCGGCCAAGAGTCCGGAGAAGGTGGCAGCCAAGGAATGGTTTGCCCGGGCATTTCCAAATCATGCCTACGGGCGCCCTTCCTCCGGTACCGAAAAGAGCGTTGCGGCGATCAGCGCTGCAGATCTGGAAGCCTATCGCAAGCGCACATTCGCCCGCTCCAATCTGAGGGTCGCCGTGGTCGGTGACATCGACGCGGCGACACTCGGTCAGATGCTGGATGAGATTTTCGGCGATCTGCCCGGCGCGCCTGAACTCGACAAGGTGGCGATGACGCAGCCTGTATCCGGCGGGCTCGAAACGGTGATTGAAATGGCCGTGCCGCAATCGGTGGCGGTGTTCGGCCTGCCCTCGGTCGCGCGCAAGGATCAGGATTTCATGACCGCGTTCGTGCTGAACCACATTCTCGGTGGCGGTGGGTTTTCCTCGCAGCTGATGGAGGAGGTGCGAGAGAAGCGTGGCCTTGCCTATTCCGTCTATAGCTATCTGCAACCCGAAGACTATGCCGCCATTATGCTAGGGTCGGTCGCCACCAAGAACGAATCGATCGGCCAATCGCTGAGCGTGATTCGCGAAGTGCTGGGGCGGATGGCGAGCGACGGGCCGACCGAGGCCGAACTCGACAATGCGAAAAAATATCTGATCGGCTCGTATGCGCTGCGCTTCGACACCAGTGCCAAGATCGCCAGTCAGCTGCTGGGTTTGCAGATGGAAGGATTCGGCACCGACTATGTGGACAAGCGCAATGGGCTGATCGAGGCGGTGACGCTGGCCGACATCAAGCGCGTGGCCGCCAGGTTGCTCGATCCCAAGCAGCTGATCGTCACCGTCGTCGGCAAGCCGGCCGCTGTGAAGGGCGACGGCAGCGCCGTCGTGCAGGGTGGCGGCTGAGGGGGCGTGACGCTCTATCCCGCCGCCCATCCGCCGCCTTGATCGGCGCCGACAGCCACCATGTGATGCGGCCGGAAGGTGGTCGTAAGGCCGCGGCTTGACGCTGTGGTGTTGACAGTTACCCCCCTCGTGTTGGCAGGGTCTCACAAACCGGTTAGCAACACGCAATATGTGCGAGATGGGGTGATTCGATGCCGCGGAACGAGACGGGCGGGGCGGAGCAGGCGGCCTATATTCAATCGATCGACGGCGTCATGACCGGCGCAATCGGCCGCAATGGTTTGTCGGAGCGGCTGTTGTCGCAATACCTGCGGCGTGCTGTCGATCCGCTCGCCATCCTCAAGGACAACTATCGCACCGGTCGCCTGCCGCTGTTGACGATACCTGAGGAAACCGCCGACATCGACGCCGCCGCCGCAGCTTTGGCGCGGCTGTCGAAGGGCGCGCGGATGATCATGTTCTTCGGTACCGGCGGCTCCGGGCTCGGCGGGCAGACGCTGGCGCAGGTGGCGGGCTGGAACATTCCCGGCGGTGGCGACGCCTATCAGCGCACGCGCCCGCGCACGCGCTTCCTCGACAACCTCGACGGCGGCACGTTGACGGGAGCGCTCTCCGACATCGACTTCGCCAAGACACGCTTCGTCGTGACCTCGAAATCGGGTGGCACTGCCGAAACGCTGGCGCAGGCGATCGCGGCCATCGAAGCGGTGCGCGCGGCAGGGCTGGAGGCCCGCATCCCCGAACTGTTCCTCGGCATCACCGAGCCGGCCGTGCCTGGCAAGTCGAACGGCCTGCGCGAGTTGTTCGAGAGCCTGTCGATTCCGCTGCTTGAGCATCACACCGGCATCGGTGGCCGCTTCTCATGCTTCACCAATGTCGGCTTGATGCCGGCGATGGCGCGCGGCCTCGACGCCAAGGCGATCCGCGCCGGTGCTGCCGAGGTGGTCGCGGCGATGAACGCCGCCAAGTCGCCCAAGGATTTTGCCCCGGCCGTAGGCGCGGCGACAGCGGTTGCGCTGGCCAAGGAGAAGGGCATCACCGATCTCGTCATGATGCCTTACAACGACCGGCTCGGGCGCATGTCGCACTGGTTCGTGCAGTTGTGGGCGGAGAGCCTGGGCAAGAATGGCGAGGGCACGAGCCCGATCGCCTGCTTGGGCCCGCTCGACCAGCACAGCCAGTTGCAATTGTTCATGGATGGTCCGCGCGCCCATTACCTGACGATCATCCGCGTTGCCTCGCGCGGTACCGGCCCCAAGCTTGATGCCAAGCTCGCCAAGAAGGCCGGCGCTGGCTACATGGCGGGTCGCCATGCGGGCGACGTCGTCGATGCGCAGTCCCATGCCATTACCGATGCGCTGGCGCAGGCCGGCCGACCGGTGCGCACGTTCGATCTGCCGCGGCTCGATGAGCGCACCATAGGCGCCCTTCTGATGCACCTGATGATCGAGACGATACTCGCTGGCCGCATTCTCAACATCGATCCGTTCGATCAGCCGGCCGTCGAGCTTGCCAAGGTGTTGACGCGCCAGCGGCTAGGCGAGAAGGGCTGAGCAGGAGAAACAGCGTCATGGCGATCCGCCAGCTCTCGCCTGAGACCGTCAACCGCATCGCGGCGGGCGAGGTGATCGAGCGGCCGGCGAGCGTCGTCAAGGAACTGGTCGAGAATGCCATCGACGCCGGCGCCAACGACATCGACATCGTCACTGCGGCGGGTGGCCTGTCGCTGATCCGGGTGACCGACGATGGTTGCGGCATGAGCCCGAAGGATCTGGCGCTGTGCGTTGAACGTCACGCCACCTCCAAGCTCGACGAGGAGGATCTGTTCGACATCCGCACGCTCGGCTTTCGTGGCGAGGCGCTGCCGTCGATCGGCTCGATTGCTCGGCTCGAGATCGCCTCCCGCCAGGGCCAGGCCGCGGAGGCTCACGGCATCATCGTCGATCGCGGCGTCAAAAGCGGCGTCGGCCCCGCTGCAGCCAATGCCGGCACGCGCGTCGAGGTGCGCGACTTGTTTTCGGCAACGCCAGCGCGCCTCAAATTCCTGAAGTCCGAGCGCGCTGAGAACATGGCGACGATGGAGATCGTGCGGCGCATTGCTATGGCCAATCCCGGCGTTTCCTTCACCGTGACGACGGGAGAGCGCGCCGGATTGAAACTGCCATCGGCGCCGGTGACGCCGGAAGGTTTGCTATCACGCCTCGGCCGCATCATGGGCCGCGAGTTCATGGACGACGCGTTGGCGATCGACGGTGAGCGCGACGGCATTCGACTGCAAGGCTTTGCCGGTTTGCCGACGCTGCATCGCCAGGACCAGAGCCAGCAGTATCTGTTCGTCAACGGCCGCCCGGTGAAGGATCGTCTGCTGGTGGGCGCGGTGCGCGCGGCCTATGGCGATCTGATCCCCAAAGGCCGCTTTCCGCTATTGGCGCTGTTTATCACGCTCGATCCGCGCGAGGTGGATGTCAATGTGCATCCGACCAAAGCGGAGGTGCGCTTTCGCGATGGGGGCGGAGTGCGCTCGCTGCTGATCGGTGGCGTGCGCTCGACACTGGAGGCGGCAGGTCATCGTGCGTCCGCGCAAGGTGGCGCGGCAACATTGGCGACGTTGATGGCTGGTGCTGCTGCGGCAGAGCACCAGGCAGCAGGGCAGCCGCAACCCGCTGCACCCGATGCGCAGAGCAGGCCGGCGTCAACCTGGGAGTCGCCAACCTGGGACACGTCACATCGCCCATATGCGCCGCGCCCTATGCACTATGGGACCGGGCTCGGCGAAGCGATGCAGGCTCCGTTCACGGTGATCGACCGGCCGAGTGCGGATACCTCTGCCGCTGCGATGCCGCCTCGCGAGGATGTGCTCGACAGGCCGCTGGGGGCCGCCCGCGCACAACTGCATGAAACCTATATCGTCGCGCAAACGCGCACGTCCGTCATCATCGTCGATCAGCATGCCGCACACGAGCGTCTCGTCTACGAGCGCATGAAGCGCATGCTGGCGGAAGGTGGCGTGGCGCGCCAGGGCCTGCTCATTCCGGTGATCGTCGAGGTCGGCGATGCGGAAGCCGACGTGCTGTCGGAACGTGTCGACGAACTGACCGAGCTTGGCCTGGTGCTCGAGCCGTTCGGGCAAGGTGCGGTTGCCGTGCGCGAGGTGCCGGCATTGATCGGCAACGGCGACATCGCCGGTCTCGTGAAAGATCTGGCCAGCGAGATCTTGAGCGAAGGCCAGGGCTTCGCATTGAGGGAGAAGCTCGAGAGTATTGCTTCGCGCATGGCCTGTCACGGCAGCGTGCGCGCCGGCCGCCGCCTCACGGGCGAGGAGATGAACGCGTTGCTTCGCGAGATGGAGGCGACGCCGTATTCGGGTCAGTGCAATCACGGTCGGCCGACCTATGTCGAACTGAAACTGGCCGATATCGAGCGGCTGTTCGGCCGGCGGTGAACGCGCTCGCTGTTTGGCAGCCATCACTGCGGTCGGTTGCCGGTGCGCGTGACGATCATCAACATTCCGGCGATGCCGAGCAGGATCGGCGCCAGCAGGGCAAAATCGAACGCAGGCGCCGCGATCAGCCCGGCGCGCGCCGCCAGCAGTTGCAGGCCATAGGCCGATAGCGGCGTCACGGCACTCGTTGCCAGAAAGTTGGACGTGCCGATCTTCACCACCGCTGAGAACGTTAGATAGCTCATCGCCACCAGCGTTACCACGCCGAGTCCGAACGCCAGAACGATTGTCGGACCGTGCGTGAAGTCGCTCGTCGATGGCGTGAACGCATTGGGCTCGATTAAGCCGCTCGCCACTGCCAGCATCGACGCGCCCGTTGCCAGCACGCTAAGCAACGTTGCCGCCAGCACCACAAGACCGGTGACACGCACCTTTTCGGTGATGTTGCCGGCGCGACGGTTCCAGGGATGAAACTCGCTGGCATAGGTCTTGATGGCGACGATCAGCGCCGTCAGAACGCCAAGGATGATGGCGCTGTTACGGTTCTCGGCCGGCACCAGTGCCAAAACCGGCGCCACCGCGGCAACGACGACGAGGCTGCCGATGATCTGCCGGGCTTTGAGGCGCGCGGAAAAATAGGCCCATGCGACGAGCAGTGACATCGGCACGGAAAGACGCGCGGTGAGGCTGGCCTCGGCAGGTGAGATAAGACCGACGAGCAGGAAGTAGACGCCTTCGAGTGCGACAGTCGCAATGCCGTAGACCCAGCTCGCCGGGTGGGAAACGACGCGCAGGGCGTCTGCGCCAAGGCCGCTCATCGCCAGCATGACAGCAGATGTGCCGATCATCGCATAGAGCACGAATACGACGACGTGAACGCCGCGCGCGACCGCATAGGCATAAAGCACGTTGAGCACGGACACGGCGATGACGAATGCCAAGGCTTCGAACCAACCGGAGGCATCGTGCCCGGATGTTGCATGGTGGCCGCCAGTCACCGCGCAGCCTTTCCGCTGCCGGCGGCGCGCCACGTCAGGAACAGCGCTTGCGTGTCGCCCCAGGTGCGCTGGTCGATCTGCGCGAAGCCTGGCGGCAGCCGCACCTCGATACCGGTGCGCTCTTCCAGCACCAGGGTGGCACCGTCGACGAGCCAGCCTCCTGCGGCCAGTGCGGCAAGCGCGATTTCGCCCAGGCCCTTGCCATAGGGCGGATCGAGGAATGCGACGTCGAACGGCTCCATGGTGCCGACGGGGCCGAGATCGGTGGCATCGCGGCGGAAGATGCGGGTGACACCGGTGAGCCCGAACGCTTCGACGTTGCGGCGGATGAGGGCGCGGGCGTTGGCGTCGGTTTCGACGAACAGGCAATATCGCGCTCCGCGCGAAATAGCTTCGAGCCCGAGCGCACCGGTGCCGGCAAAAAGGTCGATGACGCGCGCGGCTTCAAGGGGTGGTCCCTCGACGCCATGGGCAAGGATGTTGAACATTGCTTCGCGCACGCGGTCAGACGTCGGCCGCAAACCGTCGTGCGCGGGCGGGGCGAGTGTGCGTCCACGCAGGGTTCCTGCAACGATGCGCATCAGCCGTCCTTGCGCGGGCGGCGCACATGCGGAATGCGTGGGGGCCGGGCCGGTGTCTCTGCCGCATCGCGGATATGGGGCGCTGGTTTGTTGACCCGCGGCGGCTGTCCCGGCCGTGGGCCGGAATGTCCCGCCCGCACGTTCTCCTGCTCTGGCTGGTCGAGCCCAAGCTGTGCGGCGATCGTTGCGCCAAGCTGGTCGGCGAGCACGCGCCGCTTCACCGGCTCGGCCTCGCCGGGCTTGAGGTCCAGCAACTGGAACGGACCATAGGAGACGCGGATCAAGCGGTTGACCTGTACGCCGAGACTTTCCAGGATGCGACGCACTTCGCGGTTCTTGCCTTCGCGAAGCGCAAGCGTCACCCAGATGTTGCCGCCCTGCAGCGTATCGATCGTCGCTTCCACCGGGCCATAGCGCACGCCGTCGATGGTGATGCCATCCTTCAGCCGGTCGAGATCGGCCTGAGTGACGCGGCCATGAGCGCGCACGCGATAGCGCCTGAGCCAGCCTGTCGAGGGCAGCTCCAGGTGGCGGGCGAGCGCGCCATCGTTGGTCAGTAGCAGCAACCCTTCGGTATTGAAGTCGAGGCGACCGATGGAGATGACGCGTGGCAGACCATCGGGCAGATTGTCGAACACCGTCGGGCGGCCTTCGGGATCGGCGTGCGTGGTGACGAGCCCGCGCGGCTTATGATAGCGCCACAACCGCGGCGGCTCCGACTGCGGCAGCGGCTCGCCATCGACGAGAACCTTGTCGCCGGGGCCAACCTCGCAGGCTGGCGTCTGCAGCAGGCGGCCGTTGACGCTGACGCGGCCATCTGCGATCCAGCGTTCGGCTTCCCGGCGCGAGCATAGGCCGGCGCGTGCCATGGCGCGGGCAATGCGCATGGGGCCGCCAGGCTCGGCTGCGGCTTCGGTTGCGGCGCTTTTGGCCGGGCGTGGCCGTGATAGCCGCGGCAGGTTGGCAGCGTGCCGTGGCGCGCCGGGCTTGGATTTGGCGTCGGGCTGTCTGCTCGCTGGCTGGCCGGCGCCCACATTTGCCCGGGCCGGTTTGGCGCTGCCGGTGACGGCCTTGCCACTGCCGGTAACGGCCTTGCCGGGAGCCGGCTTAACATGGGTCGGCCGATCCTGCGGCGGTTTGGCGCCGGATGGACGGCCGTGTCTGGTCGGAGGGTTGGGTTTGCGCATTTCTTGTCACGTCAGATGGGATCGGGCCTCCTTATGACATCAAGCCAGTCCAACGGCCATATGGCGCTTGCACTCGCCGATGCGAAAGCCGCGGCCCTGCGCGGAGAAGTGCCTGTCGGGGCGGTGGTCGTCGGACCGCAGGGAGATGTGCTGGCCCATGCGGGCAACCGGACGCGCGAGCTTGCCGATCCGACGGCGCATGCGGAAATTCTGGCGATCCGGGCGGCGTGCGCCGCGCAAGGTTCGGAGCGTCTTGTGGGCTGCGATCTTTACGTCACGCTGGAGCCCTGCCCGATGTGTGCGGCGGCAATCTCGTTTGCGCGTATCCGGCGGCTCTATTTCGGTGCGTCCGACCCCAAGGGCGGCGGCGTGATCCACGGGCCGCGGATCTACAGCCAACCGACCTGCCACCATGCTCCTGACGTCTACGAGGGACTTGGCGAGATCGAAGCGAGCGCGCTGCTGAAGAGCTTTTTCGAGAACCGGCGCACGTAGAGCAGCTTCAACTTGATTGGCATCGCCTAGCGCCGCAGCAGTCACGACTCAGGGCCGCGCGCGCTTGTTCTTCTTACGTCCGGGCAATAGCGATCGCTTGCTCGGGGCTGGCAGCGCAACGGGTGCCGCTGGTTCGCTTTCCTCCTCCAGCACAGGCAGCGTCTCGCTCGACAGCACGCGGCCGAGTTGGGCCTTGAGCCGCTCTTTGGCGGGCTCGGCGGCGGCCAGGATCTCGTCGACCTTGAGGAAGTCCATCACCTGGAAGCGGCTGGTGCCGCCTTCGATCAGGATGTCGGGCCGGCTGCTTTTCAATTTCTCCCGGACGATCGTGCGCTCGAAAATGAAGGCGCTCGAGAACAGGGCCTCGAAGGCGCTGGGGTGATCGCGTTTTGCCGAAGGCACTGGCGCGCCGGTAACGTCGATGGCGACGATGATGTCGGCCTCGCCGGCGATTACGTCGAAGGGCAATGGATTGGCAAGCCCGCCGTCGATCAGTGCTGCACCATCGACGACCACCGGCTGGAAGATGACCGGCAATGCCATGCTGGCGGCCACCGCGCGGCGCAAGGAACCCGAGGAGAAGACGACCGCATCCTGCTCGTAGAAATCTGTGGCGACGGCCTTGAAGGGGATCTTGAGATCAGCGAAATCGCGCGCCATCCGCGATGGCAGGACGATGTCGAGCAGCGCGTTGGGATCGAGCAGGGCAGAGCGCTGCGAGAAGATGCCGAGGATTTTGGAAACGGCCTGCGCGCGTGCTGCAAACAATTCGCGCACGAGAGAGAACCGCTGCGTCAGCACCTCCTTGGTGTGGGCTCTGATCTCGCGGCCCGATAGGCCAGAGGCGTAGGCCGCGCCATAAATTGCGCCGATCGAGGTGCCGGCGATCACGTCGGGCTTGACGCCCAACTCGTCGAAGGCTTCGAGGATCGGGATATGGGCAAGGCCGCGTGCGCCGCCACCGCCGAGCGCCAAGCCGATGCGTGGCCGCTTGACGACGGCAGCCGATTGCCTAAGCGGCGTCGTATTTGGGGCGGGCTTCTTCATCGGACTGCGCCTCTGACATCCGGCGGGAGACGGCATCATAGCGGGGCGCGAGGCCGGGAGCGAGCAGGGTCGTCCAAGTGGGCCCGCACTTCGTGTCGCACATCAAACGAACACGAATTGCGCGCGATCAGCTTCTGTCCGCCTCCCGCGCCACCGCCCGCCAACCGATGTCGCGGCGGCAGAAGCCTTCGGGCCAAGCGATGACGTCGACGGCGGCATAAGCGCGGGCTTGCGCTTGCGCCACGCTGTTGCCGCGCGCGGTGACGTTGAGCACGCGGCCGCCGTTGGCCAGGATGCGCGTGCCGTCTTGTACGGTGCCGGCGTGAAAGATGTGTACGCCCGCCATGGCGTCGGCCGCATCGAGCCCTTTGATCTCGGTGCCCTTGCGCGGGGTGCCGGGATATCCGTCGGCCGCCATCACGACGGTGAGCGCCGCCTCGTCGTCAAACTCGATGCGTGCCTCATCGAGCGTGCCGCGTGCGGTGGCAATCAATGCCGCCAGCAGATCGGATTTCAAGCGCATCATCAGCACCTGGCATTCCGGGTCGCCGAAACGCACGTTGTATTCGATCAGCTGCGGACCCGTCTTGGTGATCATCAGGCCTGCAAACAACACGCCCTTGAACGGTGTGCCACGCTTTTTCATGCCGGCAACCGTGGGGGCGATGATCTCGTCCATCGTGCGTTGGATCATGTCGCGTGTCATCACTGGGGCGGGTGAATACGCGCCCATGCCGCCAGTGTTGGAGCCGGTGTCGCCATCGCCGACGCGCTTGTGATCTTGTGCCGCGCCGAATGCGATCGCCTTGCTGCCATCGCAAAGAGCAAAGAAGCTCGCTTCCTCGCCGTCGAGGTATTCCTCGATCACGACCTCGGAGCCTGCCGCGCCGAAAGCACCGGCAAAGCAGGCGTCGATAGCGGCCTCGGCCTCCGCGAGATTGGTAGCGATGACGACGCCCTTGCCGGCAGCGAGCCCATCTGCCTTGACGACGATCGGCATCGATTTGCCATTGAGATAGGCGCGTGCTGTGGCAGCATCCGTGAAGCGGCCATAGGCGCCCGTCGGGATCGAGAATTCCGCGCACAGGTCCTTGGTGAAGCCTTTGGAGCCTTCCAGTTGCGCGGCGGCCTTGGATGGACCAAAGGCGAGAATGCCGGCGGCGGCAAGATCGTCGGCCAAGCCCGCGACCAGCGGCGCTTCCGGGCCAATCACGACGAGACCGATCTCGCGATCTCGGCAGAAACGGATGACCGCCGCATGATCGGCGACATCGAGCGCGACAATCGTTGCGACCTTGGCGATGCCGGCATTGCCAGGCGCGCAATAGATGCGCTCACACTGCGGGCTTTGTGTGATCCGCCACGCCAGCGCATGCTCGCGGCCACCCGAGCCGATGATGAGAATGTTCATGGAAGTGCTCGTATTTTTGCGTTGATGATCGCGCGAGGTGGGGGCGGTGTGCACTTGCGTGATGTATCATCCCCGCTGCCCGGGCAAAACCTGGAGGAAAGATGCCCACAGAAATCGACGCCGCGCGCCAGCATTCTGGTGGCAATGCCCAGGAATTCTCCGTTTCAGAATTGTCGAACGCGATCAAACGGGCCATCGAGGATGGGTTCGGCTATGTGCGCCTGCGTGGCGAAATTTCGGGCTATCGCGGTCCGCACGCTTCCGGGCACGCCTATTTTGCCCTCAAGGACGACAAGTCGAAGATCGAGGCGGTGATCTGGCGCGGCGTCATGGGCAAGTTGCGCTTCAAGCCCGAGGAGGGCATGGAGGTGATCGCGCAGGGTCGTGTCACCACCTACCCCAATTCCTCGAAATACCAGATCGTGATCGAGAGCCTGGAGCCTGCTGGCGCCGGTGCATTGATGGCGCTGCTGGAGGAGAGGAAGCGGAAATTCGCCGCCGAAGGATTGTTCGAGGAAAGCCGCAAGCGCCGCCTGCCATTCCTGCCGCGCGTCATCGGCATCGTCACCTCGCCGACTGGCGCTGTTATTCGAGACATGCTGGTGGGCTTCAAGGAGCGCTTCCCCTCTCACGTCGTGGTGTGGCCGTCGCGCGTGCAGGGTGAGGGCAGCGCTGCCGAGGTCGCAGCTGGCATTCGCGGCTTCAACGCGATTGCCCCCGGCGGGCCGGTGCCGCGACCCGACGTACTGATCGTGGCGCGTGGCGGCGGCAGTCTTGAAGATTTGTGGAGCTTCAACGAAGAGATCGTCGTGCGTGCGGCTGCGGAAAGCAAAATTCCGCTGATTTCCGCTGTCGGCCATGAGACCGATTGGACGTTGCTCGATCTGGTCGCCGACGCCCGGGCGCCAACGCCGACCAAGGCGGCCGAGTGGGCGGTGCCAAAATACTCCGAGCTCGCGGAGACGACCGTCAAGCTCGCGTTGCGCCGTGATGTGGCGCTGCGGCGGCTGATCGAGGGGATGCGTGCGCACTGGCGGGCGGCGGCGCGCGGGTTGCCGCGCCGACAGGACTTGCTGGCGCTGCCCCGCCAACGCTTCGATGCCGCGGAGCGGCGTCTGGGCCGGGCGCTGATGTCAAATACACGCGCGCATCACCTGCACCATGTCCGCATTTCCAGTCGGCTGTCGCCGCGCCTCGTTGCCGACCGCATCGGCCGCACTCGCGAACGCCTCGGCAATGTGGAACGCCGCGGTGGCCAAGCGCTCGCCAAGCTTGCTGCCTATAAGCGCGGCTGGCTCGACCGCGCCGCCGTGCGGCTCTCGCCGGTGGCGTTGTCGGCGCGCGTCAGTCAGGCGGGCGAACGCGCCGATGGTCTGTCGGCACGGGCCGCGCGCGCCTTCCGCGGCATGACGATCGAGCGCCGTCGCCGTCTCGATGGTCTGGCTCAGTTGGCGCTAAGTCTGAGCTATCAGCGCGTGCTCGATCGCGGTTTTGCACTGGTCCGCGACGAAAAGGGTCGCGCGGTGCGGCGGCGTGAAGGTATCGCTGCGGGAGCCCATCTCGATCTCGAGTTTGCCGACGGTCGGGTCGGCGTGGTGGCGAATGCAGACGCAGGCGGGGCCGCTCCGCCACCGGGTGGACCGCACGCGGGCCGGGCATCGGACCCGCCGGCAACGGGCGGGCAACGCGCGGCTGGCCGAACGGCCACCCCCGCCGCCAACCCTGCACGACGGCATCGCGACACCGGGCAGGGCTCATTATTTTAGGGGTTTTCCGTTTGCGCATTGTTTCAATACAAGGCTCGACCCCACGACAAAGTGACCGGATCGTCGGTTTTGTTTTGCCCCAACCTCTGCAAATGCGCTACCCCAGGCAGACCAACCACGGCAGAGTGCGAGATGAACCGCTTCGACAAGATCTTCGGCCTCAAGGGCGAAGCCAAAGTCCGTTATCTCGACGGTGAATTTCAGGTCGTCGAAGCGGGCGATTTCGTGCGCTGCGCCATGACCGGTCAGACGATCCCGCTGGCCGACCTGAAATATTGGAGCGTGGCGCTGCAAGAGGCTTATGCCAGCGCTGAAATTTCCTTCAAGCGGTATGCCGCAACCCGCAAGACGACAGGCTGAGCCAGCCGCGACAAGCCGATTATTCTAGCCGCCATGCGACAGCGCGGCGTCCAGCAGTGCATCGAGCCGCGAGGCGTCGCCGGCTTCCAGCGTTAGCGAAACTGCGAGCACCCTCGCCTGGCTTGCCAGCGATGCACGCGCATCCTGGTGGCCGGTCAAGCGCACGCGATCTTTTTGCGTGGTGATGAGGCGCGCATTGAGGTTCGCCGCGCGTGCCAGCAGCTGTTCGGCATCACGTACGGTGAAGGCGTGGTGGTCCTTGAAAGTTTGGCGATCGGCGATGCGGCCCCCCAACTGCTCGATGAGAGCATAGAAGCGGGCCGGGTTGGCAATGCCGGCAAAGGCGAGCAGAGGCTCATCGGCGAGCCACGAGGTGTCGGTGGCGGCAACCGCGCGGGCCGCCAGCACCGGACCCTGGAAATCGCGCCGCAACTGCTCTGCGCGCCGTGCCATCACAGCTTCCGCGGCCGCGACATCGTCGTTGTTGGCGCCGATGGGTGGGCGGTTGAGCACGATGGCGTCGGTCAACGGCAATTGCACTTCGAGTGGTGCTCGCAGCGGTCCTGAAGGGATCACCATGCCGTTGCCAAGCCCGCGTTTGGCGTCAACGACGGCGATCGTCAGATCCTTGGCGAGAAGCGGGTTCTGCAACCCGTCGTCCATGACGATGACGCTGAAGTCGCGGGTATCGTTCTCGATGGCGATGGCGCCGGCGCGGCGGTCGCGCGCGACCATTGTCGGGGCGGCTTGCGCCAGCAGCAGCGGCTCGTCGCCGACGTCAGCCGCACGGTCGCGCGTGCCGTCGATGAAGTGTGGGCCGCTGATGCGCCCGCCGTAGCCGCGTGTCAGGATCGCGGGGCGCTGACCCTTGCCGATCAACAAGCGGGCGATGAGCAGCGTCAGCGGTGTCTTGCCGGTTCCCCCTGCCGTGAAATTGCCGACGCAGATGACCGGCAAGCGGGAGCGATACAGTGCGCGAGAGGCAAGACGCCGGGTTACGCTGGCGGCGTAGAGACGCGAAAATGGAGTGAGCAGGCGGGCCATCGCAGTTGGCTGCTCTGCATACCACCATCCTGGTTCCTCAACCGGCACGGTGCAACTCGTCTCTTTGGGGCAGCAGCGCCAGTATCGCCTCGGTGGTTAGCCGCAGCGCGCCGGCCAGTCCCTCGAGAGCCGTCTCCGCTCCGACGTTCATGCGCGCCAGTGCCTGAGGATCGGCGAGCAACGCATCGACCGCCTCGGCCAATGTCGCAGCGTCCTTGATAAGCTTGACGCCGCCGTGCTGTGCAAGCGCCTTGTAGCTGTCGGTGAAGTTGTGGGTGTGAGGGCCGGTGAGCACGGCCGCGTTATGGCGCACCGCTTCGATCGGGTTCTGGCCGCCGTGGGGAACAAGCGAGCCGCCGATGAAGGCGAGGGGGGCGAGCGCATAAAATGTGCCGAGTTCGCCAATGGTGTCGGCGACGTAAACGTCGATTTCCGCTCCAGGCATGGCACCGGCAGAACGGCGACATGCGGCAAGGCCGTTCGCGGCAAGCATATCGGCAATGACGGCGCCGCGGTCCGGGTGGCGCGGCACGATGATCGTCAATAGACCCTGGTGACGCTTTGCCAGCAGCTTATGGGCTTCGGCGATCTGCTCGTCCTCGCCGGGATGCGTGCTTGCCGCCAGCAGCATCGGCCGGCCCGCCACGGCGCTTTTCAACTGCTCCAGCGCCAAGACATCGATGGGCGGCGGCGGCGAATCGATCTTGAGATTGCCGCTGACACGGACGTCGCGCGATCCCAACTGCGCGAACCATCGGCTAAGCCGCTCGTTCTGTGCCAGCACCAGCTTGAAGCGGCCGAATAGGGCCGTCGCCATGCTGGAGCTGCGGCGCCACCGCTGGAAGCTGCGCGCGGACATGCGGGCGTTGATGAGGGCCATCGGAATGTTGCGAGCCCCAGTCTCCAAAATCAGGTTCGGCCAGATTTCGGATTCGGTGAAAATCGCCACATCGGGTTGCCAGTGATCGAGAAACCGGCGGGCATAACGCGGGCTGTCGAGCGGAACATATTGGTGCACGCCGCGCGGCCCCAGGCGGGCGGCGGCCAGTGTTGCCGAAGTCAGCGTGCCGGTGGTCAGCAGGAAACGCAAGTCTTCGCGTGCTGCCGCCAACGCCGCGATGACGGGTAACGCGGCATTGGTCTCGCCGACGCTTGCCGCATGGAACCAAACCAACGGCCCGCGCGGTCGGCTGGCGCTGGCGATGCCGTATCGTTCGCCGCGTCGAAGCCGGTCTTCCTTGCCTTGCCGGCTGCGCAGCGCCAGCCACGCTGGCACAGCAGGCTCGATCAGCCGCGTCAGCGTGCGATAGACCTTGATCCGCAGTCCTGGACGCAAGGGGGGGGCCTCCGCGCCAAGCGCGCTCGCCGGTGTCGCCCGTAGCGCATCGGAACCGGCCAGCGCATAGGCGCGCCGCATGGCATCGTTGAGCGAGTTTTCAAGTTCCAGGCGCAGCGCTTCGAGTTGTTCTGCGCCGGCTTCGCGCGGTACGCGGATTGGCATGCCGCCGGCCGCCGCCAGTGTGCTGTGTGGCAGGTTGATGGTCATTCGGCTCCAGGTGTCGAGAGCCATGAAGCGCGACGTCGCCACGGCCACCGGATAGATCGGCCGCCCTGAAAGGCGAGCGAGAGTGATGATGCCTTCGCCCGCGCGCCGCGCCGGCCCTGGCGGCACATCGGCGGTCATGCACACGGATGCGCCATCCTCCAGCGCTCGCACCGCAAGCCGCAGCGCCTGCGCGCCGCCACGATCCTTGCGCCGGCCGCCGGCACCTGCCCCGCGGATCAATTCGACACCGAGTGCGGCCATGGCATTGCCGATCAGGTCGGCGTCGCCATGGCGCGCCACCATGGCCTTGACTGGGACGTTATGCGTGTTGAGCGTCGAGATCAGCATGAACTGGCCGTGCCAGAAGGCGATGATCGCAGGGTGCTCGCCAAACATCCGCTCCGTCAAATCGGGGGGATCGAAGCGCCGGGTAGACGTGCGTTCCACATAGCCGATCAGGCGCGCGATCGCGCGACCTGTGGCGGCCGAAATTTTCAATGATTTCAGTGGCGAGCGTGCCATGCCTCGCGCGCGCCTCGGCTGTTGCGTCCAGGAGAGTGGGGAAGGCTTTAGAATGCCTTGCGCAAGGTTCCTATAGCGCTTATTTAGCGAAAGCAATTTTTACCAGTGAGCCGGGCGGCAGTAGCAGTGGACGGCTGCCGATTGCTCATGATGATGCAGGTTCCCGGCCGGAAAGATGTCATCGCTCATGAAGCAGGCGCGTCGCGCTTTGCGGCGCAAGACGTCGGTGTTGAGACGACGGATGGTCGACAGCGCGCCGGCCTGGGTGCGCCGCCATTTCGGTCGCCCCGCCGCATATTTCGAGCTGCTGCTGGTCGACCACGGCGTGTTCCGCCTGCTCTACCTCAACCAGCATAGGATTTCACCACACGCCTGGCGGGCAGCCCAGCCCGCGCCGCACGACATTCGCAGATTCGCACGTGAGGGTGTGCGCACCATCATCAATCTGCGTGGCCAGCGCGACTGTTCCAGCTATGCGCTCGAGAAGGCGGCCTGCCACCGCTATGGCATCAAGCTCGTCGACTACCAGGTGCGGTCCCGTGCGGCGCCGACGCCGGCCGAGATCAAGGGGGCGATCGCGTTGTTCGATAGCGTCGAGTACCCGATATTGATGCACTGCAAGTCGGGCGCGGACCGAGCCGGCCTGATGAGCGTGCTCTACAGTCATTTCAAGGACGGCAAACCGATGCAGGAGGCCGTCAAACAGTTGTCGCTGCGCTTTGGCCACATCGCTCAGGCCGATACCGGCGTGCTCGACTATGTGTTCCAGCGCTACCTTGCCGACAACGCTCGCCAGCCGATGCCGTTCCTGCAATGGGTCGATACCATCTATGATCCCGACGAAGTGAAACGCAGCTTCCACGCCAAGGGGTGGGCTAATCGGCTGGTCAATTCGGTGCTGCGGCGGGAGTAGACTTGGTGTCGTCGCTCAGCAGTTGTGAGCGCACCAGCTCGGCGTAGATGCCGCCCTTAGCGACGAGATCGGCGTGGCGCCCCGTTTCGACCAGCCGTCCTGCCTCCATGACGCAAATCAGGTCAGCGTTCTGCACCGTCGAAAGGCGGTGGGCGATGATCAGCGTGGTGCGGCCTTCGGTGAACCGGTCGAGCGCCTCGTGGACGAGCCGTTCCGATTGGGTATCGAGGGCGCTGGTCGCCTCGTCGAGCAACAGGATCGGTGCGTTTTTCAGAATGGCGCGGGCCAGAGCCAGCCGCTGGCGTTGTCCGCCTGAGAGGCGCAAACCCCGGTCGCCGATCACGGTGTCATAGCCGTGCGGTTGTTCCAGGATGAACTCGTGGGCGGCGGCATCGCGGGCGGCGGCCTCTATCTCGGCGTCGCTGGCAGTGAGGCGGCCGAGCGCGATGTTGGCGCGAATGGTATCGTCGAACAGCGTCACATCCTGGCTGACGATGGCGATCGCATCGCGCAGGGAGGCAAGCGTCACCTCAGTGATCGATTGCCCATCGATCAGGATGCGTCCCGAGCTGACATCGAACAGCCGTGGCACGAGGTTGATGAGCGTCGATTTTCCGGCGCCCGAGCGGCCGACGAAGGCAACAGTCTTCCCGCCGGGCACAGTCAGCGAAAAATCATGGACCGCGTGTCCCGTCGCGTCGCCGCCATAAGTGAAGGAAATGGCGTCGAAACGAATATCGCCGCGCGTCATCTGCAGCGGCTTGGCGCCGGGCCGATCGACGATCTGCGGTTTCTCGTCAAACAGGGCATAGACATTCTCGATCGCCGCCAGTGCTTCCTGCACTCTGCCGGTCAGATTGCCGATCGCGCGGATCGGTTGGGACGCCATCAGCAGCGCGGTGACGAAGCCCATGAAGTCGCCGACCGTGGAAATGCCGCTGGTGATCCGCCAATAGGCAAATGCGATGACGCCGGCAACCGCGAGACCGCCAAGCGCTTCCAGCATGGGGTCGAGCCGGGCGCGGTTGCTCACCGCCTTCATGCGCAGCCGGTAGACCTCCTCGAAGGAGGCGTTGACACGCGCCGAGGCGTAGTCCTCCAGGCGGAAGGTCTTGATGAGACGGGCGCCGGAGAGTTTCTCGGAAAGCTCGGCCGTCATCTGGCCCAGCTCGGCCTGTGTGCGCTTGGCGACTTTGCGCAACCGCGCCGAGATGATCATGATCGGAGCTGCGGCCAAGGGATAGACGCCGAGCACGATCAGCGACATTGCCCAGTCGAGGTAGAACATGGTGCCGATCAGCACCAGGATCGACAGCGTGTCGCGAACCGCCGTGTTAATGGAGGCGGTAAGCCCGTGCTCGATAAAGGTGATCTCGTAGGTGAGGCGCGACATCATGCGGCCGGGTGTCTCGCGCGACAGCTGGGCGAAATCGGCGTGCATCAGATGGGCGAAGGCGCGCTGCTGCATATCCGTCGTCAGCCGGTGTACGATGCGGCTGGTGGTGACGGTTTGCATGTAGAGGAAAAAACTGCGTAACGCGGTGACGACTATGATTGCGATCAGCACCAGCGGCAGGTTCGCCGTGTTGCCTTTGAGCAGGGTGTCGAAGGACGTCTTGATGATCAGCGGGTAGGCGCCGGTCGCAGCTGCCAGGCACGCCGTCAGCATCAGCGAGTAGGCCAGCACCTTCCAGCGCGGGGCTACCCAATCGCGCAAGAACCGGCGAAGCAGCACGCGCGAGTTCGCATCGAAATTTTGCTTGCGCGGCGGTCGCGGCTTCTTATGCGGTGGGTCGCCCCCGTCGTCGCGCGGCAATGTGGTGGCAGCCTTGCTCACGCGTCCTCCCGGTTGGTCAGCGGTCCCGTCAATGTGCTGCGCCCCAGTGGGCACCCACCTGTCACCTGTGGATGCGATCAGCCGCGACGGCGGCCCTGGCAAGGCGGCCATCCAAATTCGCATATCGCACCGCAGACTGCTCTAACCCAGGTTCGCCATGGCCGAAAGCCCGGCAACATTTGCTATCCCGCCCAGTTGCTTTGGTGCGCCATGCCTCAAGCGTCGTCGGGTTCGAGCAAGCGGTGCAGGTGGACGATGAAATAGCGCATGTGCGCGTTGTCGACCGTCTTTTGGGCAGCGCCCTTCCAGGCTTTGTGGGCCGAGGCGTAGTTGGGATAGATGCCGACGACGTCGAGATGCTCGAGATCGCGGAAGGTGATGCCCTTCAGATCGACCAGCTCCCCTCCAAACACGAGGTGCAAAAGCTGCTTTGGCTGGCTTTCGATAGGCTTGCTCATGTTGTTTTTTCCCAAACGATCGCTGCCGGAGCTCGCCTGTATGCTGCTGGCACACTGGCTAACAGGCTGTTTACGCTATCGGTTAAGCGGATTGGAAGCAGATTGTGACAGATTAGTCGAATTGGTTCCGCAAAGAGGGCCTCGAAAGTAACAGGGCAGGCGTGGTTGGCGCGGCGGGGTGTTCTACTCCGGCCGCGCCAATCCGTTTTCAGGCGACGCCGGACGTCCACGAGATCGCCATGTCGGCCAGCAGCCCTGCCAGCAGGATGAAGCCGACATCGCGATTCGCGCGGAAACGTCGCAGGCAATTGTTGGCGTCGTCGATGTCGAGACCGCTCACCTGCCAAGCGAAATGAAGCGCAACCAGCACCAGCGCGACGAAGGTGATGAGGTGAGCGCCCGCCAACATGCATGACAGCGCCCACAGCACCAGCGCGCCGAGATAGAATCCACCGACCCAGGCCGGTGTCGCGGCGCCGAAATGCAGTGCCGTCGATTTGAGGCCGAGCATCAGATCGTCCTCCTTGTCCTGGTGGGCGTAGATGGTGTCATAGCCCAGCGTCCACAGCACGCAGCCGGCATAGAGTGCAAGCGCAGGCGCGGCCAGCGATTGCATCAGCGCCGTCCAGCCGACCAAGGCCCCCCAATTGAACGCCAGTCCCAGAATCAGCTGTGGCCAATTGGTGAGACGCTTCATGAAGGGATAGACCAGCACCAGCGCCAATGACGCGATGGCCAGCCAGATCGTGAAGGTGTTGAACTGCAACAGGACGACGAGCCCCACGAGCGCCAGCAGGGCGACGAACACCAGCGCGTTGCGCGGCGACACCTGGCCTGACGGGATGGGCCGGCTCATGGTGCGCGCAACCCTGGCGTCGTAATCGCGGTCGACGAAATCGTTATAGGCGCAGCCGGCGCCGCGCATGGCAAACGCGCCGATGGCGAACAGCACCAGATGCCACGGGTTCGGGTAGCGCTGGCCATCGGCGATCGAGGCGAGAGAGAGCGACCACCAACACGGCAAAAGCAGCAGCCAGGTGCCGATCGGCCGGTCGGCACGCGCCAGCCGCAGATAAGGGCGGATGCTTTCTGGCGCATAGGTATCGACCCAGTTGCCGTGCGGGGCATCGGCGACCGGGGGCGGGTTCAGGTCTGTTGGCGGCGTTGCTGTCGTCATCGGCATTCGGTTTGGCGCATAGACGCGCGCGAACGTAAGGGTTGTGCTGGGTGTCGATGCCGTTCGTCAAGGTGACACACCAGGGCGGCCCGCTTCGGCGCGAACGTCCTGCTGCGGACCGTATTCGTCTTGACCGCGCACGGCAATGCTTGCACGCACCGTCCTTTGCGCTATGACGGCCAATTATGGCGATCCACGATTTCGATGCGCAACGTTTGGCGATTTCCGCCGCACTCCACGAGGGGGCGGCAATTGCCCTTTCGCGCGAGCAGGCAAACTATCTGGTCAACGTGCTGCGACTGGGCGATGGCGACGAGGTCTTGATCTTCAACGGCCGCGATGGCGAGTGGCGGGCGCGGCTCACGGCCAAGGGCAAGCGTGACTACCAGTTGGTGGCGCATGCACAGACACGACCACAGCCGCCCGCACCGGCGCTGGTCTATCTGTTCGCGCCGCTGAAGCGCTCCCGCCTTGACTACATGGTGCAGAAGGCGGTCGAGATGGGCGCCGGACGCCTGCAACCGGTGATCACACGGCGAACGATAGCGGAACGGGTCAATCTGGAGCGGATGCGCGCCAACGCCATCGAGGCGGCCGAGCAATGCGGCATTCTCTGCCTGCCTGAGATCAGCGCGCCGCAGCCGCTCGAGAAGGCGCTGGCGACATGGGACAGCGCGGTGCCGCTGATCTTCTGTGACGAGACCGCGGCAGCTCGCGAGCCGCTCACTGCCCTGCGGTCGATCGCGCCGGGGCCGGTCGGAGTGCTGATAGGTCCGGAGGGTGGCTTTGATGCTGCCGAGCGCGAGATGCTGCTGCGCGCGCCGTTCGTCACTGCGATTTCGCTGGGGCCGCGCATCATGCGTGCCGACACCGCCGCGGTCGCAGCCCTCGCCCTTGTCAATGCCACGCTCGGTGACTGGCGCTGACATCGGTTTGCCGCCAGCGAACGAGCGCGCCGTGCAGCCGCATCGAGCATGCCTTTTTGCCGCCGCACTCAGGCTTGAAAAGGAAATGCAGATACAAGGCATTGTGCTTGATGCGCAGGTTTTGAAGGGGGAAGTGTCAGCACGGTGCGACGGAAGGGGGCTTGCACGGCAGCACCAATCGTCCGAGCATAGTCGAGTATGGCACGCGCGGAACGTGCCGACAGCGTGAGGGTCGCGTCATGTATCATCCGCATCCAAACCGGAATTTTGTCGATTGCACCGTTGTCGATAGCACAGTCGTTGGCAGCGTCTGCAGCATGGCCCGCGGCACGGTCCGTGTGGCGGGCTGTTGCGCGGTTGCCTTCTTGCTTTGTGGCGCGACCGTAGACGGGGTGCGTGCCGCTGATACAACAAGCGTGGCGCTGCCGAGCTTCGTCGATGCACAAAGACTGGACAGCCTGCGCCACGCGCTATTGACGCCTCCCCAACATGCAACCGCGGCGACCGCCGATGCCATCATGCCGCGTTTTCACGGCGCTGCGATATATGGCGCTGCGGCCACGGGGGAGGGTGGGGCCACAGCCGCACCAGCAGCTGCTCCTACAGCGAATGGGCGGGCATCGAACGGCGATATCACAACGGCGCATTTCCAGCAGACTTTGACGGGTGCGCGGCGCGAGGCGGGCGAAACGCGCGAACTGGCTGATGAGGTCCGCCGCCGTGCCGAGGAGCTGACGCAACGGTTTGCCAACGGTAGCAATGGGCAAGAGGCTTCCGGGCCAGTTGCACCACCAGATGCGCCACCAATTGCACCGGTGGCCGCAAACGATGCCGCGTCACCTGCTGTCACGCCGCCGGTTGCAGCGAAGGCCGGGTCGCCTTCCGGGACGATTGCCGCGCTCTCACCTGCGCCTGGAATGGCGAGTGAAACCGCCTCGGCCGCCATTGGCGACAACGCCGCTGCCGATCGCACCGAGGATGATACGGCGCCGGTCGCCGCATTGCCGTTGTCGCCTGCCGCCGGGGCTCAACCAGCCCGCGTGGTGCCGCCGCGGCCAGCCGTCGGCGCTTTACTCCCGCCCGAACCCGCGACCGAACCCAAACTTGCGTCTGACAAGCGGCCAAGGCCTGCCAGCGCAACGAATGGGGAGGCACCGGCCGAACGCGCCCCCGCTCATGCGGTTTCCGCGCCACGCAAGCGCAGCCTTGCCTCGGCTTCTCCTTTGCGCAAGCTCGCCAAGGCGGCGGTTGCAGGTGGCCATCCCGCGGCTGCAGCAAAGCCAGCTCCGGATGAAGCGCCGGCGAAAATCGCGGCAAAGCCCGCAGACGCTCCTAGCGCACCAAGCTCTGACGCCCAGCCTGCGCCGCCCAAGTCCGGTGGCGGCCTGCTGTCATGGCTGAAGCCGTTTACCTTCCCCAAGGAGATCGGCAGCCTGGGGTGGTCGGCGGGCGATTAACAGTGCGATCGCGAGGCAGGCTGCGGTCGGCGCTGGAGCAGGCGTCGTAAGCGCTGTGGTGGCGCGGAATTGACGGCTTGGCGCATCAACTCGGCGGCGGCGGGAGGCGATGGCCCCAGCCGCGGGCAGGCACCCGATTTCCGAGCCGTGATGGGCTCTTGTATCAGGCCGGGCCTCGCCCCATAAATGACGGCACCACCATTGGGTTGCGTCCGTATTTGCGACGACAGGAAATCGGGTGGCGAACACAGTGCTGCGCGTCGTCGTTGCACCTGATCGCGCCCGAGCGCCGGTTGCTCCAGCCCGTCACCAGTTCGAGAGCTAAAATATGTCAACCCGCGTCGTAGGCGCTGAGAGTAGTCTTGTGCGCTCCAAGGATGATCTGGTGGGGTGGATCGCGGCTGGCGAGAAGCCCAAGTCTGCTTGGCGCATCGGCACGGAACACGAGAAATTCGTCTTTTATACGGAAAGCCTGGAGCCGGTACCCTATGGGGGCAATCGCGGCATCCGCGCCTTGATGGAGGGGCTGTGCGCCTGCTGCCGCTGGCTGCCGATCATGGAGGGCGACAACATCATCGCCTTGCGCCGGCCGGAAGGCGAAATCGGTGGCACCATCAGCCTGGAGCCGGGTGGCCAATTCGAATTGTCGGGCGCGCCGGTCGAAACGCTTCACGAGACCGCGTCAGAGACCAACGAGCATTTGCGGGAAGTGCTGCGGGTTGGCGAGCGGCTCGGCATCGGCTTCCTCGGCGTCGGCTTTTCGCCGAAGTGGACGCTGGCCGAAACGCCACGCATGCCCAAGGAGCGCTACAGCGTGATGACGCGCTACATGCCGATGGTCGGCTCGCGCGGGCTCGACATGATGTATCGCACGGCCACTATTCAGGTGAACCTCGACTTTGCCAGTGAGTACGACATGGTGCGAAAGCTGCGCGTGTCGCTGGCCTTGCAGCCGATTGCGACCGCGCTGTTTGCTTCCTCACCCTTCACCGAGAGCAAGCCCAACGGCTTTAAATCGATGCGCAGCGAAGTTTGGCGCGACACCGACAAGGCGCGCACTGGTATGCTGCCGTTCGTGTTCGAGCCGGGCATGAGCTACGAGGCCTATACCGACTACGCGCTCGGCGTGCCGATGTATTTCGTCTATCGCGACGGCCGCTACATCGATGTGGCGGGGGCCTCGTTCAACGACTTCATGGCTGGCCGCCTGCCGGGGCTCGAAGGCATGTTGCCGACGCTTGACGATTGGTCGGATCACCTGACGACCCTGTTCCCCGAGGTGCGCATGAAGCGCTTCCTGGAAATGCGCGGCGCCGATGGCGGGCGTTGGAGCCGCATCGTGGCGTTGTCGGCGTTCTGGGTGGGTCTGTTGTATGATGAGGAGGCGCTGGAGGGGGCGTCAGAAATCATCAAGGACTGGACTGCCGACGAGCGCGATGGCCTGCGCGCAGACGTGCCCCGAGGTGCACTCGACACACCGTTCAGGAATGGCCGCGTGCGTGACATCGCCCGTGAGGTGCTGATGCTTTCGCGGCAGGGGCTGCGCAATCGCCGCCGGCTCAATCCGCGCGCCCAGGACGAGACCATCTATCTCGCCCCGTTGGAAGACATGGTGGCCATCGGCAAGACCTGCGCCGACGATTTGCTGGAGCGCTACCATGGGCGCTGGGGCCGCCGCATCGAGCCGCTGTTCACCGAGTTCGCATTTTGATGCCGGATCGCCTGTGTTGTTGACGACCTGCCGTCCATTATCGGCATGAATCCGAAGCCAGCCTGGTGCATGAGCGCGGTTTATGGCGTGCGCGGGGCTTTCAGCTTGTATTCATCGATACTGAGCTAATGATGCAATCTTTCCATGCCGGGTAGGCTGTCTACCTTGCGTGGGCTGCGGGGTGCAGCGGGCGTCCGGTGGTGGTTGCAGGAGACTGACCGTTGAACTTGCGCACGATCATGATCGCCGGATTGTTCGGCTTGGCTGCGGCTGGTGCGGTTATGGCCACGTTGCCCGACAACGTGCAGGCGAACGGTTGTGCCGCAGACTGCCGGGCTCAGCACAATCAGTGTCGTATCAGCACCAAGGGCGCCAGCAGTTGCGATCAGCGTCTACAGCAGTGTCTGCAATCGTGCATGCGCAGATAGTTTGGCGCCGGCAGCCCCTCGCGGCCATGCCTCGCGCTTGCGGTGGCGAGCTGGCGCGCTTCATTCAACCGACGACGATGATTGCGAGCTGGCGCGGCCCGTGCGCGCCGATGACGATCTTGCCGCCGATGTCGGCGGTGCGGGACGGCCCTGAGATGTAGTTGAGCGTTCGCGGCATCGTCACGGCGCCGAACGCGGCCCTGAGGATATCGAGAGCATCCTCGTAGCTGCCGACGATGCTGGCGCGCTCGACGACGATAATGTGGGTTGCCGGCAGAAACGCCAGCGTCACGGGGTTGTCGGCGCCAGCGGCAATCACAAGCGTTCCGGTTTCGGCGATGCCGGCGAGTGCGAACGAAACGCCAATCGCGTCGACTGGATCGGCGGCGCCGTTATTGGCCCCGATGCCGGCTTGGTCCCAGTCCATCGCCGCCAGCCGGCTGTCGGCGCCGAGACGGATCGGCGCGAGCAGTGCGCTTTCAGCAAGGTAGCGTGCGAGCACGGCCGGCACATCCGACAGCGACGGAGCCTCCAGCACGCGGGCCTGCTGACCCTCGAGGAATGCGCGAAACTGCGCATAGAGTTCTGCCGCAGGCTTGGTGGCGCGCGCGGGAATCAGAGAACGGCTGTGGCGAGCGATGTGCTGACGGGCCTTGTCGGCACGCGCGGCGTCATCGGCCTTCGCACCCAGTGAGCGGCGAATGCGTCCGAGGATTGCGCTTCTCGCCTCACTCATTTCGGCACTCCTCGTTGTGTCTCCGCCCATAGCTGCTGGAACGTGCGTCCTTCGGGTGCAGCAAAATCGCGATGCCTGGTCCAGCCGCCCGCCATCGGCAGCCAGCGAAAACGCCCGCGGCCACGCCCGGCAGCCCCGAGCATTGCAGCGGCAAAACGCATGGCGAGATGATAGAGCCGCGGTCGCCGCGCCAGCGTTGCCCAGGCTTGCAACGCCATCCTCTGCGTCCTGGGCGTCTCGCCCGCATCGAATTCCGCCTCGCGCCAGTGTCGCATCAGCTTTGGCAGGGGAATGCGCATCGGGCACACCGATTCGCAGCGGCCGCAAAATGTCGAGGCGTTGGGCAGGTTGGCGCCCTCGTGGATGCCGATCAGGGCGGGCGTCAGCACCGCGCCGATCGGGCCGGGATAGACCCAGCCATAGGCATGGCCACCGACGGCGCCGTAGACCGGACAATGGTTCATGCAAG
>CAZLHQ010000025.1:0-28440 GCA_964559355.1 uncultured Hyphomicrobiaceae bacterium
TACCCGATCATCTCGATCGAGGACGGCATGGCCGAGGACGACTGGGATGGCTGGAAGGCGCTGACCGAGCTGATCGGCAAGCGCTGCCAGCTGGTCGGCGACGATCTGTTCGTGACGAACACCGAGCGTCTCAGCACCGGCATCAAGAAGGGCATCGCCAACTCGATCCTCGTCAAAGTCAACCAGATCGGCACGCTGACCGAGACGTTGGATGCAGTCAACATGGCGCAGCGCGCGGGCTATACGGCGGTGATGTCGCACCGTTCTGGCGAGACCGAGGATTCGACGATCGCCGATCTCGCGGTTGCGACGAACTGCGGTCAGATCAAGACCGGCTCGCTGTCGCGCTCGGATCGTCTGGCGAAGTACAACCAGCTGATCCGCATCGAGGGCGAACTGGGTGACGTGGCGCGGTACGCGGGGCGCTCGATCCTGCGCGGGTCCGTCGCGGGCGCGTGAGGCTGAGTATCGGTTGTTGCTCCCGCATACTCGTAGCGGTTTGCAGCTCGGTGTTCCAACCGACGCTTGTGTTCCCGACAGGGTAGCACGCCGCCGGGTTCAGTATCGTCATGCGCCAATCACAGTGCTTAGAACCGTTCCGGTTTTGATGGAATCGCGTAACGGCCCTAGACCTTTGTTTTGTCGTGCTTCTTATCGGAAAACCGGTTCCCACTTTTCCGGAAGCGCTCTAGCCTCTCCCGTCCCGGGAGAGGCCGGCGCGGCCAAGACGTCGAGAAGTTTTCGAATTCATTGGTTCCGCGCCGGGTGAGGGGCGTGCAGCTGGCGCAACGCTCTTGTCCGGCCCCCTCACCCTGGCCCTCTCCTCAGGGGGACCAGAGTCCGGCGCGTCTGTCGCAACGGAATTCTTGCGTTGTAACCGTGGCTCCATGTTGTGAGCTGAAACTGCGGCCGGACAGGTGTGATGGTTGGCTGAAAATTTTACTCACGCCTGATGGCGTGCGCGCGCTGGCCGTCTCGGCGTCGTGTCGAGCATCTACATATGAATTCCGCAATCGCTGGTCGATGATGTCGCCATCCGATAACGGCGGAGGGAGAGGTGTCGATGACAAAGTTGCGCTGGCGTGCGCTCGGGGCTGCAGTCCTGTTAGCGGTCGTCGCCGCGCCTTTGAACTTTCTCGCCGGAGTCTATGTGATGGGCGCGGCGATGATCTGGAAGAGCGGGCCTGTGGGCGGAGAAGCCTTGCAAGGAGCCGCCTTCACGGCGTTCCTTTTCGGCGGGCCGATCGGATTGGTGATCGGCAGCGTGCTCGTCATTTGGTTAGGCTATCGGCTGTCGTCACGCTTCGGTTGGCCGGCCCTCGCGGCCGCTTTCGTGGTCCTGGCGGCATCGTCTGCATTTGCGATGACCGAGCTTGGGATGACGTGACGCTCAAAGCCGCCCATGCCGCGTGCCACGCCAGCCGATGACATCGGGCAGCCTGCGCTAATTGCGGATCAGCGCTGACGCGCCGTTGATGCCCGTCTTGGCTTTTGAAATGCGCGACAGCGTCGTGCACATGTTGCCGATCTCGCCTGTCTTGGCCATGAAGGTTGCGGCCGTGCAGCCGGCCGTGTTGCGGCACACCGTGGCACAGGCTCTTGCTGAGTCTGCCGGCGCCATCTTGATATAGTCACCCTCCAGCATTGCGCCTTCGAACAGATTGAAGCCCTGCTCGGTGCCTTTCGGCTTTTGGCCGATCAGCTCTGGCGGCAACATGCTGCTGCTGCCACCGGTCCCGCGCACGCCGCTGCGCCAGCTTATATCCTCGTGGCGTGCGCTGAGGGCCGAGAACAAATGGCACTGGCCCATGACCGGGATCTTGCGGCCATGCTGGTAAGCGACACAGCCGGGCTCGGCGTCGCAGGCATTGCGGCATGCGTCGGGGCTTGGTGCCTTGAAGGATCTAATCTCGTCGCCTTCCAAGCCCACGTTGTCGGTTGTCTCAAACCGTGACGCGCTGGCATTCGGATCGAGCTTTGCGGTGACGGGCGGAATGGCTGCCACGCGCGGGGCCCCGGCGGTATTGCCGTCCGTGGCATTGCCGGGCGCGGCCTTGCCTTCGAGTTCGGCGATCTCCCCACGCATCTTCTTCAGGTCGAGACCGCGCCGCGTCCATTCCAGCATGATGTTGGAGACGTCGCGCTGCAGCTTCTGCTTTTCGTTGGGATTGGCGGAGCGGCCTAGCTCGAAGTTCTTGTCGGCGAGCTTCTTTTGCAGGTCCTTGACGAGTTCGTCGAGGTTGGCTGCGCGCGCGCGCAGCTCGGCGAGCTTGATGCCGTCGGCCGACATCATCGCGCCAGGGCCGGCGCCGGGGCCGCGGGCCTTGGCCTCCTCCTCGAGCCGGGCGAGGCGCTGCTTCAACGCCATGAGATCTTCGCTCGAGCCTTGCGGAGCGGCCGAAACCGTGCCGGCCTGCGGCGCGGCATCGCCAGCGACGAAATAGAAGTCACCCGTCAGTGCGGAATGATCCCACGGCACCTGGCGGCCATTGGTGGTGGCCACCACCTGTTTGCGAACCTCGATCATGGTGGCGGTTATATTGCGGCCCTTGGCCTCGATCTGCTTGGTGAGCGCCGCGGTGAAAGGTGAATTGCGCCCTTCGCCGTCGAGCGCCACATTGCCGGGCTGGGTGGCATACGCGATGAAGGTGCCAAGCCCGGTGGCGGCGGCGGCAAGGCCGCGTCCGATGCTGGTCGAGCGGGTGCCCATGGAGCGGGCCAGATTGCGCGAAAGCGGGTTGTCGCGGCAGGCGTCGAGGATGACGATGGTGGTCTTGCCCTCGCGGTCGATCTCCATCTGGCGCAGCACGAAATCGAGACTGATGGCCTCGAACTGCAAATCGCGCTCGCGCTCGAGCTTGGCGTCGGTGGGCACCAGATAGTTCTGGGCTCCGACCTGCAACCCGTGTCCGGCATAGAAGAACAAGGCGACATCGGCGCTGCCGAGCTTGTCGGCAAAGCTGCGCAAGGCGCCATCGAGCTTGCGCTTGTCGGCATCGAGCGCCTCGACGACGTCGAACCCGGTACGTTTGAGCGCAGCGCTCATGTCGCGCGCATCGTTGAGGGGGTTTGAGAGCGGTGTCGTGTGGGTGTAGGCGCTATTGCCGATGACGAGGGCAACGCGTGTTTCGGCGTGTGCCGGCGCGGTCAAGGTTGCTGCCGCCCAAAGGGCGGTCAGGATGAGCAGTATGCGCAACATGAAAAACGCTCCGTAGGCCCCGGTCATGACGTCGCGATGGTAAGAGCAAAGTCGTGCGATGACTACATGGCAGTCCGATGACGACCAGACGGGGCACAAAATCCGCTTGGCAATCGCGCAAATCGATGCGGATGCACAAATTGTGATGCAGTCCTCCAGATTTCGAACGACATTTTACCTCGCCTTAAGGAGGCAGGAGTAGAAACGAACTCGTTCCAAGTCGAACGCTCGTTAAAAACAGTGCTGCGTACAAAAAAGCCAAGACATGATCGGCGTACCGGACCCAGGCAGATCCTGGTTGTGCTTACTTGCCTCGGGATGACCGCAACCTTCGCTTATCATGCAATCCATGGCAGGCACGGTCTTGAGACCCGTTCCAGACTGATCTCCCGCTCCGAAGGCTTGGAGTTCGAGATCAGGGGGCTCGAGACCGTGCGCGCCCATTTGCAGCGCGATGTGGCGCTGTTATCCTCAACACCGCCCGATGCTGACCTCGTCGCCGAGATCGCCCGCGATGTGTTGGGTTTCGTGCATGCTTCCGATCGCATCCTCACGCATGCCCGCTGAACGGGTGTGAGCGCGCGGCTATCACCTGCGGCTGACCGTTAACCACGAAAATTGCGATTTCGCTGCGGTTAGCGCCGGATGGCGCCGGATCGCACCTTGGTTTAGGTTGCTTGCCCGGACGCCTGCGCGTCCCCATCGATCAGCCTTGCGACGAGCAATGTCAGACCCACTCCGCGCCGCCTCCGCTGCTGCTGCCCCGCCGCCTCGCGGTGTCAAGGCGATCGCGCTTGCTGACGAGCTTGGCGCCTATCGGACCATGCTGCTGATTCGCCGCTTCGAGGAAAAGGCGGGCCAGCTCTACGGCATGGGCGATATCGGTGGATTTTGCCATCTCTCGATCGGGCAGGAAGCGGCGGTGACGGGCTTGCACATGGCGGCGCGGCCCGATGACCAGGTGATCGCGAATTACCGCAGCCACGGCCATATGCTGGCGCGCGGCGTCGATGCGCGTGCGCTGATGGCCGAATTGCTCGGCCGCGGCAGCGGTGTGTCGAAAGGCAAGGGCGGATCGATGCACATGTTCTCGCGCCAGGCCAACTTCTTCGGCGGGCATGGCGTCGATGGAGCCAATGTGCCACTCGGCGCCGGCATCGCTCTCGCCAACCGCTATCGCGGCGAGGACAAGGTGTGCTGGTGCTTTTTCGGCGCCGCCGCCAGTGATCTGGGCCAGGTGCACGAAAGCTTCAACATGGCCGCAAGCTGGCGGCTTCCGATCGTCTTCGTCATCGAAAACAACAGCCACGCGCCCGGCGAGGTGACTGGGCCCAATGCCAAGCAGCAAGATCTCTCGCAACGGGGCCGCCCTTTCTCGGTTCCCGGCTGGCAGGTCGACGGCATGGACGTGCGCGCCGTCTGTGATGCGGGCGTGCGTGCCGCACAGTGGGTGCGAGGTGGTCAAGGCCCGTTCATTCTTGAGCTGTTGACCTGCCGCTTTCGGGGGCACGCGATGCCAGATCCCGTGAAAAGCAGCGCCAAGGACGAGGCTCAATCGGCACAGGCCGCCGCTGATCCGATCGCACAGTCGCACATGCGGTTGATCGCGTCAGGCATCAGTGAGCAAGACTTGCGCGACATCGACAAGCAGGTGAGGGCGCTCGTCACCGAAGCGGTGAAATACGCCAAGGCGCAACCCCTGCCCGATGCCGCCGATCTTGATCGCCATGTCACGGCCGCCGCGACGGGGGTGGCCTCTTGAGCAGCCCCGTCAGCAACATTTCGGAAATCCTGATGCCGTCGCTTTCGGCAACGACCGGCAACGGCCGCCTGGTCAAGTGGCTGGTGAAGGAGGGCGATGAGGTTAGCGCTGGCGACGTCATCGCTGAGATCAAGACCGATGTGGCGACGATGGAGATCGAGGCGGTCGTCGACGGGCGCATTGCCCGCATACTCGTTGCCGCTGGTTCCGACGGTGTCAAAGTCGATACGCCGATTGCGCTGATCACCGCTGCGGCGGCGTCGAATGTGCACGAAGCCGCGCCGCAGGCGGCGTACACAAGCACCGTTGCGCAAGTTCGGCCGCCCGGCGCGGATGAGAACCGCCGTGTGAATGAGCCGGAGCCGCAATCGACTGCTCACGCGGGCGGGCCCGGCGTTGCCTTCACCACGCAGACGATGCGCGACGCCTTGCGCGATGCCATCGCCGAGGAAATGCGGCGAGATGGCGACGTGCTTGTGCTGGGTGAGGAGGTCGGCGTGGCGGCCGGCGGTCATAAGGTCAGCGCTGGATTGATCGATGAATTCGGCCCGCGCCGCATCATCGATGCACCCATTGCCGGCCAGAGTTTTGCCGGTGCCGGTATCGGTGCTGCGTATGCAGGGCTGAAGCCGGTCGTCGAGTTCAAGAGCTGGAATTTGGCCATGCAGGCGATCGATCAGATCGTCAACTCTGCGGCCAAAGCACATTACATTTCGGGTGGCGAGATCGCCGTGCCGATCGTGTTTCGCGGTGCCAATGGATTTTCCAGCGGTGCCGGCGCCCAGCATGCGCAATGTTGCTCTGCCTGGTTTGCACACGTGCCGGGCCTGAAGGTTGTCGCACCGTCCAATCCCGCCGACGCCAAAGGGCTTTTGAAGTCCGCGATTCGCGATCGCGGCCCGGTGCTGATGCTGGAGAGCGAGCTGCTTTACGGCGCTACCGGCCCGGTGGCCAAGGGAGACGATGCGCTGGTTGCCATCGGCAGTGCGCGGATCGCGCGGGAAGGCCGCGATGTCAGCATCATTACCTATGCGCGCGGCGTCGTGCATGCCCTGGAGGCAGCAGATCGTCTCGCCGGTGAGGGGATCGAGGCCGAGGTTGTCGATCTGCGCACGCTGCGCCCGCTCGACATCGCCACCGTGCTGCAATCGGTCCGCAAGACGCATCGTCTGGTGACGGTGGAGGACGCTTGGCCGGTGTGTTCGATCGGCTCTGAGTTATGCGCGCGCGTCGCCATCGATGCGTTCGAGGCGCTTACCGCGCCACCCGTCAAGGTTGCCGCCGCCGATGCGCCGATGCCATACGCCGCCAACCTGGAAAAGCTGGCGCTACCTGATGCGGACAACGTCGTGGCGGCCGTGCGGGAGGTTTGTCGTGAATCAGCCTGAAGCACCCCGGCGGCAAGTCGCCATGCTGGTCAGCGCGCCGCGCCGGCCGCCAACGCGCTGGCAGTCCATCGTCGGGCAGGTGCGGTCTGCGTGGACGATGACGGTGCTGTCGCGACATCCGCAGCATCTAGCCGATCTCGCCATCAGGCCGATCAAGGCGATGGCAGGCTGGCTCGAAGGGCGCGTCTACATCATCGACGGGCGCGGCAATGTTTCACTCAACTGGAAGAACCCGCTGGCTCCAATCGTCGCTGCCGCCTTGATGCCGCTCGGATTGGTCGCAAGTGTCGGTGTACGTGTATATCTGATGCTGGCTGGCCGCCGCAGATGAGCGACCAGAGGGGAGAGCTGTGATGGACGACAAGGAATTCGAGCAGCCCGAGGAACTCGAACTGCCCGATGGCGTACTCGATGCCGAAATGGCACTCGAGGTTTTGCGCGCATGGATCGCGGATGGTGGGCTGCACGTCATCTTCAATCCCGAGACGTTCAGCCATGACGTGTCGGAGTGGGGTCGCATGCTGGCCGACGTTGCCCAGCACATTGCCACCGCCGTCGAGCTCGATGGGCAGGTCTCGCGCCAGGAGGCGTTGGCATTGATGTCGGAGGCTTTCGCGCGCGGTGTCGGATCGCCCGATCAGTCGCAACGTAGCGGCCACATCAAGGGGCGCGTCGCACACTGATTGCGACAAGTCTTTCGATAAGTCTTTGTGTCGCGATAGAGGCTTGTTTCGCGTCCCCGGCGCGCCGTGCGCGCGCAGCATTGGATCGATGGCGTTTGCGATATGAATGAAGCCGATATTCTGCAGAACCTGTTCAATGCCATTGCCGCGGTGCTGACTGTGTTCTCGACGTTCTTTGCGATCGTATCGGGCTATGTCGCGGCGCTCTATTTCTTCCTGGCCCGTGCACCGCTGCTGCTGCGCACGATTGCGTTTTCATTGCTGACGATCGGCCTCATATTCCTTGGCGGCACGGCCACCGTGATCCAGCGTTTGCAGGAAGGACTCTACGGCGCGTGGGACCGGCTCGAGCGGCCGATCGTGCCGTTGCGGGACCTCCGCAATCCGATACCGGGCGTGGAAATTGCCGGGAACATGTCGCAGCAGCAGCTTGGTGTGGCGATCGGCTGGGCGGTGGCGGTGACGGTCTATGCGGCGCTATTTTATCTGACGTTCCTTTACCGCTGGCCGCCGCACGACGGGTCACGGCAAACGCTTCCTCACGGCTGAGTGCAGGCGCTGATCTCGAACTCTCGTCGGCACGCGCTGCAAATCGTCAATTGCGTTGAAAGGCGTGTCGCGGCCCTGCGCGGAACACCGCCGCCTGCGGTGCTTTGCGCGCGCAGCTTCGCAAGCTCAACGCCAAGCGCGGAAAATGGTCGTTGCGACTTTGGCACAGCCGCCACCTTTCCACAGCTAAGCGCCCGAGCGGCCAACTCTAACCCGGTTCATCAACCGGCAAATGCGGTGTGGCCGCTTGCTGCGCAGATACCCCGTCTTCTAATGGGCCGAGGTTGCACCGGTCCTCATGGGGACTTGACCACACGTTTTTCAATCAGGGGGTTATCGACATGCGGATAGGGGCTCTTGCAGGTGTGGTGGCGATAGCCGCCGCCGCTTTCATGGGTGGTTGCGCCAACGACGGAAACGTTCTGGGTGGCCTGACGACGGCATCTCTCGCGTCAGAGCCTGAGGCTGTCGCCAAGGCCGACTCGAAGGTCGATCCGCAGTGCGCCGCGCTCGTCACCAAAATCGATACATTGCGCAAGGAAGGCACGCCCGAGCGCATCGAGAAGGCCTCGACCGGCAAGGGAGCAACGGCTCAGATCAAGCGCCAGTCGCTGGCCAAGATCACCGAGCTCGACAAGGCCAACGCCGAGTATCAGGCGCGCTGCTCGAAGTTGACACCGGCCCAACAGGCGGCGTTGCAGGCCAAGCCCGCCGCGGCAGCAGCTCCAAGCGCCGATGCGCAGGCCGAGCAGGCCAAGCAACAGGCGACGCAAGCCGCCAATCAGAAGACAACGACGACCGTTGCAAAGAAGGCCAAGACCAGTGCTGCCAAGGCGCCGACAAAGACGGCGGCGGCGGCGACACCAGCTCCAGCAGCGCAGGCAACCGCAGATACGGCGGCGCCGGCCAAGCCGATGGCCACCGAAGGCGTCACCGTCTCAGTGCCGCCCAACGCCGAGAAGGCTGAGTAATCACAGGAGCTAAGGCAGCCCTCTTATGATGGCGCCGACGGCTTGTGACCATGCTCGCGCAGGGGGCATTCTGCCCCCTGTTTGCTTCAATCGAGAGAAAAGTGCCTGTCCCGTCGGCATCGTGCTTGTCCGATGGTCAAAGGCGCGTGCGACATGATGCGCTAACACTTTGTCTCGCCAAATTGATTTCAAAGGTTTGCAGCGCGGCTCCAAAGTCACACTCGAGCTATCCGGGGTTGCGGAGGCGGGTTGGTTGTGATGAAACCCCAAGCGTTGGAAGCAACCATTCAGCGGAGGTTGGTGTGCAAACAGCTATCAGCGGTTCGGTGAGGGGTTCTGGCATGCGCGCATTTTGTGTTGCAGTCACCGCAACCCTCTTGCTTTCCGCCTGCGCTGGCGAGAACCAGCAGGCGGGCAGCGTTACGGCTTCGCTGCCCGATGGCAAATCTTGCCAACAGTTGCGTGGCGAGATCGATCGCCTCGATTCACGGGGCGTGCCCGCCAAGATCGAGCAGGCGAACGCTGGCAAGAAGCTGTCGGCCGCCAATCAGGCTGACGTCGAGCAATACAACAAGCTCCTGCAACAATACCTGGGCGCGCGCTGCCATCTTTGAGCGACGTGAACCGCTCCGATTGCTGCGCGTTGGCATGACTGCGCGTTGGCAATGACTCGACTGGGGACGAGACTCAGCCGAATCTGCTTTGAGCGCTGAATGCAGCTGTTCATCAATTGCCGCCCGGAGACGTTCCGGTTTTGATGGAATTGCAGAACGGCTCTAGCTTTTGTTTTGTCGTGCTTCTTATCGGAAAACCGGTTCCCACTTTTCCGGAAGCACTCTAGGAGGTCCCGATGAATGCCGATACCCGCGCCCTGGTGGTGTTTCTGCTGATCGGCCTGGTAGCGGGCTGGCTCGCCTCCTTCATCGTCGGCGGCGGTGGTTTGATCCGCTACCTCGCCTCGGGCGTGATCGGCGCCTTCGTCGGCGGCTACCTGTTGCGGGCGCTGGGGCTCGATCTCGGCATCAAGAATCCGCTCGCCAGCCAGATCGCTACAGCGACGATCGGCGCCATCGTGGTCGTCATCGTGGCCAAATTACTCGCATAATGAGTGTCTGCGGGGCGGACCGGCCGTCCGCGGAACTGTCGAGGAGGCGCTTCATGGACCAGGTCATGTCCTATCTGCAGAATCCCTATGTGGTTATGGCCATCAACGGCCTGATCGCGGGCTGGCTGGCGGGGCTGCTGCTCGGCGGCGGCGGCCTCTTTCGCAACCTCATCGTCGGCGTTATCGGCGCTGTTCTGGGCGGCGCCTTGGTCCAAATGGGACTGTTGAACCTGCCGTTCAACCTGGGCGTCTGGGGCAATCAGATCGTGGTTTCGACCATCGGCGCGATCGTCGTCATCTTGATTGCGCGGCTTATTTCCCGCTGAAGGCTGCGGTTGTTCACCTACGACCTCCGCCGTGCTTGATCGTGAGCGGGCGCTCGTCCACCTATAGGGTGCCCACACAGGCATCATCCTAGGCGGTGGTCGGCCGCGCGGGCCTGTGGCTAGAGCATTTTCCGACGAAGTGGTCGCCGGTTCGTCGTAGAAAATGCGACAAACCAATTATTCTAGAGCGCCGAGCCGGTTCCATTGGATCGAAAAGCGCTCTGGCCGGAGGCTTGATGGTCAAGGTGTTGGATAGTGTTGGCGATGGGACGCAGCGCCCCCGTCATCCGGAAAAGGCGCACCGTCCCGATACGCCGTTGCTGCGCAAGCCCGAATGGATTCGGGTGCGCGCGCCGACATCTGAAGTTTACGGCGAGACGCGGCGCATCGTCAAAGAAAACAAGCTGCACACGGTCTGCGAGGAAGCGGGCTGCCCGAATATGGGCGAATGCTGGTCGAAGCGGCATGCGACCATGATGATCATGGGCGATACGTGCACGCGCGCCTGCGCCTTCTGCAACGTCAAGACGGGACTGCCGGCGGTGCTGGATGCGGACGAACCCAATCGCGTTGCCGATGCGGTGGCCGCGTTGGGTCTCAACCACGTCGTCATCACCTCGGTCGATCGCGATGATCTCGACGACGGGGGTGCTGCGCATTTCGCCGCCGTCATCGCTGCGATCAGGCGAGCCGCGCCATCGACGACGATCGAAATCCTCACGCCCGACTTCTTGCGCAAGGACGGCGCGCTCGAGGTGGTTGTCGCGGCCAAGCCCGACGTCTTCAACCACAACCTGGAAACGGTGCCCGCTCTCTATCTCAAGATCCGCCCCGGAGCGCGCTATTTCCATTCGCTTCGGCTGTTGCAGCGGGTGAAGGAGCTCGATCCGGCTATGTTCACCAAATCCGGCCTGATGGTGGGGCTCGGTGAAACGCGCGAGGATGTGCTTCAGGTGATGGACGACATGCGCTCGGCCAGCATCGACTTCCTGACCATTGGCCAATACCTGCAGCCGACGCGCAAACACGCCGAGGTGAAGAGCTTCGTCACGCCGGATGAATTCAAGGCCTATGAAACGACCGCCTATGCCAAGGGCTTCCTGCTCGTCTCGGCGACACCGCTGACGCGCTCTTCCCACCACGCTGGCGAGGACTTCGCGCGGTTGCGGGCAGCGCGTGAGCGCACCTTGGTGGCGAAGGGATAGCAACAGTGCCCCGTTTCGAGACAACGCGGCGCGTGCCTTTTTCGGCCGAGCAGATGTTCGCGGTTGTCGCGGACGTCGAGAAATATCCGCTGTTCTTGCCGATGTGTGAAAGCCTGAAGATCACTTCGCGGCAGGACGATGGAGTGACGACGCATCTCGTCGCCACCATGGGCATCGGCTACAAGGCAATCCGCGAGAGCTTCACGACGCGCGTGGTGCTCCACCCTGAGGCCGAGCCGTCGCGCATCGAGGTGGCTTATCTCGACGGGCCATTCCACCACCTCGACAACCGCTGGCATTTCACCAACCGCGAGCGCGGCTCCGACATCCACTTCTTCATCGACTACCAGTTCCGCAACGCCATGCTCGGGCTCGTCATGGGCGCCGTCTTCGACAAGGCGTTTCGCAAGTTCGCGGAGGCCTTCGAGGAGCGCGCACGGGTGGTTTACGGAACGGTGGCAAGGTCTGGCGCCTGATTGGCGGTTTCGTCATGCCGGCCGTTCGCCGGGGAGCGATCGTTTGATCAGACCCAAGGCCTCGGCGACGGTTGCAAGGCGTATCGCGGTGCGGCCGATATCGCCGAAGCGGCATTCCATGTGGCGCGTCAAATGTCCCCTGTGATGGGCGGCAAGGTGCACGAGGCCAACGGGCTTTGAAACCGTACCGCCATCGGGCCCGGCTATTCCGGTCACGGCGATCGCAATGTCGGCATGTGAATGCGCCAGCGCACCGACTGCCATTGCTTCGGCGACTTCGCGGCTCACCGCCCCATGCTGCAGGATCAATTGTGCCGGCACCCCGAGGCATTCGATCTTGGCTTCGTTGGAGTAGGTGACATAACCGCGCTCGACCACCGCAGATGAGCCGGCGATCTCGGTCAGCAGCCCGGCAATGAGCCCGCCGGTGCAGCTTTCGGCAGTGACGAGGCGCATATTGCGATGGCGCAGGATCGCCAGTAACGCGTGGGCTGCTTCGATGTGGCTGCGAGAAAAGAGATCTGTCGCTGGCATCCCTGCCATCTCCGGCGCTAGATGGGCCCATCATGGACGCTCTGCAGAATGGCGTCGAGAGTTGTCGGAGCGGCGGCGTCTTCGCAGCCTCCCAGAAAAGGGAGAGCCGGTGCACTGGGCAAGTGCACCGGCTCGATCATCGGGAGAGAGAATGCGAGAGAAGAGAGGTATGTGGATCAGGCAGCGATGAGCTTTTCCGCCTGATCGAGGAGACCATCGAGAACCGTGCGGCTCTCTGGCCCCATGACAGTCGTCGCGCGGCGCTGCGCGTCCTGCCAGATGGGATAGGCTTCCTTGAGAACGGCTTGACCTTTGGGCGTCAGGTGCAAGCCACGTCCGCGTCGACCAGCAGGCGGGTCCATTGTGATGTGACCCAGGGCCAGAAGACGCTTCAGGTTACGCGACAGCGTTGATTTCTCGATGTCGAGATCATGGCCGATCTCGACAGCGGTGATGCCGTCGCGTGAGGCGAGTTGGGCAAGTAGCGTGTATTGGCTCGCCGTGATGCCGAGCGAGCGCAGGGCATCGTCGTAAACACGGGTGATGATTCGAGAGAGTTGACGCACACGCGTGGCCAAGCAGGCGGCCGCGGTCGTCTCGGCGATGTCGCTGATGGTTTGCGTCTCGACGCCAGACCGCTCGATTGTAGTCGTCAGATTCATTTTTTTGACCCCCGCATGCTCGTGATCATACAACCACGCGTTGGCGTTGATGCCGCGATTCTGGCGCATCGGTCAACGGATCGGGTGTGTCTTCGGTGTGACGATCGCCATCAAACGCATCTTGTGGCGACAACTCGAGCGAGCGCGGCAATTGAGCCTGATCGTCTGAGATGGAAACGCATGCGTTTCGATCGAAGACGTGAATCAGACTCTCATTCAAGGACTTAGAGCAGGCCACCATGGCACGAGGCGATTCCATTCAAGTTGAACCTGTCTAGCGGCGTGGCGATGCAACTTTGCGCTCACGGCAGCAGCAGCATGACGCTCGCCATTGCCGCGATGCCCTCGCGACGACCAGTGAAGCCGAGCCCTTCAGTGGTCGTCGCCTTGATGCCGACGCGCGCGAGATCGAGCCCCATGATTTGAGCAATCGATGCTTTCATCAATTCGCGGTGGGGACCGATCCGTGGCGCTTCGCACAGCAGGGTCACGTCGGCATTGACGATGCGGCCACCGCGTTCGACGACGCGCCGCACGGCATCCGCGAGGAAGATGTGGGACGCGGCGCCCTTCCATTTCGGATCGGACGGCGGGAAGTGCTGGCCGATATCGCCGTCCCCCAGCGCGCCGAGCACGGCGTCGGTCAGTGCGTGCAGCACGACGTCCCCGTCGGAATGGGCCGCCACACCTTGCGTGTGCGGGATCTTCACGCCTGCCAGCATGACGTGATCGCCGATGGTGAACTTGTGCACGTCAAAGCCAGTGCCGGCGCAGGGTTCGAGCGTCGTTGCGGGGGGTGCTGCGCGCATCAGCCTCTCGGCCATCTGGATATCCGCCTGGGTCGTGATCTTGGTGTTGGTGGCGTCGTCTTCGACGAGCATGACATCGAGGCCGGCCCATTCGGCAATCGCGGCATCGTCGGTGAAATCATCGCGGCCGGCTGCTGCCGCCTTGCGGTGGGCGGCGAGGATCGCATCGAAGCGGAAGCCTTGTGGCGTCTGTGCGCGCCAAAGCCCTGCGCGAGGAATCGTCTCGGCGACGAGGCCGCCGGTGCCGGAGCGCTTCAAGGTATCGGCGAGCGGTACGGCGGCAAGTGCGCCCGTGTGGGTTTGGAGCGCACGGATGACGTCGGCAATGATGGTCGACATCACGAACGGCCGCGCCGCATCGTGAATCAACACCTTGGTGACGCCCTCGCCGGCAAGCGCTTCAAGACCATTGAGCACGGAGATTTGGCGCGTCGCGCCGCCATGGACAGGGGCGAGCAGCTTGCCGGACTCCGCGGGCGCTGCGTCGCTGTAGAGGCCGGCATCTTCGGGGTGTATCACGACCTGGATATGGGCGATTTCCTGATGGCTTTCGAACGCCTCCAGGGTCCAGCCGAGGACTGTGCGATTCGCCAATGGGGCGTACTGCTTGGGCACCGGGCCGCCTGCCCGGCTGCCACGGCCGGCGGCGACGATCAATGCGGCGGTTTTCACGTCCAGGCCTCCAGCGGGGTCAATCCAGGCTCGTCACACCCAAATCCGGCTATGGCAACGCCCAAAGCCAAGTCAAGGCGCAAGGCGGTGATGCAGGGTAGGGGTATTCTGAGACCGTCGCGCCGTTCTGAGCGGAGGTTGCTTAGCGGAGGTTGGCCCCGGTGGTAAACAGCCACACCCGGATTTCGCACTTGCGAGACCACCCAATCGATCCTATTCTGCCCAAGATAGTAGCAGCCAACGAATCTGCCCATCAAATGAGCAATAGCCCTGCGGAGCCGACCTGCGCTGGTCTGCAAGTCGGCAAGATCGTAACGCCAAATCCGGTGCTGCTGGCTCCGATGTCCGGGGTGAGCGATCTGCCGTTCCGCCATGTGGCTGATCGGTTGGGGGCGGGGCTCGTTATTTCGGAAATGATCGCCAGCGAGGCCCTGGTCGAGGCGCGGCGCGACGTGTTGCGGCGGGCGACGGCGGGGCATGTGCGCCCGTTCGTGGTGCAGTTGGCCGGGCGCGAGGAGCGCTGGATGGCGGAGGGGGCGCGCATTGCGGCCGATCTTGGCGCCGACATGATCGACATCAACATGGGCTGTCCGGCGAAAGAGGTGACGGGCAAGCTTTCAGGTAGCGCACTGATGCGCGACCCCGACCACGCGCTGCGCCTGATCGAGGCGGTGGTTGGCGCGGTCGCGGTGCCGGTGACGTTGAAGATGCGGCTGGGCTGGGATCGACGGGCCATCAACGCGCCTGACATCGCGCGGCGCGCCGAGGCGGCCGGCATCAGGCTCGTCACTGTGCATGGACGCACACGCTGCGATTTCTTCAAGGGCAGCGCCGACTGGACCGCAGTGCGCCCCGTGGTCGAGGCGGTCGGCATTCCTGTCGTCGTCAACGGCGATATCGTCTCTCCGGCCGACGCACGCGAAGCTCTGCGGCAATCGGGCGCCAGCGGCGTCATGATCGGCCGCGGCGCCTATGGCGCTCCCTGGCAGCCGGGGCGCATTGCCCGCATGCTGGCGGAAGGTGTCGATGACGGGGCGCCCCCGCTTGCCGAGCAATACCAGATCGCGCGCGAGCACATCGGCGACATGCTGCATCACTACGGCCGCGGCCTTGGCATCAGGAACGCGCGCAAGCATATCGGCTGGTATCTGGAGAGTGCGGGGTTCGAGGGCATGCGCCTCAAGCACTGGCGCTCGCGGCTGTGCACGCAGGAGAATGCCGAGTTCATGCTCGACGGCTTGAGGGAAGCCTATGACGACGCCGTGCAGGCGAGGATGGCAGCATGAGCCAGCAGCATCGCTCGCGCAAACCACCATCCAAAACCGTGCTGGGCAAGACCGCAAGCAGCGCAGCCAAAGGAGTGCCCGGCGACGACGCACTCGGCGGGGATGCCGAGGCTGTCTCGACGCCGCATCGCATCGCCAGCGCCAACGCCTTGCCCCATCCGACCGGGCGCCGCCCTGTCGTGCACGATCTGCTGCTCGCCGCGCTTCCCCATCCGATCATCGTGCTGGCTGAGGACAATAGTATCGTCTATGCCAACGCCGCTGCCGAGAGCTTCATCTCGATCGGCCAGACCGTGCTGAAGCGCATGCGGCTCGACGATGTGCTGGCGTTCGGCTGTCCGCTGGTGGCGCTGGTCGAACAGGTGCGCCAGACCGGCGCGACCTTCAACGAGTACGGTGTCGAGATCGTTTCGCCGCGCTTTGTCGGTCCCAAGCTTGTCGATGTCTATGGCGGTCCGATGCAGGATCAGCCCGAATACATCTTCCTCATGCTCCAACAGCGCAACATGGCGCTGATGATCGAGCGGCAATTGACGCATCGTGCGGCCGCTCGCTCGGTTTCTGGAATGGCGCAAGTGCTGGCGCATGAGATCAAGAATCCGCTGTCGGGCATCCGCGGAGCCGCGCAATTGCTGGAGCCGTCGCTGACGGATGAGGATCGCGCGCTCGCTCAACTGATCTGCACCGAGACCGATCGCATCCGCGATCTCGTCGACCGCATGGAAGTGTTCGGCGACGAGCGCCCGTTGCAGACGATGCCGATCAACATCCACGACGTGCTCGATCATGTGCGCCGCCTGATGGAGACAGGCCTTGGTCGTCACATCCGCTATATCGAGCAGTATGACCCTTCGCTGCCGCCGGTGCCGGGCAATCGCGACAAGCTGATCCAGGCCCTCCTCAATCTGTTCAAGAATGCCGTCGAGGCCATTGGCGAGAAGACCGAGACCGGCCGCATCATGGTGCAGACCTCGTTTCGCCCGGGCATGCGGCTGGCGGTGCCCGGCACCAATTCGCGCATCGCTCTGCCGCTGATGATCCAGATCGAGGACAACGGCCCGGGCATCCCCGAGCACTTGCGTGCGCAGATCTTCGATCCGTTCGTGACTACCAAGCCGTCCGGCACCGGTCTCGGCTTGGCTCTCGTCGCCAAGATCATCGACGATCACGGCGGCATCATCGAATGCGAGAGCGAGGCGAACCGAACTGTTTTCCGAATCCTGCTGCCGATGCAGGAGCTGCAGCGCGACGCAAAGAAGGCGTGATCACAGAGGCATGATACAGATGGCCCGAGGTACGATCCTGATCGCCGACGACGATACCGCCATCAGGACGGTTTTGAACCAGGCGCTTGCACGCGCAGGCTACGCGCCGAGGGCGACGGGCAACGCGGCGACCTTGTGGCGCTGGGTCAGCCAGGGCGAGGGCGATGTGGTGATCACCGACGTGGTGATGCCCGACGAGAACGCTTTCGATCTCATTCCGCGCATCAAGAAACTGCGGCCCGATCTGCCGATTATCGTCATGAGCGCGCAGAACACCTTGATGACGGCGCTGACCGCGGCCGAGAAGGGCGCTTACGAGTATCTGCCAAAGCCCTTCGATCTGTCGGAAGTGGTGGCTGTCGTCGGCCGTGCGCTGGCCGAACCCGGGCGCAAGCCGCAGCGCGCGACGGTGGAAAGCGACGGCGAGGAATTGCCGCTGATCGGCCGATCGGCGGCGATGCAGGAAATCTATCGCGTCCTGGCGCGGCTGACGCAGACCGACCTGACCGTCATGATCACCGGCGAGAGCGGCACCGGCAAGGAGCTGGTGGCGCGCGTGTTGCACGATTTTGGCAAACGCCGGCAGGGGCCGTTCGTGCCGATCAACATGGCTGCAATCCCGCGCGAGTTGATCGAGAGCGAGTTGTTCGGCCACGAAAAGGGTGCCTTCACCGGAGCCCAGACGCGCACGCAAGGCCGCTTCGAGCAGGCCGAAGGCGGCACGCTGTTCCTCGACGAAATCGGCGACATGCCGCTGGAGGCGCAGACGCGACTATTGCGCGTGCTGCAGCAGGGCGAATACACGACGGTCGGTGGCCGCACGCCGATCAAGACCAATGTCCGCATCATCGCTGCCACCCACCGCGATCTGAAGCAGCAGATCAGCCAAGGCTTGTTCCGTGAGGATCTCTACTACCGGCTCAACGTCGTGCCGCTGCGGATCCCGCCGCTGCGCGAGCGCCTCGACGACGTCGGCGATCTGGTGCGCTATTTCTTGCGCAGCGCCTCGCGCGAGGGGCTCGGTCAAAAAGCGATCGAGACAGCGGCGATCGAGCGGCTGAAGGCGCATGCCTGGCCCGGCAACATTCGCGAGCTGGAAAACTTCGTACGGCGCCTTGTGGCGCTCTACCCTCAAGAGACGCTGACAGCGCAGATCATCGAGCAGGAACTTGCCGATCAGGCGCCATCGCCGGCCGGAACTCAAGACGGCGAGGCCCGCGATCTGTCCGAAATGGTCGAGCGGTACCTGGGAACCTATTTCGCGAGCTTCGGTAGCGATCTGCCGCCGTCCGGTCTGCATGAGCGCATCATCCGCCAGGTCGAGCAGCCGCTGCTGACCGCGGCGCTGTCGGCGACCCGCGGCAATCAGATCCGTGCCGCCGAACTCCTCGGGCTCAACCGCAACACATTGCGCGCCCGCATCAAGGCCCTCAATATCCGGGTTTATCGCACGCCCTCACCATGAGCGGCAGCCGTTCGCATCGGTGCCAGCGCAGGTGCCCGCCGACGTATGCAGATCGCAAAGACCGACTCTGCTCTTGACGGCACGGCGCCACGGCGCTACCCCTAACTCATGTCGCGAAAATGTCACAGTTGGGCGGTCAGGTTGTGATCACCTCGCGTCAGTGAGCGGGGGATGCCAGCGGGCCACAGTGTCAGCCGGACAATCGCCAAAGTGATTGGCAACCTTATGTGTTGTCTCACATTTTTATGACCACACCTGTCCTTTTGAGAGACGGGCAGCAGCGGGAGCGCGTCTTTCCGATGACCTCGGTTGATGAGCGCAAAGCCACAACGGGTGTTGGGAAGCGTATTGGCGCGCCCTATCTCGATCCGAGCAACCGGGACTTCTCGACCGGGCTCGTGATCGTGGTGCTATCGGTCGTCTCGGCGTTCGCCACCTATCTCATCCTCACCGGTCTCACGCCGATCGTGCCTTCGGGTGGCGTAGTGTGGAGCGCGCTGCTGGTCAATGGCGCGCTGATCCTGGCGATGATCGGCATCATTGCCTGGCATGTCGTCGGGTTGTGGCAGGCGTGGCGGGCGAAAAGTGCGGGCGCCCGTCTGCACATCCGCATCGTCGTCTTATTCTCCATCATCGCTGCGCTGCCCGCGTTGCTCCTGGCAGTCGCCGCAACCGTCACCTTCTCGCGCTCGCTCGACAACTGGTTTTCGGGCCGCGTGCGCACGCTGATTGCCGATTCGCGCAGTGTCGCGGAGGCCTATGTCGAGGAACATGGCCAAACCATCCGCAACGACCTGCTCAGCATGGCGCGCGATCTGGATGCGGCGGCACCGCTGGTGGCAGGCGATAATGAGCAACTGCGGCGGCTGGTCATCGCCCAGGCGGGTCTGCGCGATTTGCCATCGGCCTACATCATCGATGGGCAGGGCAAAGAGGTGATCGTCGGTGTCGAGGACAAGCGCCTGCCGTTCGCCCGGCCGACGCAGGCCGCGCTCGACGAGGTGCGCGCCGGTCAGGTGCCGCTGTCGCTGTCGATGGAGGACGTTCGCATCACGGCGATGGGGCAGCTGCTGAGCTATCCGGGCTGGAGCCTCTACATCAGCCGTCACGTCAGTCCGGCGGTGCTCGGCCATCTGCAGCGCACCGAGCAGAACGCTGCTGAATACGAACGATTGCGGCGCGTGCGCGGCGGTCTCAAGCTGGCGCACGGGCTCATGTATCTGATGATCTCGATGACGGCGCTGCTGGCCGCCATCTGGGCCGGCATGTGGTTTGCGGGCCGGTTCGTCGCGCCGATACGGCGGTTGATCGCGGCCGCCTCCGACGTGCGCAGCGGCAATCTCGACGTCGAATTGCCGGAGAACCGTGGCGAGGGTGATCTGCGGCGTCTGTCGCACACCTTCAACACGATGACGCGGGAACTGAAGCAGAAGCGCGACGAGCTGGTCAGCACCAACGCTCAGCTGCAGGAGCGGCGCCGTTTCATGGAAGCCGTTCTCTCCGGTGTCACGGCCGGCGTCATCGGTCTCGATAGCAATGGACGTATCGAGCTGGCGAGCCGGGCGGCGCAAGAACTGCTCGGGCTCGGCGAAGATGAACTCGTCGGCAAGAGCTTGCGCGAGGCGATCCCTGCATTCGTTCCGATCGTCGAAATACAGGCCGGCGACCTCTCGAAAGGCGTGCGCAATCCTGATCCCGTCACCGTCGAGGTCGGCGGTAACGAGCGCACCTTCGCGTTGCGCGTGACGCACGAGAAGGCTGGCAGTGGCGACGTTGGTATGGTCGTCACTTTCGACGACATCACCGAACTCGTGACCGCGCAACGCACCAGCGCCTGGGCCGACGTGGCGCGGCGCATCGCCCACGAGATCAAGAATCCGCTGACCCCCATCCAGCTCTCGGCAGAGCGGCTGAAGCGCAAATATGGGCGCACCATCACCGAGGACCGCGAGACCTTCGACAAGCTCACCGATACAATCGTGCGCCAGGTCGGCGATCTCAAAGCCATGGTCGATGAATTCGCTTCATTCGCACGCATGCCCAAGCCGGAAATGGCCGAGGACGACCTGCGCAACGCCGTCAACGAGCCGGTTCTCCTGTTTCGCGAAGGCCACCCCAAGGTCGCCTACCGTGTCGACGTGCCCGATACCGCGATCATCGCGACATTCGATCGGCGACTGGTGACGCAGGCGGTGACAAACCTCGTCAAGAACGCGACGGAATCGGTGGAAAGCGCAGCCGAAGCCCATGCCGCCGACGCGGCCTGGAAGGGCATGGTCGAGGCGCGTATCACGACGGATGCCGGCCGCGCCATCATCGAGGTCATCGACAACGGCACGGGGTTTCCCAAGCAGAACCGCATGCGCCTGCTCGAGCCTTATGTCACTACCAAGGGCCACAAGGGCACCGGCCTCGGCCTGGCCATGGTTCACAAGATCACCGAGCAGCACGGCGGCACGCTGCTGCTCGACGACGCCCCGCCCGCACCCGGCCGCACACAGGGCGCCCGGGTGCGCATGATCCTGCCATTGGGCGCGCGGCCATCAGCCCCGCGTGAGCCGGCCAACGATACCGGGAGCGCGGTTGCCGCGCGCGCCTCGGGATGACGTGACGCGTAACAACACCAACACGAACGGCGCCTCCGCCACCCCCCCGCGTGGGGCGTTACAGCGAACTGAAGTAGCAAGGGAGCATTTTCATGCCCGCAGACATTTTGATCGTCGATGACGAGGCGGATATCCGCGAACTCGTTGCCGGCATTCTCGAAGACGAGGGACACAAGACCCGTCTGGCGCGAGATAGCGACGAGGCGTTGCGCGCGATCGAGGATCGCCGGCCCAATCTCGTCGTTCTCGATATCTGGCTGCAGGGCAGCCGGCTCGACGGCCTGGAAGTGCTGTCGGCGATCAAGGCAACCTATCCCGATCTGCCGGTGGTCATCATTTCCGGTCACGGCAACATCGAGACGGCGGTGACGGCGATCCGGCGCGGGGCTTACGACTACATCGAAAAGCCCTTCAAGGCGGATAGGTTGCTGCTGGTGACGTTGCGCGCGCTCGAAGCGTCCCAACTTCGGCGTGAGGTCAAGGAACTGCGCGAGCGATCGACCGTCTCGACCGACATGGTCGGCCATTCGGCCGCCGTCAACCATCTGCGCACTCACATCGATCGCGTATCGCCGACCAACAGCCGCATCCTGATCCGCGGCGCATCAGGCACTGGTAAGGAGCTGACGGCGCGCGTCATCCATCTGAAGTCGGCGCGCAAGGACGGTCCATTCGTGGTGCTCAATGCGGCGGCGATGGCGCCCGAGCGCGTCGAGGAAGAGCTGTTCGGCATCGAGGATCGCGCCGGTACGCCGCGCAAAGTCGGCGCGCTGGAAGAGGCGCATGGCGGCACGCTCTATATCGACGAGGTTGCCGACATGCCGCTGGAGACCCAGGGCAAGGTGCTGCGCGTTCTGGTCGAGCAGAAATTCCTGCGCCTCAACGGCAACCAGAAGGTGGCGGTCGACGTGCGCATCATTTCCTCCACCAGCCGCGATCTGGAGCGGGAGATGCAGGAAGGCCGCTTCCGCGAGGATCTCTATCATCGCCTCAACGTGGTGCCGCTGCGGGTGCCGAGCCTGGCTGAGCGCCGCGACGATATCCCCGAGTTGATCGAGTATTTCGTCAGCCAGGTCGCCTCGACCTCGGGCCTTGCCCCGCGCCGCATCGGTGAAGACGCCATCGCCGTTCTGCAGGCCCACGACTGGCCGGGCAACGTGCGCGAGTTGAGGAACAACATCGAACGGCTGATGATCCTGGCGGGCGGCGATCCCAACGCCATCATCACGGCCGACATGTTGCCCGAGGAGATCGGCTCCAACGTGCCGCTGCCGGTCAATGGTGGCGCCGAGCATCTGATGAGCCTACCGCTGCGTGAGGCGCGCGAGATCTTCGAGCGCGAATATCTGCTGGCGCAGATCAACCGGTTCGGGGGCAACATCTCGCGCACTGCCGAATTCGTCGGCATGGAGCGCTCCGCGCTGCATCGCAAGCTGCGTGCGCTGGGCGTCTCATCCGAGCATCGCGGCAGCGGCCCGGGCGGCGGGCTCGGCGGACCGTCGATGGGGCCTGTGCCGGAGAAATGAAAGTCGGTGCCGGCGAGTGGCACCAGTGAGCGCTGAGCCGTTGCCGGCGTCGAGCGGAACACGCATTTGGCGGAAGGTCCATGAAGGTCATCATCTGCGGTGCCGGACAGGTCGGCACCGGCATCGCCGAACGTCTGGCGAGCGAAGGCAACAGCGTCTCGATCATCGATGCCAGTGCCGAACTCGTGCAGCGTGCCAACGACGTGCTGGAAGTGCGCGCGGTCCATGGCAATGCCGCGCATCCCGATGTGCTTGAAAAGGCCGGCGCGCGCGAAGCCGACATGTTGATCGCGGTAACGTTGCACGACGAGGTCAACATGGTCTCGTGTCAGGTCGCCCATACCCTGTTCGACATCCCGACCAAGATTGCGCGCGTGCGTGCGCAGACTTACCTGGAGCACGAATGGAGCGGGCTGTTCTCGCGTGAGGCGCTGCCGATCGATTTCATCATCTCGCCCGAGATCGAGGTCGGCAACATGATCCTGCGCCGGCTGCAATTACCGGGCGCCTTCGATGCGGTGACATTCGCCGACGGCAAGATCACGGTGCTCGGCATTGCCTGCGGTTCCGAATGTCCGGTGCTGGAAACGCCGCTTACACAGTTGGCGCAGTTGTTTCCCGACCTGCCCGCGGTGACGGCAGCACTCGTGCGCAAGGGCCGCTTGTTCGTGCCGCACGGCAAGGATCTGCTGCAGGGGGGCGACGATGCCTACGTCATCACGCCGACGGAGCAGGTGACGCGCACGCTGCAGATTTTCGGGCATGAGGAGAAGCGCGCAAGGCGCATCGTCATCGCCGGCGGCGGCAACATCGGTCTTTATATCGCGCGACAACTCGAGGAGCGCGAGCCCAACATCCGCGTCAAGATCGTTGAGGTATCACGCGCACGCGCCGTGCACATTGCAGAGACGCTAGAACGCACGGTGGTGCTGCACGGCTCGGCGCTGTCGGAGGATATCCTGCGCGAAGCCGAGATAGGAACCGCGGACACGCTTGTCGCCGTCACCAATGACGATCAGGTCAATCTGCTGACGTCAGCACTCGCCAAGCAGCTCGGCTGCCGCTCGAACCTGTGCCTGGTCAACTCGGCCAACTACGCCGGCATGGTGCGATCGCTCGGCATCGATGCTCAGGTCAATCCGCGCGCCATAACGGTGAGCCGCGTGTTGCAGCATGTACGGCGCGGGCGCATTCGCGGTGTGCATTCGGTCCACAATGGTGCGGGCGAGTTGATCGAAGCGGAAGTGTTGGAGACGGCGCCGGTCCTTGGCCGGCCGTTGCGCGATTACAAGAATTCCGAAGGCATCCGTTTCGGTGCCATCCTGCGCGATGGCAAGGTGCTGATGGCGACCGGGGCAACCGAGCTCGAGGTGAAGGATCGCGTCGTTCTGTTCGCCCGCGCCGATCATGTGCGCGAGGTGGAGCAGATGTTCCGGGTGAGTCCCGACTATTTCTAACGTCCGCGAAGCGATGGTGCTGCCGGGAGCGTGGCGCAGCCCGGCGCGCATGGGGCCATGTGCCACCATAGCCAGTGTCGTGGTAGCGAAATTCGTCGCCTTCTGCAGCCGCCGCCAGCAACTCCAGCGGAGCCCTTCATGACCCGCATCGTCTATGTCAACGGCCGCTATCGCTCCTATGCCGACGCCGTCGTGCATGTGGAGGATCGCGGTTTCCAATTCGGCGATGCCGTCTACGAGGTTTGCCAGGTGCGGCAAGGGTACATCATCGATGAAGCCCGGCATCTGGCGCGTCTCGCACGCTCGCGTGGCGAATTGTCGATACCGGCGCCCATGAGCGACCGGGCGCTGGGCCATGTCATCCGTGAGACGATCCGGCGCAACCGCGTTCGCAACGGCATGCTCTATCTTCAGGTGAGCCGGGGCGCCGCGCCGCGCGATTTCGCGTTTCCCGCGAGCGATACGCCGCCGACGCTGGTGTGCCTTGCACGTTCGATCCCGCTGGCCCGGCAACAGGCTCAGGCAGCGACCGGCATCAAGGTTATCACGCAACCCGATCAGCGCTGGCGCCGCTGCGACATCAAAACGGTGATGCTGCTGCCGGCTTGCCTTGCCAAGCAGGCGGCGAGCGAGGCCGGCGCCAAGGAGGCCTGGCTGGTTGACGCGGAGGGATTCGTCACCGAAGGGGCGTCCTCCAATGCCTGGATCGTCGATGCCGATGGCGTGCTGGTGACGCGCCAGATCGACCGCGCGATTCTTGCCGGTGTGACGCGTGCGACCGTGCTCGACGCCATCGCGCGCGCGGGAATGCGGGTGGTGGAGCGGCGCTTCACGCCGCAGGAGGCACGCGCGGCTGCTGAAGCTTTCGTGACCGCGGCAACCAACACGGTGATGCCCGTGGTGGCAATCGACGGTAGCGCGATTGGTGACGGCCGGCCCGGTCCGGTGGTGACGCGGTTGCGCAAAATCTTTCAGGAGGTGGCCGCTCCGACGAAGTGATTAATTCCACGGCAGCACGTTCGGCAGCATGTGCGTCGTATTGCCTAGGTTGAGGCTCGGTCTTTGGCTTTGCCTTTGCCGGATCAGCCGGGCTAGTGTCACGGCACCGGAAACGTCGATCGGCTGGCTCGTGATAGGGAGACAGGCCTCCCCATCTCAGGCCGGCCGTTGCTACGTCGGCTGGGCAAAAATGAACAAGGGTGGAAAAAAACGATGGCGGCAGACAAAGTTCAAAGCCTCCAGGATACATTCCTCAACCACGTTCGAAAGAACAAAACCCCACTGACCATCTTCCTCATCAACGGTGTGAAGCTGCAGGGCATTGTTACGTGGTTCGACAATTTCTGTGTCCTGTTGCGGCGTGACGGGCATTCTCAACTCGTCTACAAACACGCGATCTCGACGATCATGCCGGGTCAGCCGGTGCACCTGATGGATGCGGACCCTGCTGACGGCCACTAGCCGGCAAGCGAAGGACCACTGCCATCGCCAAGGACGTGCCAGACGAAACCTTTCCCGCGCGCAAAACGCGGGACGATGGCGTGCGCCTGCCGGAGCGCGAGCGTGTGCTGGTGCTGGTGCCGGTTCTGCCGGCGCGACGCGCGCATGAATCACAGGCCGCAGCATCGGAGACGGCAGGCGAGAACGCACGCCTGGCACGCCCTGGCACTCAGTTGCTGTCGGCCACGCGGTCGGTGCATTCCCCACAAGACCGTTTGAGTGAATCGATCGGTCTTGCCGAGGCGATTTCGCTCGATGTTCGCTCCAGCCAGATTGTCAACGTACCGAGCCCCAAGCCTGGCACGTTGTTCGGTTCGGGTAAGGTCGAGGAAATCGGTGCGCTGGTGAAAGCCGAGGAGATCGGTCTCGTCATCGTCGACCATCAGGTGTCGCCGGTTCAGCAACGCAATCTGGAGAAGTCCTGGAACGCCAAGGTGCTCGATCGCACCGGCCTCATTCTGGAAATTTTCGGCGCCCGCGCCCGCACGCGTGAAGGTCGCCTGCAAGTCGAACTTGCGCATTTGTCATATCAGAAGGGCCGCCTGGTGCGGGCCTGGAGCCATCTGGAACGGCAGCGTGGCGGTGGCGGCTTTCTGGGTGGTCCGGGCGAAGCGCAGATCGAGCTCGACCGGCGCATGCTGCAAGACCGTATCGATGCGATCCGCCGTGAGCTGGAGCAGGTCGTGCGCACGCGCGAGCTGCATCGCGCCGGCCGCCGCAAGGTGCCGTATCCGACGGTGGCCATCGTCGGTTACACCAACGCCGGCAAATCGACCTTGTTCAACCGGTTGACGGGCGCCGACGTGCTGGCCATGGATCAGGTGTTCGCCACGCTCGATCCAACCATGCGCGAGGTGAAGCTCGCCAGCGGCCGGCGCATCATCCTGTCGGATACCGTCGGCTTCATCTCCGATCTTCCGACCATGTTGGTTGCGGCCTTCCGCGCAACGCTGGAAGAGGTCGTGGATGCCGATCTGATCCTGCACATCCGTGACATCTCGCATGAGGAAACCGAGGCGCAGGCCGATGACGTGAACCAGGTGTTGGCAAGTCTCGGCATCGATATGACCCCGGCGGAAAACCATGTCATCGAGGTGTGGAACAAGGTCGATCGCCTGTCGTCGGTGACGCGCGCGGAGGCAGAGAATGCGGCTCGGTTCAAGGCGCAGCGGCCGGTGCTCGTCTCCGCAATCACGGGCGAGGGGCTTGTTGGACTGCTGGACGCTATCGACGCTCGTCTTGGTGCGAGCGACGAGATTTTGTCGGTTCCGGTCGCCGCAGGCGATGGCAAGCTGCGTGCCTGGCTGCATCAGAATGCCGACATCATTGCCATCGAGGAGCAGCACGACGGCGGCTGCATTGCGACGGTGCGAATTCCCGCCGACCGCAAGGGTCGCCTTGTCGCGCACATCGAGAAGGCGCGCGGCGCGCGCTCTTGAACGATACTGCAACGCAGGCGCCGCGGTGGCCGTATTTGCGGCGTTGCAAACCGGCAAGTTTGCCGGCCGGGTAGCTTGAAACTACGCGCATATAAGGCGCACGGCGCTTGGTGACAGCGATCACGGAACCCCGACTCTCGGCCATGATAGCTAACGTCAAAAGCCGAGACGCAGGCCAGGAGATTGCCTGAGCGGCGTCCGAATCCAAACACAGAGAACATGAGCAAGGCTATGAAATTTCATTCTATTTCAGCGCTGATTGGGCTGGCGCTCTGCGCTGCTCCGGTCAGCGGGGTGGTCGCGGAGAGCAATACCCTTGCGCTGCCGCAGCAGACATCCACCGTTTCGAACGCCGTTTACTCGGGTGCCATGTCGAGCGTCGCCGCCGTCAAAACCGGAACGGCCGTCGCAAAGACCGAGGCGGCGCCCGCGCCCGCCACGCTCGATCGTCCGGCCACGCTGAAGGTCAACCAGAGCGAGATCGACGACGTGAAGTCGGTCTACGCAACCGTGCGCTCCACCGACCGCATCGAAGCGCGTGCGCGCATCGGCGGCACGGTCGCTACGCTTTCGGTTGACGAAGGCAGCGAAGTCGAGACCGGTCAGGTGATCGCGATCGTCGCCGACCAGAAGCTGGCGTTGAAGCTGAAGGCCTTGACCGCGCAAATCGCCGGCTTGAAGTCGCAGCTCGCCAATGTGCAAAAGGAACTCGGGCGGCAGGAGGAGCTGATCAAGCGCGGCTTCACGCCCAAGGCAAAGGTGGATGAGATCTCGACCCAGGTCGAGGTGGTGCAGAACCAGCTCAAATCGGCGGAAGCCGAGCGCGACGTGGTGACAAGGCAGGTGCAGGAAGGCGAGGTGCTGGCGCCGGCGTCCGGCCGCGTGCTGCTGGTGCCCGTGACGGTGGGTTCCGTAATCATGCCGGGCGAGAGCCTCGCGACCATCGCCGCCAACGATTATGTGCTGCGCCTCGAGCTGCCCGAGCGGCATGCGCGTTTCATGCGCAAGGGCGATACCATCAAGGTTGGCACCCGCAGCCTCAGCGTCGATTCCAAGAAGCTGGTGAAGGGTTCGATCACGCAGGTCTATCCGGAATTGCAGTCGGGCCGCGTGCTGGCCGATGCCACCGTGCTGGGGCTTGGCGATTATTTCGTCGGCGAACGTGTGCTGGTCTACATCTCCGGCGGCAAACGGCAGGCCCTCGTCATCCCGCGAACCTATCTGACGACGCGCTACGGCTACGACTTCGTCAAGGTCGTGCGTGCGGGCGGCATGCTATCGGACGTGGTCGTCCAGCTCGGCAACGATGTCGAATTGGCCGATGGCGCAATGGGTGTCGAAGTGCTCGGCGGGCTTAACTCCGGCGATGAGATCGTGCTGCCATGAGCGACCAGAAAACTCCGCAGTCGGGAACTGCCGATCTTGGCATCTCCGGACGCCTCACGCGTGCCTTCATCGGTTCGCCGCTAACGCCGCTGCTGCTGCTGGCTTCGCTGGCGCTGGGCATCATCGCGCTCATCAGCCTGCCGCGCGAGGAGGAGCCGCAGATCTCGGT
>CAZLHQ010000026.1:0-27824 GCA_964559355.1 uncultured Hyphomicrobiaceae bacterium
CGTCCCACTGCTGCTTGGTCATCTTGTGGAACATGCCGTCACGCGTGATGCCGGCATTGTTGACCAGCACGTCGACGGGACCGAGGTCCTTCTCCACGCGCTTGACGCCGTCCGCGCAAGCGTCGTAGTCGGCGACCGACCATTTGTAGACCGGAATGCCGGTCTCGGCCTGGAACTGCTGAGCCGCCGCATCGTTGCCGGCATAATTGGCCGCAACGCGATAACCCTTTTGCTTCAATGCGACCGAGATCGCGTGGCCGATGCCGCGCGTGCCGCCGGTGACGATGGCAACTCGAGCCATGGTGTCCTCCCTTTGATTGCCCGGCTTTGACGCCGGAGCTTGCTGTGTTGGGGATTGGGGGTGGGAAGTCGTGGAGACGGGATCGGCGGCCGGGAGCAAAGCCCCCAGCCGCGTTTCGTTAGCGCTGGTTCAATCGCGCTCGACGCAAAGGGCAACGCCCATGCCACCGCCGATGCACAGCGTGGCCAGGCCCTTCTTTGCATCGCGGCGCTTCATCTCGAACAGCAACGTGTTGAGGACGCGCGCGCCCGATGCGCCGATCGGGTGGCCGATGGCAATGGCGCCGCCATTGACATTGACCTTGTCGGTATCCCAGCCCAAGCCCTTGTTGACGGCGCAGGCCTGCGCGGCAAATGCTTCGTTGGCCTCGACGAGATCAAGATCTTCCTTCTTCCAACCGGCCTTCTCCAATGCCTTCTTGGATGCCGGAATGGGGCCCGTGCCCATGATCGAGGGATCGACGCCGGCATGCGCCCACGAAACGACGCGCGCCATCGGCGTGATGCCGCGCTTCTTGGCTTCCTCGGCCGTCATCAGCACAACCACGGCAGCGCCATCGTTGATGCCCGAAGCATTGCCGGCTGTGACGGTGCCTTCCTTGGGATCGAAGGCGGGACGCAGCTTCGACAGGCCCTCGGCCGTGACACCCTCCTTGATGTACTCGTCGGTGTCGACGACGACGTCGCCCTTGCGGCCCTTGATGGTGACGGGCGTAATCTCGTCCTTGAACTTGCCGGCCTTGTTGGCGGCCTCTGCCTTGTTCTGGGAAGCGGCGGCGAACTTGTCCTGTTCGTCGCGCGTGATCTGATACTGACGCGCGACGTTCTCGGCGGTGGTGCCCATGTGATAGTTGTTGAAGGCATCCATCAGGCCGTCACGCAGCATGGTGTCGAGCATCTTCATGTCGCCCATCTTGGTGCCGTTGCGCAAAAATGCGACGTGCGGCGCCTGGCTCATGCTCTCCATGCCGCCAGCAACGACGATGCGCGCGGAACCCTCCTGGATCTGCTGCATGCCGAGTGCAACCGTGCGCAGGCCGGAGCCGCAGAGCTGGTTGATGCCCCAGGCCGGGCTGTCGACCGGGATCCCGGCCGCAATCGAGGCCTGACGCGCGGGATTCTGGCCGCAGTTGGCGGACAGCACCTGGCCCAGGATGACCTCATCGACATCGCCCGGCTCGACACCAGCGCGCTTCAGCGCCGCCTTGATTGCAATGGCGCCAAGTTCATGCGCCGGCACTCCGGCCAATGCGCCGTTGAACGAGCCGACCGGCGTGCGGGCGGCGCTGGCGATGACAATCGTCTGCTTATCACTGCTCATGGTGAACGTACTCCTCGGGGGTTGTCGTCGTCGCAATGGCGGGCGTCAGAATTACCGAATGCCGCCCGGTCGCGTTGTTTGGTTCGATGCGGGCGCACGATAGCAGCAGCGAGAAGCTGACCGCAATTCAGACATGTGGGGGAGACAACTGCCTTTTTCGACGTCACAAACGGCTTTCACGCAGACGTGACGCATGCTACGATTTCGCGGTGCACAAGGATTACTCCTTGAGCGGAATTATTTGCCACGTCAACCCACTATTGCGGTATTGCGATGCTGAACAAGCCCGAAGCCCAGACGGAGAAGCGCGAAGCCGTCGTCATCAAGAAGTACGCGAACCGCCGCCTCTACAATACCGAGACGAGCACCTATGTGACGCTCGAAGACTTGGCAAAGATGGTCCGCTCCGATCGCGATTTCGTGGTCTACGACGCCAAGACCGGTGACGACCTCACCCACTCGGTGCTCACACAGATTATCGTCGAGCAGGAAGGCCGCGAGGGCGGGCAGACACTGCTGCCAATTCCGTTCCTGCGCCAGCTGATCCGCTTCTACGACGACAGCATCGGCCGCATGGTGCCGAGCTATCTGCAGTTCAGCCTGGAAACGCTGGCCAAGGAGCAAGAGAAGTTCCGCAACCAGTTCGCCAATGCATTTGGCAACCCGGCAGCCGCTTTCGAGGCCTATCAAGAGCAGGCACGCAAGAACATGGTGATGTTCGAGCAGGCGCTGTCGATGTGGTCGCCGTTCGGTCCCGCCATGCAGGCCGGAAAGAAGCCGGGTCAGCAGGGTATTTCGCCAACCAGTGCGCCAACGCCGCCGGTCACCGCCCCGCAACAGGCATCCGCGCGTGACGAGATCGGCGAGCTCAAGGCGCAGCTCGCGGCCATGCAGGAAAAGATCGAAAAGCTCACCGATCGTCGGAGCTGATCGGAGCACTCTTTTTAAAAATTGCACGGCAGAGCTTCATGCACGGGATATCCGCGCATGAAGCGTACTTGCGTCGAGGTTTCGCAAACCAGACAGCCCTGGCTGGGCTTTGCGCCGCACACCGCGCCTGTGCGGGCTTTTTTCTAAATCGCGGCATCCACGAGCGGCGTCAATGCCACCGGGTTGGGCGTATCGACGTAAGACTCCGCAGGGATCGGCATGCCGTAAAGATAGCCCTGCAGAAAGTCGATTCCGGCATCCGACAACATTGTCGCGGTCTGGGTATCGCCGACCCACTCGGCAACCGTCGTCAGGCCGAACGTGCCCGCAATGTCGACCATCGTGCGAATGAAGACCTGATCGGAGCTGTCGGCCAGCACGTTCTTCACGAACACGCCATCGATCTTGATCATGTCGACGGCGAGCTGCTTCAGGTTCTTGAACGAAGTGTAACCGGCGCCGAAATCGTCGATGGCGACGCGGCACCCCATATCTTTCAGAGAATCGACGAAGTGCGCCGATTGGTCGAGATCCTGGATGGCGGCCGTCTCGGTAATCTCGATCACCAGTCGCTCGGTCAACTGGCGATTGCCGTTGACCAGCGCGGCGAGGGTCGCCAGCCAATCGCTGTCGGACGACGTCAGGCTCGACACGTTGAGCGATAATTTCAGATGCGGATGCTTCTTCAGCAGCCCAATCGACAGTTCCAGCGTGCGCCGATCGATCAAGCGGGCAAGCCCGAGCTGCTCGGCAACTGGAATGAAGTCTCCCGCCGAGATGATGCGGCCATCGGGCTTCACCATGCGCAGCAAGCATTCGTACATCCGCGGCACATGAGTCTTGGCGCAAACGATCGGCTGCAACACCAGCCGCATGCGGTCGTCGTCGAGCGCCGAGATCACATCGTCGGCAACCGAGATCGAGCGCTGGCGCGTGGTCTCGCGCGTCGGGCTTGGCTCATAAGCCATGAAACAGTCGAAACGCTTGTTGCGAGCCCGGTCGAGAGCCTGCAGAGCACAGCTGATCGAATGATGAACTGTCGACGCCTGATCGGGGATGATGACGCCGCCAATCGAGATGGTTGCCGTCAACGGGCAAGCCGTGGTGTGGATCGATGCACCGCGCACGATCTTCATGAAGCGGTCGGCGGCGATCCGCATGGCGCCGATACCGCAATCGTTGAGGACGACGCCGAACTTGTTCGACGAGTAGCGCCCGAGCGTATCTCCGGCCCGAAGCTTTTCCTTGATCAAGCGGCCGACAGCGGCAATCACCTCGTCACCGACATCGAAACCAAAGGTCTCGTTGATCACCGCCAGATTATTGATGGACACGATCATGAAGGCGGAGGAGTTGTTGTTGCGCATCGAACGCGCGATCACCGCGCCCAGCGCTTCCGTCAGGCGGATGCGGTTGAGCTGTCCCGTCAACTCGTCATGATCGCTGTGATATGCGAGGCGCCGCTCTTCGAAATAGTCGTTGTTGATGACGCGCAACACGCCGCGCGCGCGCAGCGGCTTGCCGTCGTCTCCGGGCCAGAAGCGGCCGTGATCCTCAATCCACATCGACAAGCTCGAGCGGCGGCCGCCAGGCTGGAAGCGATATTGCACGCGATAGGGAACACCGCGCTCGGTTTCTTCCGACATGCGGTTGGAGATTGCCTCCAGACGGCGCGAAACGTGCTCGGTGGCAATCAAGGCTTGGAATTCCGCGCCGGTTGCTACCACCTCCGAACCGGTGACGCCCAGAACCTCGACCGCGTTGCTTTCCCATTCCAGCCGATCGCTGACAATGTCCCAGACGTAAGCGGTCTCGTCCACGCTCGAGAGAATGCCGACAAGATCGAGCGCTTCGGATTCGACAGCCGGTTCAGCCAGGCCGAAATCGGCCTCCCCGCTCTCCGGAAGAATTTCGGTATTCAGCGGCTTCTGCGACACGCGAGTGGTCCCAGGTTTCCATTCGCCGATCAGCCGCACGTTTTGCCCCGCCGGCGCGAGGTCGTGCAGTCGCCGAATTCGGTCGTTGGTTCAACCTAGAGGCAAATTACTAACAACATTTAAAGTTTCAATTTGCGCACGGCATCTTCCGGCAACAGCGGACGCAAAAAGGGCGACACGCCGAGGGTGCCGCCCTTTCCACATTCGTTAACCTCACGCCAAAAGGCGCGCAGATCGCAACCGCTCAGCTGTCCGCACTGCCAAAGCCGATGTCGCGACGGGCGACGCGGATTCCGATGGTGTAGCCGGCGACCACGTCGATCAGCGTCGCCACCATGATCATGAAGAACACCGAGGTAAAGGCGCGGTCGACGAGCAAGAACTCGATCAAGCAGGCGATAAACACCAGCATCGAGAAACCATGGTCGAGCAGCGAAGCCGTCGACGTGTAGGTCGCCTTCAGAATCTCGACGAACAGCACCAGGAAGGTGACGAGAAGAATGAGATCGCCCCAGGTGAACGTCCAGTAGGTCCGCACGCCCTCAACGTTGGCGCGGATCGAGGGAACCGAGAAGATGACCTTGCGCAAAATGGTGTCGGCCGCCTCGTTGCCGCCCAGCAGGACGACGACGTTATAGAGGATGAACGCAATGATCATCAGCGGGATGGCTCTGAGCGACATGGGAATTCCCTCGTTGAGTGTTCTGCCTGACGCGGCATTTAGCTCGCGATTGTGACGATATCACCGCAAATCTCTGGCTGCGCGGCATTTCCCCTCATCGCGAGACCATCGCAATTCGTGCGGATACCTGATCCGGGGCGATCCAGTGCGCGGCGACCGACATGATGTGACCCGGCAGGCTGGCGAAAGCCAGCCATCCGGCAGCAGAACGCTAGCACGCAGTCACAGGCCGCGGCTATGGGTTGTGCCGCAAAGTCAATCGTCGAGCCCAGCCCATGGCGCTGCAGAACGCCGAAGGGGCAGGCGACCGGCTCACGCGTCGGTCTTCGGCTCGAGGATCTGACGGCCGCGATATTTGCCCGATTTCAGGTCGATGTGGTGGGGACGGCGGCGCTCGCCCGAGTCCTTGTCCTCGACGTAGGCCGGAGCCGACAGAGCGTCATGGGCGCGGCGCTGGCCACGCTTCATCGGGGATACTTTCTTTCTCGGAACGGCCATCGAAACACTCCATTCGTGCCAATGCGAAAGCGGATGAGCCCATGCGGCAGCGGCCACGGGGCTCGAGGCGTTTCGCTATATCTCTTGATTTTCCAGAGTGTTAGCGCGCGCTTATGCAGCCGCGGCTCCATGCACCTGGAACACCTAGGCGCGCCTTATACTTGGCTTTGGATGCCAGCGCCAGTCCCCTGGCAGCGGTGATTGCCGGCCTGCGGCGCCAAACATGCCCGCAGCGGGACCTGGTTGCTGATCAAATTGCCTTGGGGAGCCCGTTGCCTTGGCGAGCCCGGGCCCATCACCGCGAACGCACGATACAGGAGGCTGCTCGCCCGGCCGAGCGCATGCGCGCCTGGATGGCGCGGGCCAACCGCAAGGTGCCGATGCCTGGATCGCCCGCATCGCGCTGGATGGGGTTGGGTAACGCCACTGCCAGCAACGCAGCTTCCTGCTCTGAAAGCTTTGCTGCCCCTTTGGCGAAGTGGTGGCGGGCGGCCGCCTCGACACCGAACACGCCCGGTCCCCATTCGGCAATGTTGAGGTAGACTTCGAGTATTCGCGACTTCGACCACAGCGCCTCGATGGACAGCGTCAGCGGCAGCTCCAGCGCCTTGCGCACATAGCTCTTCGATGGCCACAAGAAGAGGTTCTTGGCGACCTGCATGGTGATGGTGCTGGCGCCACGCGGAACCCCATCGCGAGCCCGCGCAACAGCATCGGCCACCTCCTGGGGATCGATACCCAAATGCGTGCAGAAGCGGCCATCCTCCGAGACAATTACGGCGCGCACCACGTTGGGCGAGATATCGCGCAGGCGGACCCAGCGCTGATCGATGGGAGTACCGGTCACCCACTGGGACAGCATCAACATGGAGCCCGGCGGATCGACAAAGCGAAACGCCGCGATCGCCGCCAACATCGCAACGAACCAGACCAGCAGCGCGATTGCCGCAATGCGCACTGTCTTGCGCAAGAGCGCCAGCAGGCCAGCGCCCCGCCCGGTTCTTGTTGGCTGCCGGTCTCGCACCGCATGATCAGCCTCGGATGCGGCGGCGACTGCGGAAACAATCGTGGGGTTTGTCGCCATACCCGCAGCAGCCGGCGTGTTGGCGGGCGATTTGGAAGGCGGGCCTTCCGGCGTCCACATCACATCGCGAGGGCGTAGCGCAAATGGAGACTGAGCGGGTGCTGCAGCCGTTTCGCCCGAGCCGATCTTTGGCGGCAAATTGCCGGCACCATCGACGACGCCGGCAGGGCCACGTTCCGGCATGACAGCACCTCGCGCCGCCTCATCTGCTGGCGCGCCCTTATCGGGCACCGTGGCTTCGAGGATTGCAGGTGCTGTGCTGTCAGGCCGTGGCGCTGACACCTCGACGGTTGCGGCATGCGCGGCCTCGGTGCTGGGCGCCGACTCCGCGGGCGGATCAGCGTCGAGCAGATCGCCAAGGCCAGTGGTCCAGTCGTCGACCGCCACTGGACCACCCACCGTTTCGGCGGGTGCCACGACAACGGCTGCAGCGGGCGGTAAAGCATGCGGATTCACCTGAGGCAGCCATTGCGCCGCGGTGACGGGCGAACCGAGCCCGGCAACGTCAATCGCATCATCAGTTTGAGACCCAACCGCCGCCACGGGCGGCGCGGCATTACCCGGCTGCTCCCTGCCGGCCTGTGGCCCGGGTCGCGGCGAGAGGCAAGCTGCCAGACGCGCCACCAATTCGGGGGAAGCCGTAGTAACCATCGGGGCAGAAATCAACGAATCGCCTTGCGCAGGCGGCTCGTCGCGCCGGGGCAGGGCCTGATCACTCCTGCTATTGTCGATCGGCTCGTCCATGCTTCCCTTCGGCGACCCGGGTGATATATCCCGCCTGCGATTCCTTCGCGGCCACACGATGGCGGATGGCTCGCTTTTCCCCTGGCCGGCCGCGCTACATTTAGAGCACCTATGACGTTCACGCAAAAAATCGAACAGGCCGCACACGCCACCGAGGCTCGACTTGCAGACCTGCTCGAGCGGTATGCCGGCGCCAGCGCGACCTCGCCCCGCCTCAATGCCGCGATGCGCCATGCGCTGCTGGGCGGCGGCAAGCGCTTCCGTCCGTTCCTGGTGATCCAGTCGGCTGCCCTGTTCGGCCTGCCCGAACGGGCCGCGCTCGACACCGCCGCGGCACTCGAATGCGTGCACTGCTATTCACTCGCCCACGACGACCTGCCGGCAATGGACAACGACACCTTGCGACGCGGGCGGCCGACAGTGTGGCGGCAATTCGACGAGTGGACCGCGATCCTCGCCGGAGACGGCCTGCTGACGCTTGCGTTCGAAATTCTGGCTCAGCCAGAAACACATCTCGATGGCGAGGTGCGTGCCACGCTCATCACCGAGCTTGCCAAGGCATCGGGTGCGACCGGCATGGTCGGCGGCCAGTCACTCGACCTGGAGGCCGAGCGTGGCGTTGGCGAAGATTTCAACTCACTCGAGCGGGTGCGCCGCATGCAAAGCATGAAGACGGGCGCGCTCATTCGTTTCGCATGCGAGGCCGGCGCACTGCTGGCCAAGGCGCCTCTCGCCGACCGTGAGCGCCTGGCGCACTTCGGCGATACACTTGGCTTCGCCTTCCAGATCGCCGACGATCTGCTCGATGTCGAGGGATCGGCAGAAGAAATGGGCAAGGCCGTCGCCAAGGATGCCGACGCCGGCAAGGCGACGCTTGTTTCACTGATGGGTACCGAAGCGGCGCGCGCCAAGCTGACGGCACTCGAGCGCGAGGCGGTGAGCCTGCTCGCGCCCTTTGGCACACGCGCCGCAACGCTCGCCGAGGCTGCCTCCTTCGTCGTCAACCGGCGGAGCTGAGTGCCGGCTTTTCCGTCAACGAGCCGACGATGAAGCCGAGCAGCGAAAGCCCGATTGCCGCAAAGCCGATCACGGGCGCCGAGACGTCGCCAAGCCCCAGCTCCGCCTTGACTGGCCCGAGCGCCGCTGTGGCTGAAAAGCCCAGGATCAGCGCCGCTATGGCACCGCGCCGTGTCGCCCGTGGCCAATACAGACCACCGGCCAGCAGCACGATCCCTGAGCAGAAATAGATCGAGCCCGACACCGCCAGATAATCCCAGATATCCTCGCCGCCCTGGTAGATGAGCCCCCAATAGATCTCGTAGAGCGCGATCAGCAATATGCCGATCTGGGTGGCGCGCTTCTGGAACGGCGCGTCATCCGTGCGCCCGGTCAACGGACCCAGGATGTCGCGCGCGATGATCGAGGACCAGCAGAACAGGTAACTGTCCTGCGTCGACATGAAGGATGCAAACATTGCGACGGCGAGAAAGCCGACGAACCAGCCGGGCAACGCGGTGCCGAGCATCACCGGCGTTGCGACAAGATCGGCATCGCGGCCGTGGCCGGCGAGCGTTTGCGCGTGGCCAGCACCCGCACCTGCGAAGTAGGCAATTGCGATGACGCCCAGAAATGCTGGCAGAATCATGCGGCCCATGAAGATCACCGAAGCGATGAGATAGGTGCGCGTGACGTCGCGCTCCTCCTTGATGAGCAGCGCGCGCGTCAGCGCCGTCGGCCAGATCGCTGAGGAAACCACACCGGCGACCAGCACCATCCACATCACGTATGTGAACCCGAAGTTCGCATTGACGAACGGGTCGAAGCCTGCCGCACCCTTTTGCCGGCCCACCACCTCGACCACCTGCGAGAACGGCACGACGCCGAGCATGGCGGCAATGGCCGCGATGACACCAATGGTCAGCAACACGAATTGAAAGACGTCGGTCGCAACCACCGAGCGCATGCCGCCGAATGCGGTGTAGACGACGGCCACCGCCACCAGCGCAACCATCAAGCCGATCACCACCTTGGGGTCGGCCTCCACACCCAACAGAGTGATGATGAACAGCGAGGCCACCTTGACGAACAGGCCCATGTTGAGAATGCCGCCCAGCGCCATCACGCCGGCACCCAGGATGCGAACATCCTGGCCGAAGCGCTGGCCATAGTATTCCGGCAGCGTCAGCACGCGCGCCTTGCGAATCGGGCCGATGACAAAGCCGGTGAGCCCGACGATGGCGCAGCCGATGAGGCCAGCGACGCCGATATGAAACGCGGAGAAGCCCTCGTTGAAGCCTTTCTGCGCATTGTACGCGATTGTGATGAGGCCGATCTCGGTTGCCCCGAGCGTGGCGATCGCCGTCTTCAGATCAAGATCGCGGCCCGAGACGAAGTACTCGTCGAGATCGTGCTCGCGACCGGTCTGGAATCCGCGCACGCGATGGTGGATCAGGTAGATGACGAAGAAATAGGCCGCCAGGAACAGTACCAGCGATGCCGCTGTCGAATTCAATTGGCCCATGCCCCGCCGCTCCAGCCTCCTTCGCCATGCAATCTGCGGGCGGAGAGTAACGCCGGGCGCAGACCAATGCAGGCGCTTTCACGCATCGTGTTGAACGCACGCGCGACAACGCGCAAAAACACGACGCCCGCAGCCTTGAGGCTGCGGGCGTTGCATATCGCACCAGGCGGAATGTCCCGTCAATGCAGGGTCAGAACTTGTAGTTCAAACCAGCGCGCATGGTGTGGAAGGAATTGTCAAAGGAGGCTGAGGTGCCGCCGCCGCTGAACTTGGCGTCTTCCAGATCGACATAGAGATACTCGGCGCGCGCCGTCCAATTCAGGCCGAGTGCCCACTCGACACCCGCACCCACCGCATAGCCTGTCAGAGTGTCGTTGCCGCTGAAGGTGTTGACGCCGTCGCTCAGACGGAAATCCATATCGGCCCAAGCAACACCGCCTGTGGCGTAGATCAACATGCGATCAGCGGCAAGGCCGGCGCGCGCGCGCACGGTCGACAGCCAGTTGACTTCACTCGATGCCGTGAACGGCCCCAGCGCACCCGCGGTGCCACTGGTCGAGCCGTCGATGGCGCCACCTTGCAGATCGGCCTCGACGCCGAGAACGAAACTACCGAACTGCGCGTTGTAGCCGATCTGGCCGCCGCCGAAGAAGCCGCTCGGATCGATCGCTTCGAGCGCACCTGTCGTCAGGCCTTGAGTGACGATGATCGGATCGCCGCTGCCCCAGGCATAGCCGCCGTTGAGACCTGCATAAAAGCCGCGCCAGCTAAAGTTTCCCGTAGGCGCCACATAGGCTTCCGGCGCCGGCATCGACCGCGGCGGACCAAGATCTGCGGCCTGAGCCGAGGCCGTTGAAACGGCGCTAGCGAGCGCGGCCAGCGCGCTCGCGAAAAAAATCCTACGCATTGGGTATCCCCTCTCTACCAAAGAGCTGGAACCATAAACGCCGCGAATTAAGGCAAGGTTCCGGCGAGGGGTTGCGTTGTATGCATAACGCCTATGACGGAAGCGCTTTTGCTCGCACCGCCTATTCCGCGTTATTCCGCGACATCCGCCCTTTCGGCTACCGCGCCATCGGTGTCGGCATTGCCGCCCGGGGCAAAACGACGCGCAATATAATCTTCGACGATCTGCTTGAACTCCTCCGCGATGCGCGGGCCACGCAACGTCATCGCCTTCTTGCCGTCGATAAACACCGGCGCTGCAGGCTGCTCACCCGTGCCGGGCAGCGAGATGCCGATGTCGGCGTGCTTGGATTCACCTGGACCGTTGACGATACAGCCCATCACGGCGAGGTTCAGCGTCTCCACGCCGGGATAGTGGCGGCGCCACTCCGGCATGCGTTCGCGGATCATCGTCTCGACATCGCGTGCGAGCTCCTGGAACACGGTCGAGGTGGTGCGCCCACAGCCAGGACAGGCCGCCACGATCGGCACGAATGCACGCAGCCCCATCGTTTGCAGGATTTCCTGCGCCACCTTCACTTCCAGCGTGCGATCACCACCCGGTTCCGGCGTCAACGAAACGCGGATCGTATCGCCGATGCCCTGCTGCAGAAGAACCGCGAGCGCCGCGGTGGAGGCGACGATGCCCTTGGAGCCCATGCCGGCTTCCGTGAGCCCCAAATGCAGCGCATAGCGGCAGCGCGCGGCGAGCATGGTGTAGACGCTGACGAGATCTTGCACCGCGGAGACCTTGGCCGAGATGACGATGCGATCGGCGCCCAACCCCATCCCCTCGGCGCGCTCCGCCGACAGCAAAGCAGATTGCACGATCGCTTCATGCATCACCTCGCGCGCGTCTTTGGGTGAAGCGCTCTTGGCATTCTCGTCCATCAGGTGGGTCAACAGCTCCTGATCGAGCGAGCCCCAGTTGACGCCGATGCGCACCGGCTTGCCGTAACGCAGCGCCAGCTCGATGATGTCGCCGAACTGGCGATCCCGCTTGGCCTTGAAGCCGACATTGCCAGGATTGATGCGATACTTGTCGAGCGCTTCGGCGGCGGCAGGATTTTCCGAAAGCAGTTTGTGGCCGATGTAATGGAAATCGCCCACGATCGGCACGTTGACACCCTGCGCACGCAGCTTCTCGACGATGCGTGGAACGGCCTTGGCCGCCTCATCGCGATCGACCGTGATGCGCACCAGTTCCGAGCCCGCCCGCGCCAGAGCCGCGACTTGCGCCACTGTCGCGGCGATATCGGCGGTATCGGTATTGGTCATCGATTGCACGACGACGGGATGGCCGCCGCCCATCTCGACACTGCCGATGCGCACGCCAACTGCAACGCGGCGCGGCGCGATGAGCGATGTCGGCGTTTCGGTCATGATCGGACAGACCCCTGTGAGGTTGTTACTGCCAACCGCAATACTCCAATAGCACGCGGCCCGCCACTGTGGTGCCAACGATCAGAAAGGCTCACCCCTCGCGCTCGCTGGAGCGGGCCGCGATCAGCGAAGCCAGCGCCATGATCGCCAACACCAGAACGATGGCCGGGCCACCGGGAGCATCGCTGCGCGCCGAAAGCGCCAGCCCCGCCAATACGCCTGCGACCGCGACCGCCGCCGCCAGCAGGGCCATGCGCTCTGGCGTGCGCGCGAACGGCCGGGCTGCCGCCGCCGGCACGATCAAGAAGGCGATCACCAGCAGGATGCCGAGAATCTTGATTGCGATCGCGATCGTGACCGCAAGCACCAGCATGAAGACCGCCTTGATGCGCTGAGCCGGCACGCCTTCCGCAATCGCCAGCTCCTCGTGCACCGCCAATCGCAACAGCGGCTGCCAGATCATGTACGTGACGGCCAGCACCAAGGCACCGCCGCCATAGATCCAGGCAAGATCCGCATCGGTGACTGCAAAGATGTCGCCGAAGAGATAACCCAGCAGATCGACCGAGGGTCCGGCCAGCGCAGCCGTGGCAATGACGCCGGCAGCGAGCGAGCCATGATGCAGCAGGCCCAGTACGGAATCGAGCGGCAACAATCGCTGACGGCCGAGCAACAGGATCAGCAACGCCGCCAGGATCGCGACAACCATCACCGAGAGCGTCACGTTGGCGTGGATGGCCAACGACAGCGCCACACCAAGCAGGCTCGCCTGCGCCATCGTCTCTCCGAAATAGGCCATGCGCTGCCACACCACCAGCGATCCCAGCGGCGCCGCGACGATGGCAAGGCCGATGGCAGCGGCAAGCGCGCGCAAGAAGAAGGGCTCCAGCATGTCACCCCCTCCCTTGCGGTGGATCGGCGTCATGACCCGGCGCTTCCGTCACCGGCTTTCCCGCCAGATCGTGCGCGTGATCGTGGTGGTGCTCGTAGACGGCGAAGGCACGCGCGGTATCGGCGCCGAACAAGCGCACATATTCGGGATGCTTGGCAACGGTCATCGGCACGCCCGAGCAGCAGACGTGGCGATTGAGGCAAATGACACGGTCGGATGCCGCCATCACGACATGCAGATCGTGCGAGACGAGCAGAACGCCGAACCCGCGCTCGCTCCTGAGCTTGCCGATCAGATTGTAGAGCTCCGCCTCGCCCGTATAGTCGACACCGCGCACCGGCTCGTCCAGAACCAGCAGGTTGGGACGCCGCAGAAGTGCCCGCGCCAGCACGACGCGTTGGCCCTCGCCGCCGGAAAGATTTGCCATCTGCCGTTCGACGACGTGGGCGGCGCCGACCTCAGCAAGCGTGGCCATGATCTGCTCGCGTGCGATCTCCTGGCCAAGCGACAGGAAGCGCATCACCGTCATCGGCAACGCGCGATCGATGTCGAAGCGCTGCGGGGCATAGCCGATGCGCAAGTCGGCGCGCTGGTGGAACCGGCCCTGCTCGGCCCTCTCGATGCCGAGCAACACACGCACCAGCGTCGTCTTGCCGGCGCCGTTCGGGCCTATCAGCGTGACGATCTCGCCAGCGTTGAGGTCGATGTCGACGTGATCGAGGACGACGCGGCCGGCTCGCGACAAAACGATTCCGCGCGCAGAAATGAGCGCGGAGTCCTGCAGCGGCCGCGGCGAGGATTCCCCGCCATGGCATGCACCATGGTGGTGATCGTGATCGCAGCACGCAGCAGGCGTAGAAGGGGCCACAGGCGCAGATGCGGCCGCATCGAAAAACGGTCGCGATGAGAGCATGCGCTGCCCCCTGCCGCGCTCGGTCTGTTGTGCCATGACTATTTTTCCCCGCCGCGCGGAGACTTGCCTGAGCAGCGCGTGCACAGCCCAGAAACCTCGACGAACTTCACGCGCGGCTCGAAGCCCTGGCCGCGCGCGACCTCGTTGATGAGATCGAAGACGCTTTGCGCCTCCGCCTCGGTGACGCTGCCGCAGCGCTCACAAGAAAGGAAGATCGGCCGGCCCTGCTTGCCATGCTCGTGGCGGCGGCAGGCGAAATAGGCATTCTTGCTTTCCAGCCGATGAATGACGCCGGCCTCCAGCAAAGCGTCGATCGACCGGTAGACCGAGATCGGCGCCAGCCGCGTCCCCTTGAGGGACAGCCGGTCGAGGATATCGTAGGCGCCGATCGCGCCGTTGGTGGCAGCGATTTCGGCGAACACCTGTTCGCGCAAGTCGGTGAAGCGCAAGTTGCGCTCGGCGAAAATCGACCTCGCCCGCGAAACGGCGTCGGCCAGCCGGGCGCCAGTCACGCTGGCGCGCGGAAGCGTGGCGGCCTTACTGGGGATTTTGCTCATCGGGACGGGACCACACCACGCGGATCGGAGACGGTGACGTTATAACACCTTTCCGGCCGGCCATGGGAAGGGCACCCAGCACCGGGGCGAACAAATTCGTCGCCAAAAAATCCCATCCGTCTCCTGGGTTTGCCACATTCGCGCGCCACATTGCGCCATGCGGCCGGCCCCAAGGGGGTTGCGGCCCGATATCTTTCCCACTCATGGCCTTATGCGGTGCAGGGCCGTTTCGAAGTGCGAGGCCTCGTGATGGGCGGGCCTCTGCTTGGTCTTGGAGACCGGAAAACCTATGCATCAGGTCTCTGCTTATATCATTGCCGCGCGGCGCACGGCGTTGGGGCGTGTGGGCGGGCTGCACCGCGGCCGCCGCATCGATGCCCTGGCTGGTCCCGTCGTGGAGGCGGTGCTGGCGGACGCCCACATCAAGCCCGCCGAGGTCGACGAGATCATCGTCGGCAATGCCACCGAGGGTGGCAATCCCGCCCGCCTCATCGCGTTGGCCGCAGCCCTTGGCGAGACGGTAACCGCCACCACCATCGACCGGCAGTGCGGCTCGGGGCTGGAGGCCATCCTCGCGGGTGCGCGCGCAATTGCGCTTGGCGAGGCCGAGATCGTCGTGGCGGGCGGCGCGGAATCGCTCTCGACGGCTCCATGGCGCATCCTGCGTCCGCGCACGCTGTACCAAACGCCGCAATTCCTGCGCTACGAACCGGCGATGACGGACACCGCCGACGAGCCGCAGCCGTTCGAAGCCTCCGAAAGCATGGCACGGCGGTTTGGCATTTCACGGTCGGCACAGGACCAGTGGGCGCTGCGCACGCATCAGAATGCCGAAGCCGCGCGGGAAGCGCGCCGGTTTGTTGGTGAGATCGTGCCTTTGCGCGGCAACGCGGAGGAAATGCGCGATCAAAGTTCTGCCCTGCCCGAGCCCGACGATTTCGACGACGCCGTACCGTTCTTGCCTGAGAACGGCACGCTGACGCCGGCCAACACGAGCGCCATGCACGACGGCGCGGCCATGGTCGTGATCGTCTCGCAGGACGTATGGCAGCGACTGGGGCAACCACCGGCGCTGCGGCTGCTGAAGAGCGCCAGCCTGGGCGTCATGCCCGCCGAAGAGGCGGACGCGCCGATCGAGGCGACCAAGAAACTCTACAAGCGGCTCAATGGCTTCAATCCCAAGGACATCGGCATCGTCGAGCTGTCGGAAAGCTCCGCGGCCCAAGCCATCGCCTACACCAGCAGCCTCGGTTTCGACGAGGCCATCGTCAACCCAGACGGCGGCGCTATTGTCCGCGGCCATCCCTTCGGCGCCTCGGGCGCGGTGCTGGTGGTGCGGCTGTTCACCAGAATGGTCCGCGCCGGCGAAGGCGCGCCACGCTTCGGTCTCGCCGCGCAAGGCGCCATCGGCGGGCTTGGCACCACCGCATTGTTCGAGCGCGTGTGACCGCTGCAACGCAACCGCGGGACCGTTCCGATTCCACCCGGCCATCGGCCGATATCGCCCCGATAAAGGCGTGCATCAGCGGCAAATCAATTTTATGCTGTCATGTGAACCGCTGGCCTGTGCCACAGGCTCACGGCACGGGGCATGGACCTGCATCGTCTTCATGTTGAGTCATGATGACGCAAATTTAATGCCGAATAGCCACCACCCGGTGCTACTCGGCAAAGGATTGCCGCATTCGTGCGTAGCTTGGTGGCAACGGTGTGGCGCGGCAGGCATTCCGCGGACCCGCGTCGGCATCGGGCGACGGTTCTGCGGGATCTCGGTGTCCGATACGCTCCCAGTCGTGGCGACGGCAGCGCTCGGCAGGGGCGCTGGAAGATTTGAACAGATGCCGGGTGATCCGCCGCTTTAACGGGGCGCGGGGCTGGAGGCTTTTAGCATGGACATGGCGACGTCCGTTCGCGACCTGGTTGGCTCCATCAGCCCGCAATCCTGGAACCAGTTTTTCCAAATCCTGATTTTTCTCGGCGTCCTGTCGCTGGTGGCGATGTTCGTGCGCCGCATCTGGTCCCGTCTCACCTCGACCGTCGAAGACACCATTTTCAGCAACTGGCGCTTGGCCCTGCTCGGCGCCACCGGCCTAGTGCTGTCGCTTGCGTCAGGCTGGACGACTTGGGACGGCATGCGGAATTTCACCGGCGAGCCGACACTCTCTCTGATGATTACGTTCGGCATCCAGGGCGTGATGCTGATTGTCGCCTGGCTGATCGGCGAGAGCTTCGCCACCGGCATGAGCATGCGTTCGGCGGGCGGCAGCGGCGGCTGGGACCTCATCGTTACCGCCCTGTTCAGCGTGCTGGCGCTGGCTGCCGTGATGCTGTGGTTCGGCCAGGGCTCCGGCGGCTCCGGCGCCGCACCGGCCAACTGGTTCGATTCCGAAACCGCGCAAACGATCAAGAACTTCGCGCTGTTTGGCGCCGTCACGGCGCTGGTCATGGCCTTCATCATCGCCGCCACCAAGAGCGACGTTGGCGCCAACTACGTGCAGAGCGCACGCCTCATCATCAAAAACTCGATGCTGTGGCTGATGTTCCTGGCCTGCATGGCGACCTCTGTGTTCTTCTCCTTCGACTCGTTGTTCTCGACGATCTTCCCGGCTGAGGAGAGGAAGCGCGCGGCCGAGATCCGTTCCACCAACGAGGTTGCCCGCGTTGTCACCGAGATCGGCTCGTTCGCCACCAAGCGGCGGATCGAGGAGGCACGCGCCCTGTTCCAGAATCCGGCCTGGGCTCAATACGAGGCAGAACTCGACAAGGTAGAGGCTCTGGCGCGTGAGGCACCCGACAAGATTCGGGCGCAGATGACGCAGGAACTCGAAGAGCAGAAGAGCCGCATCGCAAAGCTCGAGGAACAGCGCGCATCCGCGACCGGCGGTCAGGCCGGTCTGCAGGGACGCAAGCAACAACTGACCGAGGAATTGTCACGCATCCAGGGTGAGCGGCCTGAAGCTGCCGCAACCGCCGGCACGCAAAAGGGCGTCGTCACCGAAATCGAACGGCGCATGGACGAATTGCGCACCAAGGTGCTGGCCGAGGAAAAGGGCGTCGAAGGCTCGGGCAAGGTCGGCCGCGGACAGTTCTGGCGGGCGGCGAAGGCGGAGCAGGAAAAGGCCGAGGCCGAATTGCAGATCGCGCGCGAACGGCTGAAGGCGCCGGCGGCCCGTGTCGAGCAGATCGACAAGCGCGTCACCCAGATCAAGGCCGAGCTGGCGCAGATCGATGGCGATCTCGCCAAGCTGCGCGGCGAGGCGGAGACGGCCTCCCAGATGATTGGCGTCGCCAAAGCCGGCAATGCCACCGAGAACGCGGAGAAGTTCGATCCGTCATCCGGCGTCGCGGCTCTCGAGCGTGAACGCCAGGCCTTCCGCCAGAAGCCCGATCGCGCCGCCCTGGCCTCGATCCAGCAGCAATGCACCGCGCTCGCCAATGCCGGAATGAAGGTAGCCTCGCTGCGCGATGTGGCGGCCCAGATCGATTGCAACCCCAAGCAAGCCGTTGAAGCCGCTGCCCGCGTCTTTGCCCTCAACGACGGCCTCGACGCCTTCGCCCACAACTGCGCCAGCGGCGACAAGCTGCCCGTTTCCGGCGGCACCGATGCGTTGTTGGGCTTCGGCCGGCGATGCCTGCAGGATTCGGGACTTTCCAACCAGGATGCCGCGGCGCTCGGCGCCACAATCTCGCGCATCGACCTCAATCGCGACGACAAGGCGCATCGCTTCGTCGTCACCTGGAATGCCTTTCAGGATGGCAATCGCCTAGCCTACCTGGCGTTGGCCATTGCGGTTGCCATCGACAGCCTGATCTTCATGTCCGGCCTGTTCGGCGCCAATGCGGTGCGTTCGCCCCTTTCGGATGTGCCGACCCTGAAAGCCCGCTCGGCCCAGCAGCTCGAAGCCATCATCGAGAATGCGCTGCTCCCCGACACGTTTACCAACGCCGATGCCGTCCTTTCGGCGATGCAACCGATAACGCCCATCGACGGCTTCACCCAGGAGGTGATCGTGCCGCTCGACGAGGCGCCCAACCGCAACCGCGTGCTGAAGCTGCTCAATGCGGCGGCGACGATTGGCGCAGTGCATCGCGACGTCAACCGGCCGGAGCGCTATCTGGTGCGGCCGGAGCTGTTCGAATTCCTGTCGACGGTCGCCAAACGCTCGTTCGAGAGCAACAAGGAGAACGTCCGCCTGTCGGAACTGAAGCAGGTGGTGACGGTGGCATTGCAGCCCGATATCGCCCGCAACGCAGAGATTTTCCTGAGCAACATGACGCCGATCAACGAGGCGCACGGCTTCTCATCGCAGATCAAGCTCGGCGAAGTGGCCACGGTCGAACAGGCGATCGTGCGCAAGGTGCTCAATGCCGGCGCCACGCTCCAGTACGTGCAGCACGCCGAGAAGGACCCCGCCCGCGATCTCTATTTCATCCACGGTCAGTTGTATAAGACGATCGCGCTGATCTCGGCGGCAAGCCCGCGCGCAATCGACGCCGCTGCGCGGCAGTTGCCGGGCCTCGCTGCGCCTGCCGGCGGACCGCTGGATGGCGGCACGCTTAATCAGCCACAGCCAAAGCTCGAACGGCCGCACGCCAAGACACCGCAAGTGGCCGCACCCGTGCGCCAGCTCACACAAGGGCCGCTGACGCAGCACGAGCGCGAGCACCTTGAGGCGCTCTACGAGGACGAGTTGCTGTCATCCCTTGGCCTCAACAGCCGCACGGTCGCCGCCCGTTTCAGCGGCGAGGGTGTGCAGGAAGCCGCCATCAGCGTTTGGCGGGAACTGCAGCGCCAGGCCGGGCTCAACGGCGAACTCGGCCACCTGCTGCGTCACTATCAGAGCGAGCAGGAAAAGGTTTTGGACGCCACTTATGTTTCGCTGAAGAACGGCGCCGGTGGCGACCAGCGCAAAATCAACCTGCTCGACGCTTGCGATAATCACATTCGCGAGGCGCTGCCGGCGTTGATGCTGTTTCCCGAAACCGGCCTCGTCCGCTTCCTCATCGATGAGCTGGAGCAAGCGGCGGGACCCGACGACGGCCAGCAGCCCGGCGAGCATGTGCTGCTCGAGCAGCTGCGGCAAGTCAACCTGGCGATGAGCCATTCCGATCTGTCGGAAGCCGGCGACTGGAACCGCGTGCGCCGCATTCTGTCGCCAAGCAATATCACCGACCTGCCGCAGTTCATGAGCCGCCGTCGCTCGGATAACGGCAAGGCCTGATCGGGACACGATCGCCGCACGCCTGTGAGCACGGGTCGGGTGAGAGGCAGCCGCGTGCCCGTGCGCAATTGACGCCCCCGGCCCCAGCCACTACACCTCCGCCACACCACCCTGATTGCTGACATCCGGTCAAAGGGCTCGCGCGCCATGACGACACACGAGATCAAGCTGCATCGCGGCGATCTGCCGGCGAACCTCGACCTGGGCGGATCGATTGCCATCGACACCGAGACGCTTGGCCTGCGGCCGCATCGCGACCGACTGTGCCTGGTGCAACTCTCAGCCGGAGACGGCCGCGCGCATCTGGTGCAGTTCGATGGCACCAGCTATGCCGCGCCGAACCTGAAGGCCCTGCTTGAAGATCCGAAGGTCTTGAAGATCTTTCACTTCGCCCGTTTCGATGTGGCCGTGCTCGCCAAATATCTCGACGCCAAGGTGGCACCGATCTATTGCACCAAGATCGCCTCCAAACTGGTCCGCACTTATACCGACCGTCACGGACTGAAGGACCTCACGCAAGAGCTGATCGGTGTCGAGCTCTCCAAGCAGCAGCAAAGCTCCGACTGGGCCGCAAGCGAGCTTTCCGACCAGCAACTCGCCTATGCCGCCTCAGACGTGCTGCACCTGCATGCGTTGAAGGCACGGCTCGACAAGAAGCTGGACCGTGAGGGACGCACGGCGCTGGCGCAAGCCGCGTTCGATTTCCTGCCGACGCGCGCGGCACTCGATCTGGCGGGGTTCGAGGACATGGACATCTTTTCCCATTAGGGGCGAACGCCTGAGTCGGCAACTGCAGGAGGCGTCTGCCGCGCTGGCGACCTTGGCATCGCCGCTGCCATTGGATGATTCGTTTCGCCGACCCAACCCGCGCGGCGCGGCGACGACCTGGGGTGACATGTGGAACCACCACACACACGTTGAGGTGGTCTGCGCGCCGACAACCCACACCCCAAGAGGAACTGCGGCCACACTGTTGCAGTCTTCTCTATGGCTCTGTTTCAAAACGGCAATTCATAGACACCGACAGGCTCTGAGCGCGGCGAGCCAAGATTGTAGATGCCTTCGGGCAATTGCCATCGGTCCCAATATCACCCAATTTGAGCGCGAACGTCCGGACCATTCCGGCAAGTGAAACGTAAACGCGCGGCAAGACCCAGCTTCCTATGCAAACTGCGAGCGAATTCGACGGCACCCAAGGTCGCCGCGCCAGCAATGGGCGTGCGCTGACGAAGGTCGCCGACCGCTCGAAAAGCGTGCGTAGCGCCAAGCGACATTCGCGCCTTGTGAGAGTGCTTCGCATCGCTCTGCCGCTCGGAGCGTTGGCGATCGCGGGCTATTACGCCACCACCATGATCGCAGTGTCCGGCATCGGCTCCAAGATCGTGCGCAAGGCATTGCCGAAGATCGTGCCTGCGAACCTCGCCATGAACAACCCGCGCTACCGTGGCTTCACGAAAGACGGCGGCGCCTATGTGGTGGAAGCAAAGATAGCCCAGCAGAACCCCAATGTGACCGGTCAGATCGACATCAACACCGTCTCGGGCTCATTGACGCGACCCGACAAGTCGACCGTCCTTCTGGTATCTGACGCGGGGTATTACCAATCCGAAAGCGAGATTTTCGGGCTGCGCAATAACGTCAAGATTACCTCGTCGACTGGAGGGTGGGCGGAGCTCTCAACCGTCGACATCAATCCGAAGACCAGCATCATTTCGTCGAATGCGCCGGTGAAAGTCGGCAATCCGACAGCGACCATCACGGCCAAGGCGCTCGAGATCAAGCAGAAGTCGAAGGAAATCTCCTTCACCGGCAGCGTCACCACGCGGCTGACGCCACCCGCCACGAAAACCGCGACCACGACCGTTCCCCAGAACGAGGCCACGCCGGCCGACATCGCCAACGGCACCGACGGCGCGGCGTCGATGCGGCTGTTTTCGTCGAGCAAGGGGCCCATCGACATCACCTGCGACCGGCTCGATATCGACGACATCAAGAAGACCGCGATCTTCATTGGCAACGTCCGCGTGACGCAGGGCGACGCGACCATGACGACGCCGGAATTGCGTGTCGCCTACGATGGCGCTCCCTCTGCAGGACTGGCCGGAGGTGCAGATACGGATAAGGGCGCCGCGCAACCGGCAACCGCCTCGGCACAGGAGGCGGCATCGGGCACGGCAGCGGGCGCCGCCAAGATCACGTCGATTGTCGCGGCATCCCCCGTCGATATCACACAGGCGCCGGCAACGCGCATCACTGGGCAGACCGCCTCGTTCGATGCCGCAGGCCAGCGCGCCACGCTCGAGGGAGGGGTCGTCATCACACGCGCGCCCGATACGCGCGTCACTGGCCAAACCGCCGGCTTCGACGACGCCAAGGACACCGCAACGCTCGATGGCGACGTTGTGCTCACGCAGGGTGCGGACCGGCGGGCGACGGGCGATCATGCGGAATTCCACAACTCCGCGCAAACAGCGCTGCTGACCGGCAACGTCGTGCTCACTCAGGGTCAGAATGTGCTGCGCGGCAAACGCCTTCTTCTCGATCAGAAAGCAGGTCGCTCCGAACTGACGGCGCCGGCGTCGGGCAATGCCGGCCCAGGCCGCATCGCCGCGCATTTCGTGCAGAATGCCGCAAAGACATCCGCTAAGCCCACAGCCGCCGCAGCAGACAACGCAACGGCCGGTGGCTTCACCGGCATGTCGAGCTTCCGCACCGACCCCAATGCTCCCGTCGACATTGCCGCCGATCGGCTCGAAATGATCGACGCGAAGAAGATCGCGGTATTTCATGGCGACGTGCAAGCTCAGCAAGGTGATTTCAAGGTCCGCACCGCCGAACTGACCGCGCACTATTCCGGCTCGGCGGGATTAGGCAACCTCGCTGGCGGGCAGCCGGAAGCCGGCAACACGGCGACAGCCGAGCGCACGCCGCAGCCGGCCGCAAAACTGACTCGCTTGAAGGCCACCGGAAAGGTCGTCGTGACCTCGAAAAATGGACAAAGCGCCACCGGCGACTGGGCCGACTTCGATGTTCCGGCCAATACCGTGACGCTTGGCGGCGAGGTGCTGCTGAGCCAAGGACGCAACGTCGTTCGCGGCACGCGCTTGTTGATCGACCTGACGAGCGGCGAAAGCGTCATCAAGTCGGACAACGCGGCTGCCCCGCAAGTTGCCGAAGAAAAGCCCGGCAGCGGCTGGCAGGCACACCAGCAACCCTCGCGGCCGAGTGCTATCTTCTATCCCAAGCAGCTCAAGGAGAAAGCAGCGGGTGCAGCGACAGCGGCGGGAACGGCATTGGGCGTCAAGGTGAAGAAGCCCGGCTCGCCCGCAGCAGATACAAGCAGCTGGCAATCAACGACGTCGGAACCAGCGACACCAGCGCAAGGAAATTGACACGATCATCCCGTTTCCGAATGGCTGGCGAGCTCGAGACCGTCTCTCAGCGACCATTCGGAAACTGAGGGATACTAGTGCAAGTAGGGGCCAATCACGACTTGGACGTCGCCTTGGAAGTCGGCGGCCTGCGATGGGGAGCAATGTGCTCAAGAAGTTGTTCAACAAGTCCTCCCCGGCTCAGTCGGCGGCAAGCCAGAAAGCGGTCTCCGCGCTTGCCGTGCAAAACCCGAATGTGCCGGCACCTTCGACAGACTACGAGGTCAGCGAGTTCTACGACGACGCGATCGACGGGCCCGGCTATCTGTCGATCCATGGTGTGAAGAAGGCCTACAAGAAGCGCACCGTGGTCCGCGGCGTCAGCCTGACGGTGGGGCGCGGAGAATCGATCGGCCTGCTCGGCCCCAACGGCGCCGGCAAGACCACCGTATTCTACATGATCACCGGCCTCGTGCCCGCCGACGACGGCGTCATCACGCTCGATGGTGTCGATGTCACCCGCATGCCCATGTATCAGCGGGCCAGGCTCGGCATCGGCTATCTGCCGCAGGAAGCCTCGATATTCCGTGGACTAACGGTCGAGCAGAACATCATGTCGGTGCTCGAGATCGCCGAGCCCGATCGCCGCAAGCGCAAGGAAAAGCTCGAAAGCCTGCTGGAAGAGTTTCAGATCACGCGGTTGCGCAAGTCACCCTCGATCGCCCTGTCGGGTGGCGAACGGCGGCGTTGCGAGATCGCTCGGGCCCTCGCCTCCAACCCGTCGTTCATGTTGCTGGACGAACCATTTGCCGGTATCGACCCGATTGCAGTCGGCGATATTCAACATCTGGTGCGCCACTTGACCGATCGCGGTATCGGCGTTCTCATCACCGATCACAACGTGCGAGAGACGCTTGCCCTGATCGACCGCGCCTACATCATTTACGATGGTCATGTTCTGACACACGGTAACCCGCAGGAAATCATAGCCAACGAAGACGTGCGGCGAGTCTATCTGGGGGATATGTTCGTTAACGGGCGTTGATTATACCTGACCGCAGAAGGTTAGGCGGCGCAAAGGCCCAGGGGATGGCTCTCACAACAAAGCTAGAGCTGAGACAGAGCCAGCAGTTGGTGATGACACCCCAACTGCAGCAGGCAATCCGTCTGCTTCAATTGTCCAACATGGAGCTGTCGCAGTTCGTCGAAACCGAAATCGAGCGCAATCCCCTGCTGGAGCGCGCCGAGCCCGCGGAGCAGGCTGCAGAGCCGGCGGCCGAGCGCGCGGAAGGCGACGTGTACGAGCGGCGCGAGGATGCCGGCGGCGACGCTGACGCCAGCGGCGGCGATGGCGGATCTCAGGATGCGGCTCAAGGCGACAACGGCGGGGGCACCGACGAGCCTTGGCTCGACATGGCCAAGACGTCGGCCGACCCGGTCAGCGCTTTCGACACCGAATACGAAAACGTCTATCCCGACACGACCGGCAGCGATCTGGGGCCCGACCAATCGGCGGGCAGCTGGTCAGGGCTGAAGACGCGCGACCACAGCTTCAACGATGAAGACTCAAACCTCGAATCCTACGTCGCTGCCGACATCAGCTTGAAGGACCACTTGACGGCGCAATTGCCGCTGGTCCTCACCACGCCGGCTGAGCGGCTGATCGGCCAGTACCTGGTCGATCTCGTCGATGAAGCCGGCTACATCTCTGCCGATATTACACAACTGTCGGAGAAGCTCGGCGCCAGCGACGCGATGATCGAAGGCGTTCTTGCCAAGCTGCAAACGCTTGACCCCGCAGGCGTGTGCGCCCGCTCACTGGCCGAATGCCTGGCGCTGCAGTTGAAGGAGCAAAATCGCTTCGACCCGATGATTGCGGCCCTGCTCGATAACCTCCAATTGCTCGCCAAGCGCGATCTGGCGGCGCTGCGCCGCGCGGTCGGCTGCGACATGGAAGAGCTGGGCGAGATGATCCAGGAGATCAAGTCGCTCAATCCCAAGCCGGGGCTCGGCTTCGGCTCGGTGCAGATGCAGCCGGTGGTGCCCGACGTGTTCGTGCGCGCCGCGCAGGACGGCAGCTGGCTGGTCGAGCTCAACTCGGAGACGCTGCCGCGCGTGCTCGTCAACCGCTCTTACTACACGCGGGTTTCCACCAAGACCGCCTCCGACCAGGATAAGGGCTATCTGCTGGAGTGCCTGCAGACCGCCAACTGGCTGGTGAAAAGCCTCGATCAGCGCGCCCGCACCATTTTGCGCGTGGCTGAGGAGATCGTGCGCCAGCAGGATGGCTTCTTCACTCATGGCGTGCAGTATCTGCGCCCGCTCAACCTGAAGACCGTCGCCGACGCCATTCAGATGCACGAATCGACCGTGTCGCGCGTCACGTCGAACAAATATCTCTCCTGCCAGCGCGGCATCTTCGAGCTCAAGTATTTCTTCACCTCGTCGATTGCGAACTCCGAGGATGGCGAGGCCCATTCCTCTGAAGCGGTTCGTTTCCGCATCAAGCAATTGATCGATGCCGAAGCCGCCCACAGCGTGCTGTCCGACGACAAGATCGTCGAACGCCTCAAGGGTGATGGCATCGACATTGCCCGTCGCACGGTGGCCAAATATCGCGAAGCCATGCGCATCCCCTCCTCCGTCCAGCGCCGCCGGGAAAAGGAGATGTCGGAGCGTCTGGCAAAAACCTGAGCGGAGTTGCGCCGGCTGGCCGAATTTGCGGCGAACGTCGGCGATGCACCGCAATGGGCCGACTAAAAAGTTGAGTGAGGAGAGGTTGCGGACGATTTGACAGCGATTGCGGCCCGATCTACCGTTCATAAACGTGCCGAAGCGCGCTCCGGCACGGCCCATCGTCGGGAGTTTCGTCATGTGACGGCGGCATCCGAATGGCCCGAAACCACGGTGAAAATCCGTGCGGCAAGGCCGGAAACCGCGGATCAAACCGCCGCCCCCATTGCAGACAAACACAAGAGACGCGCAGGGCGACATATGACTATTCAAGTCACTGGTAAGAACGTCGACGCAGGCGAAGCCTATAAATCCTACATCCTCAGTAAGATTTCCACCGTGCTCGAGAAGTACATTGGCCCGGAAATATCGGGTCATGTCCGGCTTGAGAAGGAGAAGGCTGGATTTAGAACCAATTGCTCGATCCGCCTGAGGACCGGCCTGCAGGTTGAGGCGCACGGCGATGGCTCCGACGCCTATGGCAGTGCAGATGCCGCCGTCGAGCGCCTCGAAAAGCGCGTGCGGCGGTACAAGCGGCGCCTGAAAAATCATCACAATGGCCGCGATAATGACACTTTGGCGGGCGAAATGCTGGCGCGGGACTATACCGTCCGCATTTCCGAAGAAGATGACGCAGAGCCGCACGCCGAGCACCCGGTCATCATCGCCGAGGCTGAGCGCGGCATTCGCGAGCTGACCGTCAGCGCGGCCGTCATGCATCTCGACCTTTCGGAAAACCAGTTCCTGGTCTTCCGAAATGCCGCGCACGGCGGCCTAAATGTGGTGTATAGACGCCGCGATGGGCACGTCGGCTGGATCGACCCTGCCGAGCAGGAGGCCGGAATGGTGAACGGCACAAGTCAAGTGCACAAGGGCTGACGGCGGTCAGTTGCCGCATCCCTGGCATGGTTCTTGAGTTGACATATTCGCCGCATTGAGCCACCGACGAGGCGGCAAGCGGCGACTTTGGAACGGGCTGGATGCCGGGTGGGCCCGGCCGCCGTCGACGATGTGCACCGTGCGTGCGTCGGAAGTTGTTGCAGTAGGTGGCACGAGTTCGTGTCTTGCAGTCCACGCGCCGGAACTGACGGACGGAATACGGCCGATCGCGTTGCCGGCTAGATCTAATTGGGTGGGACTCGATCAATGGATCTTGGTGATCTACTTGCACCCGACGGGGTCATCGCCTCGCTCAAGGCCAAGAGCAAGAAGCAGGCCTTGCAGGAACTCGCGCAGCGCGCCGCAGAAGTCAGCGGCATAGAGCAGCGCGAAATCTTCGACACGCTGTTGCAGCGGGAACGGCTCGGCTCGACCGGGCTGGGGCGCGGCATCGCCATCCCACACGTAAAGTTTCGTTCGCTGAAGTCGATCATCTGCCTGTTCGCGCGGCTGGAAACGCCGATCGATTTCGAGTCGCACGACAACGAGCCGGTCGACCTCGTGTTCCTCTTGCTGGCGCCGGAGCATGCGAGCGGCGACCACCTGAAGGCGCTGGCGCGCATTTCGCGGCTGGTTCGCGATCCGGCAATGTTGGAGCGGCTCCGCTCGGCCCCGGACGCGGAAACGTTGCGCGTGGTGCTGACCTCGCCTGCGACCTCGCACGCCGCCTGAGCACGGTTGCCAGACCTGCCGAACAGCAGACACAGCTTAAGCCGGGATCTGCGGTTGAAGTTCGGTCGCGGGATAGGCTGCCTGAGCCCGTTCGACAATTGCGAATAACGATATTTCTCAGCGCGGCTAGAGCCGTTCCGGTTTTGATGGAATCGCGGAACGGCTCTAGACCTTTGTTTT
>CAZLHQ010000027.1:0-27629 GCA_964559355.1 uncultured Hyphomicrobiaceae bacterium
AGTGCATCAAGTGCATGCAGTGCGTGCGCATCTGCAACGAGGTGCAGCATCGCGCCGTCTACACCGAGGATGCGGCCGGATATCCGGCGTTGGTCAGCGGCACCAATAATTTCCGCGATACCGAATGCAACAACTGCGGCCAGTGTGTTGGCGTCTGTCCCACCGGCGCGTTGAAGGACCTGAGCGACAAGGGAACGCTGCCCAAGCATCTGCGCAAGAAGACCACGACCACTTGCGGCTACTGCGGCGTTGGATGCGCCATCGAGCTCGAGACAGAAGGCGACCGCGTGGTCGCCGTCAACCCATCGCACACGTCGGATGCCAACATCGGCAACCTGTGCGTCAAGGGCCGCTTCGGCATGGACTTCATCCACCATCCCGACCGCCTGACCAAACCGCTGATCCGCCGCGGCGGCAAGGGTGGTGCGCTCGAGGAAGCGAGCTGGGATGAGGCGATCGCGCTGGTCGGCCGCCGCTTCAACGAGATCAAGGCCAAGCACGGACCGCATTCGCTCGCCGGCATCACATCGGCGCGAGCCACCAACGAAGACAACTACGTGTTCCAGAAGCTGGTGCGCTGCGCCTTCGGCACCAACAACATCGATCATTGCGCCCGGCTGTGCCACATGGCCTCCGCGGTGGCGCTGAAGAATGCGGTTGGTTCGAGCGCGCCGTCGGCATCGGCGCCCGATGTGCGGCTGGCGACGGCGTTCGTCATCGTCGGTTCAAACACCACCGAGACGCACCCGGTCATCTCGAGCCAGGTATTCAAGGCGAAATACGAGGACGGTGCGAAGATCGTCGTCGTCGATCCGCGCCGCATCGAAATGGTCAACCATGCCGATGTCTGGCTGCGGCCAAAGCCTGGCACCAATGTCGCCGTGCTCAATGCCATCGCGAACGTGATCATTGCCGAGGGGCTCGCCGATCTCGAATTCGTCGCCGCGCGCACGCTCGACTTCGAGGCATTCAAGCAGAACGTCGCGCCCTATACGCCAGAGCGCGCCGAGGAGCTGTCAGGCGTTCCGGCGGAACGCATCCGACAGGCGGCGTTGATCTACGGGCAGGCCGAGCGTGGCATGCTGCTGTGGGGCATGGGTATCACCCAGCATCTGACCGGCGTCGACGGCGCTCTGGCGATGGCCAATCTTTCGATACTGACGGGCCACGTCGGCAAGCCGGGCACGGGGTTCATTCCGCTGCGCGGCCAATCGAATGTGCAAGGCGCTTCCGACATGCAAGGCCAGCACAACGCGCTGCCGGGGTACCATTCGATCACCGACCCCAAGGATCGCGCCAAGTTCGAGAAGGCGTGGGGCGTGCCGATGCCCGACAACAAGTTCCTTACCGTCGTCCAGCTCGAGGAAGGCGCGGTGCACGGCGATATTCGTGGCATGTACATCATGGGCGAGAACCCGATGGGGTCGAGCCCCGATATTGCCGAGGTGGAGCACGGCTTGCGCAGTCTCGACTTCCTTGTCGTCCAGGACATGTTCCTTTCGGAGACGGCCGTATTGGCGGATGTGGTGCTGCCGGTAGCGAGCTTCGCGGAAAAGGATGGCACCTTCACCAACACCGAGCGCCGCGTGCAGTTGGTGCGTCCGGCGGTGCCACCTCCGGGTGAGGCGCGCCCCGACTGGCAGGTGGTGTGCGAAATCTCGACCGCGATGGGCTATCCGATGTCTTATTCCTCGCCCGCTGCGATCATGGAAGAGATTGCCTCGCTCGTTCCCTCCTATGCCGGCATGCTGCATGAGCGGCTCGGCAACGGCGGCCTGCAGTGGCCGTGCCTCGATACGTCGCATCCGGGAACTCGCTTCCTCTACGCGGAAAGCTTCCCGACGCCGACCGGCAAGGCGACATTTTCGATCGTCAATCAGCAGGACTCCGACTCCGACCTGACGGACGACGCCTATCCGTTGAACCTCAACACCGGCCGTCTGCTCGAGCACTATCACACTGGCACCATGACGCGGCGCTCGCTCGGGCTCGAACACATGAAGCCAGAGGGCGAGGTTGAGGTGCATCCCGAGGACGCGCGGCGCTACAACCTGAAACACGGCGGGCGCGCTCGTATCGTCACCAAGCGCGGCGCCGTCGATGTCAAGGTGAAGGTGACGGACAAGACGCTCGAAGGCGCGATCTTCTATCCGTTCCACTTCGGCGAGGCGCCAGCCAACCGTCTGGTGGGCGCCAAGTTCGACACCGCCTCGCATACACCGGCCTACAAGCGCACCGCGGCGCGCATCGAGCCGATCAACTGACGCGGTTGAAAGGTCCGCGCAGTGCGGCCACGATACGTAAAGCCGACTCGGGTGGACGCGGGTAGCGTGCACCCGGTCGCCAGCGTGGGCATCGCTTGATGCGCATGATCTGATACGACCTCGCGCGAGCGATCGCCAGGGGATGCCAAGCGCCTCCGCGTGTGCCAGAGTGCGTCGAGCCGATAGTGCTCGAGGTCAGGTGCATGCCGCGCGTCGCCTTCACCCAGAACATCCAGCGTCACGTTGCTTGTCCGCCCGAGCGCGTTGCCGGCCGCACCGTGCGCGAGGTGCTCGAGCAGGTATTCGCTGAAAATCCCCGCGCGCGTTCCTATGTTCTCGATGACCAGGGCGCGCTGCGCCGGCACATGATCATTTTCATCGACGGTGTCGCCATCCGCGACCGTATCAAGCTCAGCGATCCGGTTGGCGACGACAGCGCCGTCTATGTCTTCCAGGCGCTATCGGGTGGTTGAGGCCAAGGTTTGAGATTTGAGAGAAGGATACCATCATGAGTGACACGCTGATGGTCTCGACCCGCAAGGGATTGTTCACGGTTCGCCGCAGCGAAGGCGCATGGGCCATCTCGCGCACGGATTTTCTGGGTGACAATGTTTCCCTCACCTTCACAGACCGGCGCGATGGCCGCCGATATGTCGCTCTCGACCATGGCCATTTCGGAGTGAAGCTGCATCGTTCGCAGGGGGAGGGCTGGGAGGAGATCGCGGCGCCTGTTTATCCCGAGAAGCCGGAGGGCCACGAGGAATTCGACATGTGGGGCCGCCCGCTGCCGTGGTCGACGGTGCGCGTGTGGGCGCTGGAGGCGGGAGGCGCCGATGAGCCGGGAGTGCTGTGGTGCGGCACAATTCCGGGCGGTCTCTTCAAATCCAGCGATCACGGCGAAAGCTGGCAGATGGTGCGCGCGCTGTGGGACCATCCGCTGCGACAGAAATGGATGGGCGGCGGCGCGGATCTGCCTGGGCTGCACTCGATTTGCGTCGACCCGCGCGACGCGCGCAACGTCACGATCGCGGTTTCGACTGGCGGCTTATGGCACACGCGCGATGGAGGTGAGAGCTGGGAGCAGCGCGGCCAAGGCATGCGCGCCGACCATGTGCCGCCCGAGCTGACGCACGATCCAATCGCCCAGGATGTTCATCGTCTGGTGCAATGTCCGGCTCGTCCCGAACGCATGTGGATCCAGCATCACAACGGCATTTTCGTCTCGTCCGACGAAGGGCGGAACTTCACGGAGATTTCAAATGCGGCGCCATCCGCATTTGGCTTTGGCGTCGTCGTCCATCCGCGCGATCCCGACACTGCCTGGTTCGTGCCGGAAATAAAGGACGAGAAGCGCATACCCGTCGCCGGCCGGCTGGTCGTCTCACGCACGCGCGATGGCGGACGCACGTTCGAGGTGCTTTCGCGCGGGTTGCCTCAGGAGCACGCCTACGACGTCGTCTACCGGCACGCCTTGGCGCTAGATGCAGATGGCCGCCGTCTGGCGTTCGGCTCGACCACGGGCGGGCTGTGGGTGAGTGAGGACGAAGGCGAGAGCTGGGCGCTCATCTCCCACACGTTGCCTCCGATCTACGCCGTGGCCTTTGCATGAACGTAGGCGATGCGGGACTGGTAGCAGCCAGAACCGCTTCAAGCGCCGTGGCGCGTGAGAAGCCGCTCGATGTCGCCGACGCAGCGGATCTCCATCATCTCGTCCATGCTGAGCGTAATGCCGAACGTCTCTTCGATCATCGAGATCAGGGCGACATGGCGCAGCGAATCCCACCGTGCAACATCCTCGGGCGAGGTTGCAGGCGTGAGCGGCCCTTCATGCTGGAACACTTCAGCGAATATGTCGCCGATCTGCGGACGCACGCTCTGGCTCATGTCGGGGGTGACGGCGGATGTCATGTCGTGCTCCATTCAACTGCGACGAACGCGGAGGCTGGCAGCGGGTCTTGGCCCATCTGCCATGTCCACGTCGTGGAGGTTTGCCCGTCGCCAGCGGCAGGTTGAAATCCGTGCGCGGAAAAGAAGTCTTTCACCATGCCATTCTTGGTGGTGGGAATGAAACGGCCGATCACGGTGGCGATGCCGCGCCCCTTCAGGTGCTCCAGCAGCGCGCCGAGAAACGCGGTCTCGACCTGCCGGGCGATGACGCGGCAACTCATCAACAGGCTGTCGATCTGGGCCGTGTCACCATCGATGCGAACAACGGCAGCGATGACGATACCATGATCGCCGAAGCGATCGGACGCAGTTCCAGTGAGCACGACAGCATGCTTCGGATCGGCCATGAACGTCGATAGCTCGGTTTGCGTGAAGCGCCGCGTCGTCAGATTGAATTGATTGGTGCGCTCGTGCAGCTGGGCGATGCGCGGCAATGTCGTGGAGTTCAACGGCGCTACGACCAGCTTCTGTTCGAGCTCGCGCAAATAATCGTCGTAGCTGGCGGCGCTGTCTCGCAGCGTGCGCGCCTGACGTTCGGCGGCGTACATTTGAGAGCGTTCGGCGTCCTCGCTCGTCAACCGCAACGGCCATGTGGCTGTCAGCGTTCGCAGCCAGGACGGCCGCAGCGCCGGGTCGACGGGCATTTCGGGAACGCGCACGTCGGGACACATGCGCCGCATCGCTTCGCGCTCGTGCGGGCTATCGTCAAGAAACAGGAAACTGTCGACGCCGAGATTCAAATCCGCGGCGAGACGGCGGATGTTGTCAGGCTTGGGCTGCCAGTCGATGGCTGTCGCCGCGAAATCGCTGGTCTTCAGCAACATGCCCGGATGCTTCTCAAAGACATCGATGGCATCAGCGTTGTTCTTGCTCACGCCGACGAGAAGATTGCCCTGGGCCTTGAGACGCAGGCACTCGGCCTGAAATGCCTTGAAGGAATTTCCGGGGGCGTCGTCGCCGCACGCGAGCTTGTCAATGCCGTCGTCACCGAAGACACCGCCCCACAGTGTGTTGTCGAAATCAAGCGCGATCACCTTGACGGGTTTGGCCGTGCGGCCCGCCCATGCCGTCGCATAGGCACTGGCCAGGGCACGGTTGGCGGCATCGCTATAGGCCATGCGGCCATAGAACCACATGCGCCTGTCGATCCGCTGGTCGGGCGCGATTTGGGAAAACGCGTTGTCGGCGTCGATCAGCTGGATGTTGTCGTGGAGCTGGGCAGCTTCGGCAAGTGCGGCGTTGGTGCGACGGATCAAGTTGGCGCGGCCGGCTGGATGGGCGGCATCGATGTGGCCGAGTGCTGGGCCGGCGTCGGCAGCCAGCGTATTGATCAAGAGTGACTTGCCGCCGGATTGCGCATAACGGCCGATGGCGTCGATCAGCGAGGCGAGGCGAGCTTCGAACAACGACGCGTGCGCGTCGATGCCCTCGCGCCACTCTTCTTCGATCAGCGTCATCGCATCGAGCACGATGAAAAGCGCATCCGTATCCAGACGAGGCGACAGCAATTCGGCTATCACTGTGGCAAACGCCGCTTCGCTCGCTTCGATGTGCACGCCACGCGCTGCGAATGCCGGTAGCAGCGCCTGCGTGAAGGTGGCGACTGTCGAGAAGCCCGTGACTCGTACCTTGAGCCGCGGCAGCGCATCGACATATTCGGGAAGATACTGTCGCACTTGGCGCAACGCCTGCGCCGTCGCCGGCCATTGTGCCAAGACCATTTCGCAAGCGATCGCTTGATTGCCGCTGGCGATCAGGCGATCCACCATCTTGCCGACGACTCCGGCGGAAAGGGCGCCATGGCGCGCAGCGTCTCGAACCTCTGCCACAAGTGCTGCGCCCGGTTCGGTGTCGTTGGTATTGAGCTGGTTGAGGAGATGCAACTCGGCCGGTAGATTGGTCCGCTCCGCAGGCAATGCATGTCCAGCAAGCAGAATGTCTCGCACGAGCCATGCCGGCATCGATCTGCCATGTTGCTCGAAGCGTTCGACGAGGCGCGAAATCTGCGCACCCGTTGCGAGACGCCAATCGGCAGCGGCAATTAGATTGTTCTGGCGAACGAGTTCGGGCGCAACCTCGATAACAGCGTTGAGAAGGCCGGCAAGAACATCATGTGCGCTGCTTGCGACCGCAGCGACCGCGGCGTGGGTGGCATCGGGAGCGGGGCGAACTTTCGAGGACATCGCCAAAGCTCCTAGATCATGATGTCGCCGCCCGTCACCAGCAGGTTCTCGCCGGTGACGAAGCGCGCATAGGGTGACAGCAACATGAGAATGGCGCCGGCGACGTCGTCGACGGTTGCAAGTCGCCGCAAGGGAGTGCGACCGATCATTATCTGGCGAACGCGATCGGGCGTGCCGGCGACCAGATCGGTATCGACGAGGGAAGGCGACACCATGTTGACCGTGATCCCGGCGGGGCCGACCTCTTGCGCGAGATTCTTCATCATCGCATGCAGCGCGCTCTTTGCGGCAACATAGGGCAACCAGTTGTAGGCGGTGCGTTGCAGGCTTGCCGAGGTCAGCACGGTGACGATCGCGCCTTGGCTCGTGCGCAGCAGAGGGAGCGCGGCCTGTGTCAGATGAAATGCGCTGCCTACGATGGCCGTGTAGGCCGAAGCCATGTCGGACCATCCGGTCTTGTCGAAGGCGGCTGAATGGATGCGCGGCCCGGCATTGTTGACGAGCCCATCGAGCGCACCAGCGCGGCCGATCTGCTGCACCATGTCGGCGACGGCTTCGGGCTGCGTCACATCCGCGCGGATGATCTCGCATGAACCGCCCTCGTGGTGGATTTCGTCGCGCAGAGCTGCCGCGGCAGACTGACTGTTGAAATAATTGGCCCAGACGTGTGCTCCGTGCTGCGCCAGCAGGCGGGCTGTCGCCCGGCCGATGCCGCGCGAAGCGCCGGTGACTAGTATGGCTTTTCCTTGGAGCAGGCGGCCGGTGCTTGCCGCCGGCATTTCCTGCTGTTTCTCCGGTGGCTGCGGCAATCGCAATACCTTGGCGCGCGCCTTGCCGCGCAGCACGAGTTCGCCGCGCTGATTGCGAATGGCGGTATCGATATCGACGATCCGAGTATCACGGTGGATCTTCTCGATCGTTCCGCGCGCTTCCACTGTGTCGCCAATAAACACTGGGGAGCTGAAATCAATCGATTGTGAAAGGTAGAGAGCGCCACGTCCCGGCAAGTGCATGCCGATCAATTTGGAAAGCAGGCTGGCATGCAGAAAGCCGTGCACGACGCGATGGCCGAACTCGGTGCGCGCGGCAAACTCGTCATCGACATGCAGCGCATTGTAGTCACCCGACAATCGCGCGAAAGCGGCAACATCCTCGGCCGAAATCGTTCGCGTCACGGCCTCGCTTTGCCCGACCTGCAACTGGTCGAGGCGATCGGGCGGCAGTTGTTCATGTTCCGACATCAGCGCCAGCCAGGAGTTCGCGGACAAACGGGGATTGGTCGTTGGCGTTGTTCACGGTGTCCGTGAGTAGTCGCAACAACGCCCACGCTGTTTGACTTCCGTCAATTCGGCCACCCGACCACCTTGATAGCGAAGGGGCACCGCGCAGGGAACATTGGGGAGATCCAGACATGGCTTCCACCTTCGAAACGGTCGCCGACATTTTGGCTTCGAATACGGATGTCGCTCGAGACACCATAAGGCCCGATAGCCATTTGATGCGCGATCTGGGCATCGACAGCTTGGCGTTCTTGGATCTTGCGTTCGAGATCGATCAGAAATTCAACATCCAGATGCCGATCGAGGACTGGATGCAGAAGGTCAACGAGGGGCAGGTCGAGTCGGACGAATATTTCGTCGTCGGAAACCTTTGTGGGCATATCGACAAGCTGGTCTCGGCCAAAGCGGCTGCCTGAAGCAAGGGCGCTGCGTGGAGTTGAGCTTGCCTGGCGCAGTCATTGTCCTCTTATGCTCCGCCAGTTTGAATTTTTGCGCATGTGACATGTGCGCTCAACATATCGCCGCCGGTGCTCCCTGCGATCGCGACGTTCGCCTGGAGTGCCTCTCGTTAAGAGAACGGCGAGATTCGCAACCGGGTAAATCCGTGCGGCTTGAGTATTTTCAGATGTTGGATGCCGTTGCCGGCATCGATCGCGAGGCGGGAACGATTGCGGCGCGCGCATTGGTTCCCGAGGCGAGCCCCGTGTTCGAAGGACATTTTCCCGGTTATCCGCTGGTGCCCGGCGTGTTGCTGCTCGAGACCATGGCGCAAGCCTCTGGCTATCTTCTGCTGGCGCTCGATGGATTTGCGCGCATGCCGTTCTTTGCCAACGCCAAGTCGGCGAATTTCCGCAACTTCGTGCGACCCGGCGATACCCTCGACATCACGGCCAAGCGCATGCACGCAGGTTCAGGCTACGCGGTAACGAGTGCGCAGATTACGCGCGGCGATACGGCGGTTTGTGATGCGCAATTGATGTTCAGGCTCGTAGCGTTTCCGGCGCCTGCGCTCCAGCAGCATGTGCGAAGCGAAGGCGCGCGGCTGGGATTCATCGAAAAGGATTGAACCGCGGGATGGCTGCAGAACGCCAGGTTTGGGTTACAGGCCTTGGCATCGTGTCCTGTCTCGGCGATGGCGCGACGGCGCATTGGCAGGCGCTCACGCATGCGACGCCAATCGCGGTCGCCGTCGATGAATCGCGGTTTCCTCCCTATCCCGTGCATCCACTGGCTGCGGTGGATGTCGGCCGCCTCGTCAAGAGCAAGGCCGATCTCAAACAAATGGGTGTGTGGCAGCGCATCGGTGTCTATGCAGCAGGGTGCGCGTTGGAAGACGCGGGATTGGCGGGAAACGAACAGATTCTCGATCGCATGGACTTGCTCGTTGCCGCCGGCAACGGCGAGCGAGACGAGGCGCTCGACGGCCGTATTTGCGAGACGATTGCGCCGCTTGCTGCGTCCCAGGCTGGTGCCAAGCTCAACGAGCTGCTGATGACGGGAGTTCGGCCGACGCTCTATCTGGGTGAGTTGTCGAACCTGCTCGCCGGCAACATTCAGATCGTTCACAAAGTCACGGGCTCTTCGCGGACGCTGAAAGGTGAGGAGATCGCAGGCGTATCGGCGATTGAGAACGCGGTGCGCCGCATCGCCGCCAATCAGTCCGACATTGCGCTGGTGGGCGGCGCGCTCAATGCGGAGCGTGAGGATTTGCTGCTCTCCTACGAGCTTGGCGGCAATCTGTGGCGGAGGCCCTATCGGCCGGTGTGGCAGCGCCGTGATGCAAGCGGCGGCCTCATTGCCGGGAGCATGGCGGCGTTCCTCGTTCTGGAAGCGCGCGAGCATGCTGTGGCACGCGGTGCTGCCGCCTATGCGCGCATTCGCGATGTCGTTACTCGGCGCTCGCGCCGGGAACGGGCAGGCGACATCACGGCATCGCTGACCGAGCTGGCGTTGCGCCTCAAAGGGTTTTCCGAGCACTCGGGAGTTGCCATTCTCTCGGGTGCTAGCGGTGTCGAGCCGGCAACAAGCGAAGAACGTGCATTTGTCGAAGGATTGCGTGGGGGTCAAGCGCCAGCGGCAATCCGCGCCTATGGCAGCCGCTGCGGGCATGGCGTCGAGGCGCACTTCCCGCTCGGTGTCGCGCTGGCCTGTCTGGCGCTGCGCAACGGCAGCTTTTATCCACCGCTTGAGGCATCCGAACCGGAGCTGGTGAACGACGCACGTCTCAATCGCGTGATGGTGACGGGTGTTGGACATTGGCGCGGCGAAGGATTGGCGCTGCTCGAGCGCGTCGAAGGCGAAGGGCGGACGTGATGGCAGCTTCGCTCAAAGACAGCATGGGAAGGCCGATCATCGTCGTCACCGGCATGGGGCTTGCGACCTCGCTGGGCTGGGGAAAGAGCGACACCTGGGCCGGGCTGATGTCGCGGCGCTCTGGCATTAAGCGCATAACGCGGTTTGCGACCGATGGACTGCGCACGACGATTGCCGGAACCATCGATCCTCCAGACGGCGCGCCCTATTCCGCTTACACGCTTTCACTGGCCTTGTCGGAGGCCGTCGCCGCCGAAGCGATCAATGAAGCGCGCATCGGCACGCCGGGCAACTTCCCCGGTCCGCTGCTCATTGCCACGCCGCCGTCGGAACTCGAGTGGCCGCAGCTCGTGCAACTGCATAAGGCGGCGACAGATGGGGATCAGGTGAGCTATCGCCGCATGCTTTCGGCGGCCCGTAGCGGCGCATTCGCCGATCTCGCGCGCCATGCCGAGTTTGCCAGCATCGCTGATGTGGTTCAGGCGCGGTTTGGCACGCGCGGTGAGCCGCTGTCGATCTGTACGGCATGTGCTTCAGGCACCAGCACGATCGGCATGGGCATGGAAATCCTGCGCCGTGGCGAGGCCGAAGCGGCCCTGTGCATCGGCGCTGATGCGACCGTGCATCCCGAAGGCTTGATCCGCTTCTCGCTGTTGTCGGCGCTTTCCACGCGCAATGATCCGCCGCAACGCGCCTCCCGTCCCTTCACCAAAAGTCGCGACGGCTTTGTCATTGCCGAGGGTGCCGGCGCCGTGGTGCTGGAGACCTACGATCACGCCAAGGCACGCGGCGCATCGATCCTTGGCATCGTGCGTGGCGCAGGCGAAAAGGCCGACAGCTATCACCGAACGCGCTCGAAGCCCGATGGCTCGGCCATCATCGGCGCGATGACGAAAGCGTTGCGCGATGCCGATACCGCACCCGACGAGATCGATCACGTCAATGCGCACGGCACCAGTACGCCGGAAAACGACAAGATGGAGTTTGTCGGCTTGCGTGCCGTGCTGGGGGGACGCGTGGGGCAAGTGCCGATCACGTCCAACAAATCGCAGATCGGTCACACGCTGATCGCTGCTGGATCAGTGGAAGCCGTCATTTCGTTGATGACGTTGAATAACGGCGTGATCGCCCCGACCATCAATCATGACGATCCCGATCCAGAACTTGCGCTCGACGTCGTTGCCAATAGACCACGCGCGGCGCCGGTGCGCACGGTTCTGTCCAATTCATTCGGCTTCGGGGGGCAGAACGTCTGCCTCGTGCTTGCCGCCGAGCCGACGTGAGGAGGTTGCCGATGAGTAACGCCGACGATTGCTGTTGTGGTGCGTGCGGAGGAGAATCTGCATCGCAGACGAGTGCGACAGGCACAATGCGCGCGGCGCTCGTGACGCGCGAGCGTGGACTCGAAATTGGCACGCTGCCGTTGCCGCCGCCGCCGGCGCCGCAGGAGGTGCAAGTGCGTATTCGCGCCGTCGCCCTCAACCATATTGACGTGTGGGGCTGGCGCGGAATGGCATTCGCCAAGCGCACGCTGCCGATCGTTGCTGGGGCAGAGGCTGCCGGCGAGGTGATCGCGGTCGGCGAAGGCGTCAGCGAGCTGGCGGCTGGAGACATCGTTGCGCTTTATGGTGCGCGTACCTGCGGAACGTGCCCGGCATGCATGGAAGGCCGCGATAACTTCTGTGAGACAATGGACGCCATTTATGGCTTCCATATCGATGGCTTCTTGCGCGAGCGCATCAATCTTCCGGCCCGTCTGGCTGTGAAAGCTCCTGCCGGCGTCGATGCAACCGCTGCGGCGCTTGCGGCGATCACGTTCGGCACCGTCGAGCACATGTTCTTCGACAACGCCAAGCTGGCAGCCCGAGAAACGGTGCTGGTTCACGCGGGCGGCAGCGGCATCGGCTCGGCCGCCATTCAGCTTGCCAAGTCTGTCGGGGCTAAAGTCATCACCACGGTCGGCAGCGACGAAAAGGCAGAGCTGGCAAAGGCGCTCGGCGCCGATCACGTCATCAACTACACCAAGGAGCGCTTTGAGGGGCGCGTGCGCAAGATCACGGAACGTAAAGGTGTCGACGTGGTCTTCGAGCACGTGGGGCCGCAGACGTGGGCGGGCAGCATGCTGTCCATGAAGCGCGGCGGCCGCCTCGTCACATGCGGATCGACCACCGGCATTCTGGCCCAGACGAATCTCAATCTTCTGTTCCAGCAACAGCTGCGGCTGATCGGCAGCTTCGGCTGCACGCGCCGCAATATGCGCGACGCGATGGACAAGATGGCGCGCGGCGAGGTGCGGCCGGTGATCGATACGACGATTGGACTGGATGAGCTCGAGACCGGATTGCGCAGGCTCGAAGGTCGTCAGGTGTTCGGCAAGATCGTCGTGGCGCTGTGAAGCGGAGTAGATGATATGACAACGACTGCGCCAAACGAGGTACTTGTCACCGGCATCGGGCTCATCAGCTCGCTGGGCGAGGGTGTAAGCGCGCATCTGGCTGCGCTCGATAACCCGTCGGGGCCGCCCCATGTCGACAGTCAGACCTATGCGCCTTACAGCGTGCACCCACTGGCCGCCATCGACATGTCCCGCCAGATTGCCAAGAAGTCCGATTTGAAGCAGATGGAGCCCTGGCAGAGAATCGGTGTGTACGCCGCCGGTCTCGCACTGGACGATGCGGGCATCGCGCGCGATCCGCAGCAACTGGCACAGACACACCTCGTCGTTGCAGCCGGTAGTGGTGAGCGCGATACCGCCGTCGATGCCAAGGTTCTGGAGGCGATCGCGGCGCGCGGCGACACCGATGTGCTGGCGAAGGAAATCTTGCCGACGGCATTGCGGCCCACCTTGTTCCTGGCGCAACTTTCCAATCTTCTCGCGGGAAACATCTCAATCGTGCACAGCGTCACTGCATCTTCGCGCACATTCATGGGCGAGGAGATGGCGGGCTTCTCGGCGATGGAAAACGCCGTACGGCGGATTGCGGCGGGGCAGGCGGACATGGTGCTGGTTGGCGGCGCACTGAACGCGGAGCGCGAGGACCTTCTGCTCGGCTATGAGCTTGGTTGCAATCTTTGGTCTCACCCGGTCGCGCCAGTGGCTGAGCGCAACGCGGCAGGCGGCGGCTTCGTGCCCGGCAGCGCGGGCGCTTTTCTGGTTCTGGAATCGCGCCAGCATGCCGAGGCGCGTGGTGCGCGTGTTTATGCGCGCATCGATGAGGTCGTGACAGATCGCGCGCGCCGGTCGCGTGAGGGCGATATCTGCAACACGCTTGAAGCAATGCTTGATCGCGCGTCGGCAGGAGTGGGCGGTACGCCCAAGGCGGTGCTGTCAGGTGCGTGTGGCGCAGAACCGGCGACATCGCAGGAGTTGGAATTCCTGCGCAGACTTGCTGCGCCGGCCCATCACATGCCGGTTCGCATCTATGCCGATCGCTTCGGCCATACGGTGGAAGCGCATTTCCCGCTCGGCGTGGCGCTCGCTGCGTTGGCGCTGGAGCGCGGCCGCTTGTTTGCGCCGATGGCGGGTGTGGGTGCGCAGGAAGCGGCTGACAGGCCGCTGCAATGTGTGCTGGTGACCGGTGTCGGTCATTGGCGCGGTGAGGGGCTCGCGCTGATGACGCGCGTTGGCGAGGAGAAGCGATCGTGAGCGCGCCGGCAAACAAAGATTCAAAGGGCCGTCCGGTTGTGGTTGTGACCGGCATGGGCCTCGTTACCTCGCTCGGCTGGGGCAAAGCCGCCAGCTGGGATGCGATGGTGGCCGGGCATTCCGGCATCAGGCAGATCAGCCGCTTTCCAACCGAAGGGTTGCGCACCACCTTTGCCGGCGCGGTCGATCATCCAGCAGGCTTTCCGGGCTCGGCGCCCGCCCTCACGCTCGCCATGGCCGAGGCCGCCGCGCAGGAAGCCTTGCAGCAGGCAGGACACAATCAGCGTGGAGGCTTTCCCGGCCCCCTTTATCTGGCAACGCCGCCCGCCGAGCTCGAATGGCCGCAACGCAAAGCGCTGAACGAGATGACGGGGATCGAAGGCCCTGCAGGATACAAGCGTTTGCTTGCCGCCGCTCGCACCGGCGCCTTCCGCTCGATGTTCGAAATGTTTCAGTTTTCGAGTGTCGCCGATCATCTCGCGACGTTGCTCGAGCCGCGCGGGCTGCCGATCTCCGTTTCGACGGCGTGTGCCTCCGGCGCCACCGCCATTCAGCTCGGTGTCGAAGCGATCCGGCGTGGTGAGACCGATGCAGCGCTGGCCATCGGCACCGATAGCTCGGTTCAGTTGGAGGCGCTGATACGCTTTTCATTGCTGTCGGCACTGTCGACGCGCAATGCCGCGCCACAGACGGCCTCGCGGCCATTCTCCAAAAGTCGTGACGGTTTCGTGATGGCCGAAGGTGCCGGTGCTCTGGTGCTCGAGACGTTGGACCATGCGCGCGCGCGCGGCGCCACCTGCCTTGGTATCGTCAGGGGGTGCGGCGAGATGGCGGACGACTACCACCGCACGCGCTCCAAACCCGACGGCTCTGCGATCATCGGCGCTATCCGCAATGCGCTCACCGATGCCGGTGTGGCGCCCGAGCGGATCGATTTCGTCAACGCTCACGGCACCAGCACGCCGGAAAACGACAAGATGGAGTATCTGTCGCTGAAAGCCGTGCTCGGCGACCACGCTGCCAAAGCGCCAATTACCTCCAACAAATCGCAGATCGGTCATACGCTGTCGGCTGCCGGTGCCATCGAGGCGGTGCTATCGCTGATGATGATCGAGAAGGGCGTTCTGCTGCCCACCATCAACTACGCCGATCCCGACCCGGAAATTCCGCTCGATGTGGTCGCCAATGCGGCGCGTTCCTGCGCTATCGAGACCGTGCTTTCCAACTCGTTCGGTTTTGGCGGTCAGAATGCAGCGCTGGTGCTGTCCGCGTTCGCGTGATCGCTGTGCTTGCGATCGGCCAACGCTCTTGCCGCTGTAGCGCATCGACCACCATCGATAGGCCCTTGAGCGACAGCGGCAGGTCAATAAGAGCTATTTGGGAGCGTTCGGCGACTCGATGCAGGAAAACGAGATTCGCGGCGGCGTCACCTCCCGGTTCTGACGGTGGCCGCGGTATTGGCCGCACGGGTGCCGCCTTCAGTAAAAAAACAAGAACGCCGGCGTCTCGAAACGTCGGCGTTATTGTTTTTGGGATCTGTCTCGTGTCGAGCAACCTCAGCGTGCGCGTTGGGAAATCAACCCAGCTCGTGCATGCGGAAGTGCAGGCCGCCCTTCGGTGTCAGCGTCACGGTGGCGTTGATGTTGGCGGGTATCGGGCCGACATATTCCGGACGGAAGCGGCGCAGCAGCAGTGCCAGCGCCAGCGTATTCTCCACCTGGCTCATGGCGCCGCCGATGCACGAGCGCTTGCCGGCGCCGAACGGGATGTAGGAGTACTTGACCTGTCGCTTGGCCGACTTGTCCATCCAGCGCTCGGGGCGGAACTCTTCGGGCTCGTCCCAGAAGCGCTTGTTGTGGTGGGCGGAATAGCCAAACAGCACGACGCGGTCGCCGGCTTTGACCTCCGTGCCGCCGATAACATCGTCTTTGGCGGCGATGCGGATCAGCCCCCACACGGGTGGATAGAGGCGCATCGTTTCCTGAATGACGGAGCGCGTGTAGACGAGTGAGGTGTAGTCGGCAGCGGTCGGCTCGCGGTCGGCGAGCACATCCTCGCTCTCCTTGATGACGCGATCGCGTGCTTCCGGGTGAACCGACAGCAGGTAGAGCGCCCAGGCGAGCGTCAACGCGGTGGTTTCGGTGCCGGCCCACAAATACTGCTTGATCTCGTCGATCGCCTGCTGCTGGTCGAATTCGGGGATGGCGGGATCGGCCACGCAATCCTCGATCAGCTTCAGCAGCGTCTTTTCGCGTTGATCGCGCGCAGGCGCTGCGAGCACGGCGGGCGGTACCTCGGCCCACGCCTGCATCGCCTTGGCGGCATCGAACTCGGTCACCTCGTAGGTGTCGCCCGATTGCTTTTTCTGGCGGATGCCCTTGTGCTCCTGCACATCGGTATAGGTCTTCACGTACTTGAAGACGACGTGCGGATTAAACGGCATGTCGCGATCGAACAGCGCCTTGCAGATCATGTCGGCGGCGAGCGTCCAGGTCTGCTCGACCATTTCGAATGTCTCGCCCGACTTTGCGTATTCACCCCACTGATCCATCTTCTGCTTGATGGCGGCAGTGAAGAAGGGGATGTAGTCCGCGAATGCGTCGGGGTGGAATGCAGGCTGTTGCGGCATGCGGATCTTCTGCCACAGCGCGCCGTCATGCGTGATCATCGCCTTGCCGAAAATCGGCTTCAGGCCGTCGAAATATTTGATGTAGTCGTCGGCCTTGGAAACCAGAACGTGTTTGAACAGCTCGGGCTCGGATATGAGCAGCACGCGCTCGGAACCCATGTTGACGGGAATCACCGGGCCATAGCGTTCCGCCATCTGCAAGAGGATGCGCATCGGGTTGATGCCGCTGGAGGCTTTCAGCAACGGCGACAGCTTGAACCAGATGCTTTGTTCTTCACCCAGTTGCTGGGCGTGCTTTTCCATGGCGTTCATTCGCTCATTGCTCCAAGCCTCACGCACACGATCACGATGTGACCGCGGCAAAAATCTCGTCGGTACACCCTCAACTTGATCGAGGCGCGCCTCCCTAAGGCGTGCGACCGCTCTTAACGGCGGCTATGCGTGGCGTCGGCGGCAAAGGCCTCCGTGCTGGATTTATGCTCTGGTATCATTTGGCCTCGTTGAGAGTCCATGTGCGAGGCGATGCCGCTTCATTTTGGCGCGAGGACCGGGCAGAACTGCCACGCGAAGGATCATGTAAAGCGCCGCACCCATGCCAGCTAGATGCAAGTAAGCGTTTGGTTAACATGAGAAAACCAAGCCGGTTTTGCCAGCGGCATGGAATTGATTTCAATCAATTGAAGAATTATGGGGTATGGAGTTGTGTGGAGGAAAATCGCAACGCAACACGGGATGCAACATGCCAAGGTCGTAGACGCTGCGTCAGGCCGGCAGAGCCGGGCTGAACAGGGTCTTCGGCACGAAGGCGCTGACATCGGTAGTCAGGTCCTCGTCGGTCAGGCGCACTGCGCCCGAAGCAACCAGCCAGAGCGCGTGTGGGTAGAGCCGGTGCTCGGCCTCCAGAACCCGAGCCGCCAGCGTTTCGGGCGTGTCGTTGGGCATCACGGCAACCGCTGCCTGGGCGATGATTGGGCCGGTGTCCATCTCCAACCGCACCATGTGGACCGTGCAGCCGTGGATGCGCACGCCCTCGCGCAGCGCCCGCTCGTGTGTGTGCAGCCCTGGGAACGACGGCAGCAACGAGGGATGAATGTTGAGCTGACGGTTCTTCCAGCGATCGACGAACGCGCCGGTGAGCATGCGCATGAAACCGGCGTTGCACACCAGATCGACGCGCGCATCGAGCAGCGCTTGATGCAGCTTGGCTTCGAACGCCATGCGGGTGGCGAAATTCTTATGGTCGATCACCAATGTCGGAATGCCGGCCGCCTTGGCGCGTTCCAGCCCGCCCGCATCGGGACGGTTGGAAATCACGGTCACGATTTCGGCGGGATAGTCGCGCGTTTTCGCAGCCTCGATCAGCGAGACCATGTTGGAGCCGCGCCCCGAAATCAGAATGCCGACGCGTTTCTTGCTCATGCCAATCCGAGCCGTCCCTTGTAGTCCACGGCCCAGGCATCGCCCTTGCCTTTGGCCTCGGATTTGACCCCTGTCGGCGGAACGATTTCCCCGATGGCAACTGGCGCTTCGCCGGCCGCCTGCAAGGCCTCGATGATGGCTGCGGCGCGCGCCGGCTCGACCACCAGCACCATGCCGATGCCGCAGTTGAACGTGCGCAGCATCTCGGTGTCGTCGAGATTGCCCGTTCGCGCAAGCCAGCCGAACACGGGTGGCACGGCGATCTTGCCAAGGTCGACGCGTGCGGCAACGTCGGCGGGCAGAACGCGCGGGATGTTTTCCGAAAGGCCGCCACCGGTGATGTGTGACAGTGCCTTGATGGCGCCCGCCGGTCCACCGCCCCCCGTCGCCCGCAAGGCGGCCAGCAACGGTCGCACATAGATGCGCGTCGGCGTCAACAATGCGGCTGCCAGTGTCAAATCGGCTGAAAACGGTGCTGCATCGTGCCAGCCGAGCTTGGCGTGGGTAACAAGCCGGCGGACCAGCGAATATCCGTTGGAATGCACGCCTGCGGACGGTAGACCGATGAGGACGTCGCCAAGCCCGATATCGTTGCGCGGCAGAAGCTCGCCGCGTTCGGCGGCGCCTACCGCAAAGCCGGCCAGATCGTAGTCGCCCGCCTGGTACATGCCGGGCATTTCCGCGGTCTCGCCGCCGATCAGCGCCGCTCCCGCCTGCCGGCAACCTTCCGCAATGCCCGAAACGACCGCCTTGGCGGTGCCGACATCGAGCTTGCCGCAGGCAAAATAATCAAGGAAGAACAGCGGTTCGGCACCCTGCACGACAAGGTCGTTGACGCACATGGCGACAAGATCGATGCCGATCGTTTCATGCAGCCCGGTATCGATCGCAATTTTCAGCTTGGTGCCGACACCGTCGTTGGCCGCAACCAGGATCGGATCTCTAAATCCCGCCCGCTTCAGGTCGAACAGGCCGCCAAAGCCGCCGAGGTCCGCGTCCGCGCCGGGGCGGCGAGTTGTCTTGACCAGCGGCTTGATGGCCTGCACAAGGGCATTGCCCGCATCGATATCGACGCCGGAATCGCGGTATGTGATGGCGGATGCTGGTGAGGCGGCGGGTGATCGGCCGCTGGTCGCATCCGCGTCGACGTGTGGCGTTTTGGGCTTGGACATCGTGGGGCCTCGGCCTGCCTCAAGTCGGCGCTGCCCGGATCGCTGCCTGCCGGTGCCCCGGTGCCGCGCCTGGGCAATGAACGCCCCTACTTTGCCCGAATAGGGCTGGATGCCGGGGTCCTAGCAGGTCACAAGCGGTGCCGCAACACGAGGTCCCACCGGAAGCCGTGGTGAAAAGTGTCCCGGTTCCGACATTTGAACGCGAGGGTGCGGAAACGGGACGCAAATGTCAGATGCGCTACACTCGAAAGCAGGCACTCGCGAACGGGACATGCGGTGCGAGGGAGAGGCAAATGGGCGGGTACGGTGGCATGGAAAGACCCAGGAACGCGCGACTCGCGTTGCTTGCCGTAACGCTTGTTCTGTCGGCGGTCGGTGCAGGCTTGGCGCAGGCCGCACCGCGAACTGATGCCGTTTATACGATCGGCAGCTATCCGGTTCAGGCCAAGGCCGGCAACGCTGTTGCGGCCAAGGAGCGCGCCATTGCCGACGGGCAAAAGGCGGCCTTTCGCTCGCTGTTGAAGCGACTGGTGCCGGTCACGGCCTATGGCCGTCTCAAGTCGTTGAAGGCAGCCAATGTCGCCGGGCTGATCGACGGCTTCTCGGTGCGCTCTGAGCGCAATTCGACGACCGAGTACATCGCCAGTCTCGACTTCACCTTCCGGGCCGACGCCGTGCGCAATCTGTTGCGGCGGGAAAACATTCCATTCATCGAGGAGCAAGCGCGTGAGGTCATCCTCATTGCCGTTGTGCGCGAGGCGGGCAAACTCGAGCGTGAGGGCGGCAACACCAAGACGTGGCTCGATATCTGGAAGGATATCGACACCCGCAACGCCTTGACGCCGCTGCGGTTGGAAGCAGTCAAGCCGGTCATTCACAACGATACCTTGAACATGCTGGTGGCAGGCGACGACAGCGCCACGCGCGTTTTGGCCAACGAGTACAATGGTGAGAATATCCTGGCCGCGATCGTCGAGGTGGACCGGCCGGGCAAGCGCGTGCACGTTACGCTCGCCGGTCGCGATGCAGTCGGCGTGTTCAACCTGAAGCGTAGCTACCGCCTATTCGATGACGATCTCGCCTACTCGATGGAGCTGGCCGCGGTGGTCTCAATGGGCATCGTCGAGGGACGTTGGAAGTCGGTGCGGGCGCGCAGCTATGGCGGCGTCGAAACGATGGCGAGCGCTGGCGAGCCTGTGCGCATACAAGTCGAGTTCCAGGGTCTTGCCGAATGGAATGCGATGCGCGAGCGCATCCTGGAGACACCCGGCGTCGCTGATGTGCAGATCGATGCGGTTTCCGCACGTGTCGCGGATGTGCAGCTGACATATCCCGGTGGTGGCAGTGCGCTGGCGAATGTCTTTGCCGCACGCGGCTTGAGTCTCAGAAGTGTTGGCGGCAACTGGCTACTGAGGCAGAGCTTCTGACACGATCGCGCGCGCCGTGCTCAGTCGATCAGGCTCTGGCGCACGGTGTTGTGGATGGTATTGCGGCTAGTGAGCGGTGGGAGAATACTGGGCCTGGTCGTGTTTCCCGGTCTCGGATGACGCAATTTTTTAGCATATAAGATAATTGAAGCATTGAGTTATGGCGTCATGCAAACAAGTTCTCTCAACTATATTTCTGCCACCAATTGATCTGACGACTGATCGATATGAGCAATCGCAAGCATCGAAGAGTTCAGCGACGGCTGCCGATTGCGCTGCCAGCTCGTGTAGGGGAGGCGGGCTGCGGTCCACTTGTCCGGTCGGCTTGCACAATTACGCGTCATCTGCGAGCTTGCGCCGCGCTGACCATGCCCGCTGGCGGAACGTTGAATAACTGGATGCGTCGACTGTGAACATTCCGAATCTGATCACGCTGGGCCGCGTCATCCTTGTGCCGATTGTCTTCTGGCTACTGTTGACCGGCGAGATGCAGGCAGCGTTCGTGCTGTTCGTGATCGCAGGCATTTCCGATGGCGTTGACGGCTACCTCGCCAAGCGCTTCGGCTGGACGACGGAATTGGGCGCCTATCTGGATCCGCTCGCCGACAAGCTGCTGCTCGTTTGCATTTTCATTGCGCTAGGTGTGGCTGGCCAACTGCCGCTATGGCTGGTGATCGCGGTCGTTTCGCGCGATCTGCTGATCGTGATCGGGGTGGTGCTGTCTTGGCTGCTCGGCAACCCGGTGCGCATCCACCCTCTTGTGGTCAGCAAGCTCAACACCGTCTCGCAGATTGTGCTGGCCGCAGTGGTGATGGCGGACGAGGGGTTTCATCTCGGTTTGGGCACCCTGCGCATCTTTCTGGCGTGGACGACGGCGGCTTTGACGCTGGCCTCGCTGGCAGCGTATGTGATGACCTGGTTCAGACATATGAACGGCTACGAGACGACGGATAAGGGCCACTCCACGGGGTAAGGCGGCCAACCGAGCCATGCCAAGCCGCGCAATTGCCGCCACGCGATTTCAATGCCGCCACGCAATTTCAAGGTGTGACGGAGCTGCGGGCCAAAACGGGGCCCAGGGTCGAGGCACCCGCGCGATGGTGTTTCACACGGCAGGCTTTCGCGACAACGGTTCAAGGGGGCACGATGCGAGCAGAACGACAAGTGCTGTTCTGGATGGGCGCCGCCCTGGTGCTGGTGCTTTTGATTGGGTTGCTGAAGGATATTCTGCTGCCGTTCGTGGCTGGCATGGTGATCGCCTACTTTCTCAATCCGCTGGCGGCGGCACTGGGGCGCATGGGCCTGCCGCGCGTGTGGGCATCGATTCTGATCCTGCTCGGGGCGCTGTTGGTGATGGCGGCGGTCATCGTGTTCCTGGTGCCGCTGTTGGTGGCGCAGGCGCAGCAATTGGCGCTGGCATTGCCGGACGAAGCAACCCGGCTGCGCAGTCTCATCGACGTGTGGGCGCGTGAACGGCTCGGTGCACGCTATCCCGAGTTCCAAGCCGGCATCACCCGCGCCATCGATGGGATGTCGCAGAACTGGGGTGACATCGCCAAGTGGCTGGCAACCTCGCTTTGGGATCAGAGCCGCGCGCTCGTCAACGCCGTGTCGCTGCTGCTGGTGACGCCGCTGGTGGTGTTCTACATGCTGGTCGATTGGGATCCGATGATCGCCAAGATCAATGGCTGGCTCCCACGCGCGCACGCCCCGGCGATCCGGGCGCTGGCCAGCGACATCAACGATGCCGTGTCCGCCTTCATTCGCGGTCAGGGCACCGTATGTCTCATCCTCGGCGCGTTCTATGCGGCTGGCCTCAGCGCCATTGGTCTGCGCTATGGCCTTCTGGTCGGGCTGGCGACGGGCGTGCTTGCCTTTATTCCCTTCGTCGGCTGGGCGCTCGGGCTCCTTACGGCGCTGGCCCTGGCCCTGGTGCAGTTCTGGCCCGAGACGACACCGTTGCTGCTGGTCGTCGGCGTGTTTCTGGCCGGCCAGGCGTTCGATGCCGGTTTCCTGAGCCCGAGCATCGTCGGCTCCAAGATCGGCTTGCACCCGGTGTGGCTGATCTTTGCTCTTTTCGTCTTCTCGTATCTGTTCGGATTTGTCGGCGTTCTTGTGGCGGTGCCGGTGGCGGCCGCAATCGGCGTGCTGGTGCGGTTCGCGCTCAAGGTCTACCTGTCGAGCTCCGTCTATGAGGGCACGCTCGAGCCTGCCAATGATCCACCACGGACTCATGGCGACGGGACCGCGCGATGACGACGAAGCCGCAACAGCTCGTGCTCGATCTGCCGCAGCGTTCAGCGCTGGGTCTTGAGGATTTTTTCGTTTCGCAATCCAATCGCGCGGCCGTTGATCTCATCGATAGCTGGCCGGATTGGCAGCACTGGGCGGCGATCATCGTTGGCCCTTCGGGCTCGGGTAAAACGCATCTGTCGACCGTGTGGCAGAAGAATGCGCAGGCGGCCTGTGTCGCGGCCTCGGCGTTGGATGAAGGTGCCGTCGCCCTCATCGAGGCTAGACGTGCATTGCTGGTCGAAGATCTCGACCGTGGCATCGCGGACGATCGCATCCTGTTTCATCTGCTCAATCTGGCGCGCGAGCACAGGCTATCGATCCTGATGACCTCGCGCGCGCCGCCCGGAGAGATGACGATTGCGCTGCCAGACCTGCGATCGCGCCTGCGCGCATTGCCACTGGCGGAGATTGCCCCGCCCGACGAGGCGGTGATAAAGGCGGTGCTGGTCAAGCTGTTCGCAGACCGGCAACTCCAGGTGGAGCCGCATGTGGTGAACTACATTGCGCTGCGAACCGAGCGGTCGATGGCGGCTGTCAATGACGTCGTCGAACGACTCGATCTGGCGGCGCTGTCGATGCAGCGGCGCGTCAGCCGTGCGCTGGCCGGCGAAGTCTTGCAGAGCCTATTTGCAGGCGAGGACGAGGATGACGATCCGCAATAGCGCCAACTCCGGCAGGCGCATCGTGTCAGCGGGCGATATTGCGCTCGCGTGCGGCCTAAAGCCATGGACGGTGTCGTGGTTGCTTGCGGCAGTTCTACAATAGGCGGGTTGTGCTGAGCGGTCGTGGTAAATGGCAGAGCATTGGGTCGGGTGGAGGGTTGCCCTTCCCCCCTGCCACACTATACATCTGCTCCGCCGATACACGTTTATGCTTGGAGACGGGGATGCGTCTTAAGGCCCGAGGCTGGTCGCTTGACGCGCGTGGCGTGGCAGAGTTCATGATGCAGCGTCGCAAGCCGGCGGCGAGCCAGGAGCGGGTCCCGTGACTGCATTGTCGAATTTGCTGCCGATCCGCGAGACCTTGCGGGAGCGCGAACCGATCGGCGTCGTCGACATCGGCTCCAACTCGGTGCGCTTTGTGATTTACGACGGCCTGTCGCGCGCGCCGACGCCGGTCTTCAACGAGAAAGTGCTGTGCGGCCTCGGCAAGTCCGTGGCGTCGACAAGTCACCTCGGCGCCAAGAGTGTCGAGTGCGCGCTGTCCGCGCTGGCGCGCTTTCACGCGATCGCCCGCAATCTGGGGGTCAAGAACCTGCGCGCGATTGCGACGGCGGCCGTGCGCGAAGCGGTCGATGGCGCCGACTTCATCAAACGCGGCCAGCAGGCGCTGGGGATGCCAATCGAGATCCTCTCGGGGGAGAAGGAAGCGATCCTCGCCGCCAACGGCATCATGATGGGTTTCGTCAATGCCGATGGTGTCGCCGGCGATCTGGGCGGCGGTAGCCTCGAGCTGATCGACATATCGGGCGAGCGGTTGAACGAGGCGACGACGTTGCCGCTCGGCGGCCTGCGACTGATCGATACAACCAAGGGCAAGATCGACAAGGCCGAGGCGCTCGCCGGTTCCAGCATCGGCGGTGTGCCATGGCTGGGTCGTGGCCGCGGCCGGCGGTTCTATGCCGTGGGTGGTACGTGGCGTTCCTTGGCGAAGATGTACATGGAGCGGTCCGACTATCCGCTGCGCGTCATGCACGGGTTCGAACTCCCCACGCGCACGGTGATCGATTTCTGCGAGACGATCCTGCGGACCAAAAAGTTCAGCAGTCTCGCCGGAGCAGGCGAGGTGTCGAAGGCGCGGCGCGATGTGCTGCCCTACGGCGCGGCCGTGCTGGAACAGTTGCTGAAGCGGCTGGAGCCATCTGAAGTCGTGTTCTCGGTGTTCGGCATCCGCGAGGGCCTGCTTTATTCGCTGATGTCGGCCGATGAGCGCATCAAGGACCCGTTGCTGACCTCGTGTGAGGAGTATGCGCGGCTGCGCTCGCGCTCGGTCAAGCATGCCTTCGAGCTGTGCCATTGGACCGACGCGCTGTTCAATTCACCCGACTTGCAGGAGACGGCCGAAGAGCGTCGCCAGCGCCATGCGGCGTGCCTGCTTTCCGATATCGGCTGGCGCGCTCATCCCGATTACCGCGGCGAGCAGAGCCTGAACGTCATCGCCCATGCCGGATTGGGCGGCATCGATCACGCCGGCCGCATGTTTCTGGCCCTATCGGTCTATTTCCGGCATGCGGGCTTCAGCGATGCCAAGGGAGAGCATCTGTCGGAGCGCATGAAGCGCTTCGTCTCCAAGCGGGCCTTGCTGCGCGCACGCATTGTCGGCGCCGCGATCCGGGCCGCGCACATGCTTTCGATCGGCATGCCGGGCGTCATCGACATGACGCCGTTGTCCTACGAGGGGGACCGCCTCGTGCTGACGATACCGCGGGCTTTCGCGGGGCTCGATGGCGAGCGGTTACGGCGGCGATTCGGTGCGCTTGCCACACTTCTGGGCAAAACCGCTGAAATCCGTATCATGGGTTGAGGTTGTGGCGGGTTTGGCCCGGCATTGCCACAATTGAAGTTAGTGTGATGACCGAGAAGTCCGCTGCATACTTTGCGGCTAGGTAGAGGAGCGGACTTCTCGGTCTCAATCACACTAGACAGTTGAAATTGCTAGTGTCGTTCAGATCGCGAAATTCGTTCGACGCTCGTTGAAGAATGTGACGAATTTCGCGATCACGACACTAGTGTGATGATTTCATACAAGAAGGCGGCGCGCGGCGGGCTCTGTCAGCCGGTAAACCCGTTATGATCGCAGCCTGTGACTGGCGATTCGGCCGATTGAGCGCGGCGGCGACGCATCACAGATTTGGTGGCGCGGTTTTGAGGCACGAGTTGAGACACGTCCTGAGGCACCATGGCGGGTGATCCTTACTCAGTTTTAGGGGTGACGAAGAGCGCTTCGGACGAGGAGGTTCGCTCCGCGTTCCGTCGCCTTGCGAAATCTTGCCACCCCGACCTGCATCCTGGCGACAAGGCCGCGGCCGATCGCTTCAAAAACTTGTCGGCAGCCTACGACATCGTCGGCGATCCAGAGCGGCGCAAGCAATTCGATGCCGGCCTCATCGATGCCAAGGGCGAGCCGGTGCGCGGCTTCAATGCCAACAGCGCCTATGCCGGCAGCGGTGGCGGTTTTCGCGATGCCTTCAGCGACTTTTTCGGCGAGGCGGTTTGGCCGGGCGCGCGCGGCTCGGGGCGGCCGGGCTTTCATGTTCGCGGTCAGGACGTGCGCTATACGCTCGACATCGAGTTCATGGAGGCAGTCAGCGGCACCAAGAAGCGGGTGACAATGCCGGAAGGCGGGGTGCTCGACCTCAACGTTCCTGAAGGCGTCTCGGATGGACAGGTGCTGCGGCTGCGCGGCAAGGGCAAGCCAGGCTTTGGCGGCGCGGAGGCCGGCGACGCGCTGGTCGAGATCCACATCAAGCCGCACGCCGACTATGAGCGCGTTGGCGACGATATCGCCATGAGCCTGCCGATCAGCCTCGACGAGGCGGTGCTGGGCGGCAAGATCGAGGTGGCGACGCCGACCGGGCGCGTGCAACTGACGCTTCCCAAAGGCACGAGCTCGGGGCGCGTGTTTCGGTTGCGTGGCAAGGGTGCGCGCAACGGTGCGGCGGGGCGGCACGGCGATTTGCTGGTGACTGTGAAGATCGTCATGCCTGACAGCATCGACGAGGGTCTGGCCTACTTCATCTCGGAGTGGCGCAAAAAGCACCCGCATAACCCGCGCGGCGGTTGATCGCTGCGGCGCTTGCCGGGTTCACTTGCGTGGGTGGCCAGAGCCGTTGAGGCGGTGCACCTTGAGCTCGCCATCCGCCAGCGTCAGCTCGCCGCGCTTCAGCACCAACGCATCGCCGTCCAACGGGTGATTGCGGCGCTCGTCGACCCGGCTGCGGCCCGCACTGCAGTGAGTCCGTGCCGAGCTTTGGCCAACCCGCACATCGCGACACGTCGGCGCTTGCCGGACGAAGACGCTCATTTGCGATCAATTAAGATTCTCTCTCAATGCTTTTTTATGCGTCCCCGTATCAGGCAATAAATTCAAAGATGAGAGACCGCCTTTACGATTGATTATGGATCTTTTTGAACTCGCTTTAAACTCGACTTTGCAACAAGGAGATAACAACGCAAGCGGGAGCGGCGAACGATGGTAACGACTAAAACTTTCTCAAGCGATGAAGGGGGGGCGGTTATAGTTCTTGCGACGATCATGATTTCTGTGATCGTCATGACGGCCGGCATCGCAATTGATTTTAGTCGCGCCAACAATGTCCGCACGAGGATGCAGAACATTGCCGATGCAGCCGCATTGGCGGCGGCGCGCGAAGTGGCGAGAGACCCAAGTTCGAATGCTGGCTCGGCACAAGCAACGGCGAAGGCTTATATCAACGCGAGCGTGCGCGATCTTACAATGGCCCGAGCCATTAAAGAAAATGTGATCGCAACCAATTCCAACGTCGAAGTGTCGTTGTCGGCCATCGTTCCGACAACACTCATGAACGTATTCGGCTGGAGCGAAATGCGCGTAGCGGTCAAGTCGGTAGCGCTACCACAGCATGGCTTCATTCGCATCAATTTGGTACTCGACATATCCCCTTCGATGGGGATTGGGGCAACCGATGCGGATATCTCAATGATCACCAATGCGACCGGCTGCGCCGTTGCCTGCCACTACTCCGACGTGTGGGGTGGAAATGATAATCTCGCACAGGCGAGAAGTTCGGGCGCCACTATGCGAATCGATGTCGCAAAGAATGCGATCAAGCGCATTCTGCAGGATCTTAAATCCATGGCGCATAGCGACCTAATTGAGATCGGCCTCTATACGTTTAGCAACACCTTGATGACGGTCGAGGCGGGTACCACCAGCTTGGATAGCGCGATCAGTTCTGTCGACATGATTGACTTGACAAACAAGGAATACCAGGGCGGCAGCAACATCGGCTATTCAACCAATGACCTGAGACCCGCAAACTCTTCCGGATTTGGGTAGAGTCCGTAACCCCAGCA
>CAZLHQ010000028.1:0-27541 GCA_964559355.1 uncultured Hyphomicrobiaceae bacterium
TATGACCCTTCTGCCGGCCAAATCCCTTCGCCTCGATGACGGTGATGCCCTGGAGACCGATCTCCTGGAGCGCTTCCTTCACCTCGTCGAGCTTGAAGGGTTTAATAATGGCCTCGATCTTTTTCATGATCCCAATGCCTCCCGGATCTTCCGGTTATCACGTTGCCGCGCCGGATGGCGCACACGAAAGCATGCCCCATGCCAACTGGTGAAGGACGTCTTAATCCCAATGATACCAATGGCTTGAGGCAATGGTGGATGGACTTGGCGCAAACCCGTGTCGTGTGTCTGCCCAATCGGCGGGCATAATGCACTTTTGGTGAGCAGGCAACCCGGCCAGCGAACTTGACTGATATCAATTTCGGACTGGCAGGGCCTATCGAAGGCTGGTGCCACAAGGCGGGCGGCAGACAACTCGAGGCGGAGGGTGGGTGAGGCATGGCAGGTCACGAACTTCTGACCACGTCTGAGATGGCAGAGGCCGACCGGCTGGCTGTCGTGAGCGGCGTGCGGTCACTGACGCTAATGGAGAACGCGGGCCGTTCCGTTGCCGATGTGGCGTGGCGGCGGGTGAAGCGCGGCGATTGCGTACTCGTGCTGTGCGGGCCGGGCAACAACGGCGGCGATGGCTTTGTCGCGGCGCGACACCTGCAGGCGCATGGCTGCGACGTGACGGTGGCGCTGCTGGGAAATCGTGCGGCCTTGAAGGGTGACGCGGCCATCATGGCCGAGCAGTGGGATGGTGCTGTCGTCGATGTCGAGCGCGATGCTTATGTGCATCTTCGTTTTGATCTGATCGTCGACGCGCTGTTCGGCGCCGGTCTGTCGCGGCCGATCGATCCCGAAAGCGCGTTGGCAGAGGTCGTCGGGAGCATAAACGCGTGCGATGCGCCGCCCATCATTGCCGTCGACGTGCCGAGCGGCCTCGACGGCACGACGGGGCGGCCGCTGGGCATCATGCTGCGGGCGACGGAAACGGTTACGTTCTTCCGACTGAAGCCGGGACATGTGCTGATGCCGGGGCGCGCCTTGTGCGGCAAGGTGACGGTTGCCGATATCGGCATTGCCGCAAGCGTACTTGGTGGAATTCCCGGCAAACGCGCCGTGGTCAATTCCGCCGATGACCTCGACCAATGGCGGGGGCAGATCCCATGGCCGCGCCTTGATGGCCACAAGTACGCGCGCGGACACGCGGTTGTCGTGTCGGGGCCCGCGCATGCGACGGGCGCGGCTCGCATGGGCGCCCGCGCGGCGCTACGGGTGGGCGCTGGGCTCGTTACGGTCGCCAGTCCGCTCTCTGCCGTCGCCGTCAACGCCGCTCAACTCACGGCCATCATGCTGCTTCCGTTCGATGCGCCGTCGGGCCTCGCCGACGTTCTCGCCGACGAGCGCCGCAACGCCGTGCTGATCGGACCTGCGAGCGGCGTCGGCGAGGCGACGCGGCGCATGGTCGAAATCGCGCTCGCATCACGCTCCGCGTGCGTGCTCGATGCCGACGCGCTCGTCTCCTACGCGGGCGACTGCGAAGCGCTGTGCGGTCTGATCCAGCGCAGGGCCAGTCGAAACGTGGTGCTGACGCCGCACGAGGGCGAGTTCAAGCGCCTGTTCGGGGAGCTTGACGGTTCCAAGCTCGATCGCGCACGAACGGCAGCCGAGCAGGCCGGGGCGGTGGTCGTGCTGAAAGGACCCGATACGGTGATTGCGTCACCCGACGGCCGCGCCGCGATCAACGACAACGCGCCGGCGTGGCTCGCAACAGCCGGTTCAGGCGACGTGCTGGCCGGTTTCGCCACGGGGCTGTTGGCGCAAGGCATGCCGGTGTTCGAAGCGGCGTGCGCGGCGGTCTGGATGCATGGCGAGTGCGCCAACCTGCTCGGACCCGGCCTCATTGCCGAGGATTTGCCGGAAGTGCTGCCGCAGGTGCTGCGAGCGCTGAATTCGTGACGGGAGGTGGGCGACTGACGCGACCAAGTGCCAGCGCCGCGCTACGTCCTGCATCACACGAGCTACAGAAAGTGCACACGATCGCAAACTGGCCAGCACTTCGGAAATTGGACACGAGAGCAGGTTCAACTTGCGTGGAATCGCCTCGTGCCACAGTGGCCTGCTCTAAGGTCGCGATTGAGAGTCTGATTCACGCCATCGATGGAAACGCTTGGCGTTTCCATCTCAGACGATCAGGCTCTAAGCAACCCGCAGGGAGGCGCGCCGCAATTCGTCGTCGGCCTTGAGGAACGCTTCGACCTCCGGCGTCAGTGGTGGGCTTACGGTGGTCGTTCCCGTTTCCAGCATCAATTGTGCGACAGGAACGAATTTCTTCGACGCCCGATCATAGAGCCCGCCCTTGAACAGCGCGTGAGCCGCAATTTGCCCCGCCTTGGGGCCTGCAGAAAAAATGAACTGCTGCTCCATCACCACCGTTTGTGCATCCCAGGCGACAATGCGGGTGTCGATGTGGAAACGCTCGAAAAGGCGCAGCTCGCGACGGTAGCGAATCTTCACAGCGCTTGCGACAGGCGTCCACTTCTGCCGCAGCACCGCGCGCCATAATCCACTGGCCACGATCACATCGAGGCGGCCGAGATCCATGAGTGTGAGATATCGCCCGTTATTCATGTGGAGCGACGTATCGAGGTCGTGCAGCCAGACGCGAAACGTCATGCGCGATACGCCATGCGGCATACCGATTGCTGGCCGAAAGCGAGCGGTCAGCGCATACCACAGCAAACGCAGCCAAAGATTCATTTCGCGCCCTCGGCCAAATGAAAAATGAGTGATGCACGCGTAGCGCTCAGCCTGCGTGCGGTACGCCAGTGCGGCCTCACCGAACCGTTCCATGCCCGCTGACACGAGCGACCAGCTCGTCAGCGCCGACGCTGGCGTTTCGTGTGAGGCTCCGCACGAGAACGCAAAGCACGCGCTAGCAAGGTCGCTCGGAAGCTACATGACGTTTACGTAAACGTCAATTAAATTGATCGGGCAATGGAAGGCCGCGATTGCGCCGGTTGTCATGGCCGGGGATGTTGCGCATGGCGGACGTGTCACGGGTGGATGTGCACTGCCGCGTCCCAGCGAGAAGGCAAACGCGGAGGCTTGAAGCGTCTGCAACCCATGGATCAGGAACGATCAATCAGGCGCCGAGAAGGCGGGGCATCTCATCAGTGCCAGCCAATCAAATCTGGTCACTCAAGCCGCGTGGCATGCCTGGACAATTGAAAGCGAGCACTTGAGAGAGCGCACGGTGGCTTCGATGGCCTTACACAATGCTCCATCGAAGCCTCCGCGTGCGTCATCGGGGCAACGTCAGCGTCGATCACGCATCCTTGCCATCATCGTCGTCATCCTCATCGTCTTCGTCGATCAGCGAGGCCAGCGTCTCGAGAATGTCCTGCTCGCCGGCTTCCTTCGATTCGACGGGCCACTCGACGACCACCTCGGTGCCGTGCTTGAAGACGACTTTGAAGGGAAGCTCTTCGCCCGGTGCCGGGACGACGTCGCCTGTTACGAATGCCATGGGGCGCTCCTTTTCGTGAGTTGCCCCCAATACATAACATGCTCTGTCAGTGTGCTAAACGTCATTCGGCGTGATAAGAGCGGGGCGCGTGCGCCGCGTTTGGCGCTCGATTCAGCCTGGGGCATTTCGTGCCGGCGCCACAATCGCGTAGTATGGCGCGCCAAGCATGATTCAGGATGAGAAGGCCGCCTCCCGACCCAGCCGAGAGGCATGTTACGGGCTTCTCATTCATCACACGAGCAGCCAAACGAACTTGAAACACTGGAACAATGATCGTGGCCGAAGCGGAGAGGACATCGCTGTACAAGCCCGCAGCGTCGCGGACCATCGGCGACACGCCGCGATGCCGGCTCGGTTGGGGAACCTTGCGACACGTCGCAGTGACGGTGCTCGTTGCGTTGCTTGCGGGTGTGCCGGCACATGCGGCCCCCGAAGACGGGAAGCAAGGTGCAAGCGCCCTGGTGCGCGGTGATACCGGCCAGGCTATCGCACACTACACCTCGGCGCTGGCCGATCAGTCGCTGCCCAACGACCGCCGCGCGATGTTGCTCAACGACCGTGCCGTGGCGCGCGCCCGGCTTGGCCAGACCAAAGAGGCCTTTGACGATTTCAATCAGGCCGTGAAGCTGTTTCCCGAATATGCCGCACTCTACAACAACCGCGGCAACCTGTTGCTGGCATTGGGACTGGCGAAGGAAGCGCTGAAGGATTTCGACCGCGCGCTGCTGCTCGCACCGGGTTATGCGGCAGCTTACAACAATCGCGCCGGTGCGCGCATGAAGGTGGGCGAAACGGCGACTGCCATCGCCGACTACACGCAGGCCGTGCGCTTGTTGCCATCGGGTGCAGCGCCGCTGTCGGGCCGCGGCCTGGCGCATCTGGAGCTTGGCCGTCCGCATGCCGCGATCAGGGATTTCTCGCGTGCAGTCAATTCCGATGCAAGCTTTGGCGCAGGCTATCGCAATCGCGCAGTCGCCAAGCTGGCGGTCGGTCACTACGAGGAGGCGATCGAGGATCTGTCGCGCGCCGTCGCCTTCGATGCCAAGAACGACGACATATATGCGCTGCGCGGCCACGCCTACCTCGTAACCGGCAACTACGAGGCGGCGATCAAGGATTTTTCGTTCGCGATCGAGTTGAAGCCAAACGATGCCAAGCTTTACGCCGAGCGAGGTCTGGCGCATGGGCGCAATGGCAACCGCGAGGAGGCGCTGGCAGACCTGGGCTTTGCGATCGAGAAGGATCCACGATCGGCGACCGCATTCGCCTATCGCGCCTTCGTCTATAAGGAGGCCGAGCAAGCCGACGTCGGCATGAAGGATATCGCCACCGCGCAAAAGCTCGCTCCCGACGCGGCCGAGGTGTTGTGGGCAAAGGCCGAAGTGGAATCTGCCCTGGCGCAGAAGGATCAGGCGATCGCCGATCTGAAACGTGCCTTGCTTCTCGATCCAGGCTTGAAGTTTGCGGCCGACGCGCTGGAGCGGCTCGACGGCGATCAAACCGAGGCAGAAGAAAAGGTTGTTGCCGATCTTGGCCATGCCGGCTGGAAGGTGGTCATTCGGGGTCAGCGCTATTTCGCCGTGCATCCCTCGTATCGTAAGTTGAGTGTGCCGTTGGAAATGGCGGGAGAGGGGCAACCCAAGCTGCTGGCGTTCGAGCAGCGCGAAGCCCCGCTCAAGGATATCGCGGTCTTGACGTTCAGCGGTGGCACCGTGAAGGGAACCGTGGGCGATGAACCGACGGAGTTTGCCGCGATCCTCAATCTCGCGACCAAAACCGTCATCGCCATCGAACCGCATAAGCAGGGCGCCAAGGTCTCGAACTGGACATGGGGCGAGGACAAAGTGACGGTGGCGAGTGTGGACGGCGTCACCGATGAGTTCGTGTTGCGCAACGACAAGCGTCCCGCCGTGGCCGTCGCTCCATCTCCGCGCCGCCGCTTTTCTAGCGCGCATGACGATCAGATGCAGCCGCAGCCTTGGGAGGTACCCTGGGGGACGCCTCCCCCACGGCAGCGGCGTGACGCGCGCCCGGTGCAGCGCAAGAAACCCAAGACGCTGTTCGAGCTGTTGTTCAATTGATGTCGCTGGCGCAATCTGAACCGCGCGACCAACCGGCATGCATGGGCATGCGGTGATCCGCTGCTCATCGCGTATCGTTGAACCATCGTGCATTCCCCGCGCAGCAACGGCGCCGCGTGTACGCGGGTGCCACTTCGGTCCTTGGTGAGTTATCCATGTCCATGCCCAAAAGTGGTGCGACTGTTCTCTGGTTGCGCAACGATTTGCGCCTTGCCGACCATCGCGCATTGGCGGCAGCACTTGCCGGCGGCGGGGCAGTGGTTGCGGTCTATGTGTTCGACGAGGCGGCGGCGGGACGATGGGCGCCGGGCGGGGCATCGCGCTGGTGGCTTCACCACAGTCTGATCGAACTCGCGAAGGCGCTCAAGGCGAGGGGCAGCCGGCTCATTCTGCGGCGTGGTGATGCGTCCAAGATCCTCGGCGAGATTGCCGACCAGCTTGGAGCAACTGAGGTTGTGTGCCAGCGGCGATACGAGCCCTGGGCGATTGCGCAGGAGCGTGACGTCAAGGCGTACCTCGAAGCGGCGGGCGTGCAGTTGAAGCGCTTTGGCGGTGCATTGCTGGCAGAGCCTGAGCAGATCAAGTCAAAATCGGGGGCGCCCTATAAAGTCTACACACCGTTCTGGCGGGCGCTCTCATCAGGTCTGGAGTTGACGGCTCCGCTGAAGGCGCCAACATCGATACCGGCGCCAGCGAAGTGGCCCAAGTCCGATGCGCTGTCGTCGTGGGCGCTGCTGCCCAAGAAGCCCGACTGGGCAAAGGGCTTTGCCGCGCATTGGCAGCCGGGCGAGGCGGGGGCTTCGGCGCGACTGGACGCCTTCCTCGACGAGCACGCGGCGCGCTATGGCGATCTGCGTAATCGGCCCGATTGGTCGGCAACCTCACGACTGTCGCCGCATCTGGCGCACGGTGAAATCAGCCCGCGCCTGATTTGGTGGCGGGTGTCAAGCGAGCGCGCGCATGCCGCCGGTGCAGATGCGGGACTTGAAACCTTCCTCAAGGAAATCGCTTGGCGGGAGTTTGCCGCCCATTTGCTGTTCCACTTTCCGCAGTTTCCCGATGTCCCGTTCCGACCGGAGTTCGAGCGCTTCGTGTGGATCAGGGATGAAGCCGCATTGAGGGCCTGGCAGCGCGGGCGAACTGGCTTTCCGATCGTGGACGCCGGCATGCGCGAGTTGTGGACGACGGGATGGATGCACAACCGCGTGCGCATGATCGTGGCCTCGTTCCTGATCAAGGATCTGTTGATCCCATGGCAGGATGGCCAAGCCTGGTTCTGGGACACACTGGTCGATGCCGATCTCGCCAGCAACGCGGCAAGCTGGCAGTGGGTGGCGGGCTCGGGTGCGGATGCCGCTCCGTATTTCCGCATATTCAATCCGGTTACACAGGGCCAGAAGTTCGATCCCGATGGCGCATATGTCCGACGTTACGTGCCTGAGCTCACACGGCTTGGCAATCGCGACGTGCATGAGCCGTTTGCAGCTGGAGATTTGACGCTTGCCTCAGCTGGCGTGACGCTCGGTGAAACGTATCCGCATCCGCTGGTCGATCATGGAAGCGCACGCACGCGGGCGCTTGCCGCATTCGCTCGGCTGAGCGCATGAACCTGCCGCTCGTTGTGAACGTCATGCGTTGCGTTTGCTTTTCGGCTGTCGCGTATGGGCGTCTGTGCCGAGTTGGTACGCGCGTTAAGTGTTGCCGCAGTGTGCGATTAAGCAAATTGCATCACTCGCTGAGCTATATCTGTGGCTACAGGTTGCGTGCCGCGCTGCGTTGGAGTTGCGTTTATGAAGATTTCGTATTTTGCCGTGTCCACGGCACTGGCATTCGCCGCCGTTGCCGCAGTGTCTGGCTCGGTCGCGGCCAATCCGGGTGATGCCGTCAGCACCAGTGCCGCACCTGCTGCCGCTGTTGCCGCTACCGGTCTTGCGGCCGACGCGAAGGCGGTTGACAAACCTGGGGCAGATGCGACCACTCCTGCAAATCCGAATGTCACAGGGCAGGCTGCATCGAGCCCATCCAATGCCCATGCAGCGGCGCCCAATGCCACCCAATCGGTCAAGACAGTCGCACGCAGCGACAGTGTGAGCGACGCAAAGCCGGCCGCGCCCGTCAACACGCTGCGCATCAGCATCGATCTTGGCAAGCAGCAGTTGACGGTGAAGGAGCACGGCAAGGTGCTCCATTCCTGGCCGATCTCCTCGGGCCGCGCCGGCTATCGCACCATCACCGGCACGTTCAAGCCGCAGTGGATGACGCGCATGCACTATTCGCGCAAATACGACGATGCGCCGATGCCCAATTCGATCTTCTTTTCGGGTGGCTTTGCCATCCACGCAACCTATGCCACCGGCCTGCTCGGCAGGCCCGCATCGCATGGCTGCGTGCGCTTGTCGCCCGGCAACGCCAAAAGGCTCTATGCCCTGGTCGAACAGCACGGCCGGCAGGCAACGACCATCTCGGTGTTCGGCGCGGCGCGCGAGCAGGCACCCGCAGTCGCCCAGAATAGGCCGGTCTCACGCTATGCAACGACGAGTGTGAGGTCGGGCCGAAACTACAGCCGTTATGAGGGCTCGACCTGGAGCGGTGACAATGTGCAGCGCAAACCGGTGCGCGAGGCGCCGCCCAAGATCATCTATCGCAATGGTCAGGCCTACGTTTACGTCGGGCCGCAGAAAGCGCGGCAATATTGGCGTCAGCAGCGCAACACGGGCGGCTATTACAACTATTGATCGCCGCGCGCGAAACTAGAAGTACCGATGCTCGCAACAGGCAAAGGGAGGCGTGATGCCTCCCTTTTGTTTTTCTCATTCTGTCTTGGCGGCTGCTTCAATGTCCTTGCAATCAGGGCAGCGCCACCCATTCAGAATGGATTCCACGTCGCGTTGGGCGTGAACCGCACGTAGCCGATGTTGGCGCCCAGACGCAATCCGACGCCGGTGCGGATTGGCGCCATCAACACCGGCCCGCCCTTCAACAGTGTGACGCCGACGCCGCCGATAACATAGGCTGAGCCATCGACGCCGCCAAAGCTGCGGAACAACTCGTCGACGTCCTTCATGCGATAGATCAGGAATAGCGTGCGCGATCCCTCCGCGCCGAAGTCGTAGCCCAGCGAAGGACCGTGCCAGTAGACCTTGCGCTTGTCGCCCTTGCGCATGAACAGATCGCCCTTGCCGTAACGGACGCCGGCGAGAAATGCGCCGCCACCCTCCGCGCCAAGCACGTAGCCGCTGGGTCGGCCATAGTTGGAGAAGGCGTACTCGATGACGCTGCCGAGATTGGTCGAAATGGTACCGAAGAAGCCGCGCGTGGCGGCGCGAATCTCATCGATCGTGAAGCCGTCCACGGAGCCCGGCGCGGGGCCGAGAACATCTTTTGGCGGCGCGCCCGCGACGTCGGGAGCGGCTGCAACTACCGCAGCGCCGCCAGCCGCCGGCGGGCGATAGGAGTCGTCTCGTGCCGGCGGTGATGCTTCGGGTGGCTTGGCGTTCGCGGGATCTTTGGCGGCGTCTCGCGGGGTTTCTCGCGCGGTCTCCGGAGCCTTGCGCGTCGCTGCATTCCATGAGCCGGCTGCGGGGCGTTGCGGCGCCGGCTCGGCGTTTGCCGTTTCGCGGGGCGCAGGCTTGGTGGCCTGCGGGGCGGCTGATGGGGCGGCTTTGGGAGCCGCATCGGCGCGCGCGGGCGCATCGAGCGCGGCGTTGATACGCTCCATCGTCAATGCCGCCTTCTCTCGCATCACCGCAAGCAGTTCCTGGCTGGTGATTTCAAGTTGCGGCAGACGTTTGCAATCGAGCGGCGAGCGATCATCCACCTCGCCCAGCGTATCCAAGCGCTGCAACAGCTCGTTGGCCTTTTGATCGAGCGCGGCAACGCGCGGATCATGGAGATACTCGATCGCCCTGGCCTCAAATTCGGCGTCCGACCAGCCGCGCTTGCTCTGCAGCTCCTTGAGGCGTGCCATGACCTTGGGGCCATTTTCGGAGTTGAAGGCGCGCAGTGCCGCGCCGGCACTATCGACGGTCGAGGCAAAATCCTCACGCTTGCACGGTTGAGCTACCGCCGCCTGCGCCAGCACGAGCAAGCCCACGCACACTGCCGCAATCCGTCCGATCGATCGCGCCATCGTGTTCAGTCTTTCCATGATCTCAACTCGTGCAAGCGCCTCGGCACACTCGGAGAATCTACAGTGGTGTGAAACTCCAGTTGGGGCGTGTCACGCATATGGTTCGCAATGATGGCGAGAATGCGCAATGGCCAAAGCGCTGGCTTATTTGTGTGTGGTCCTTTGGTCGCAACTTGTTTGGCGGTTCTGGCCCGGGAGCATTGTCGTATCAGGGTGCATCTTGACCGCCCGCCGCGCGCAGGCGGGTGACGAGACGACGGACGTGGCCGTCACGCATCTCGCGCAGCTTGGCAATCTCGTTGCTGAGGGCGCGGCGCTCTTCACCGCTGAGGCCGCTCTCATAGAACTGAAGCGCCATGCGTAATGCACGCAAATGCGGCTCATATCGGCTTGGTAGGGTCGTGCGCGGGTCCGCCCAACGCCACGACGTGTGCGAGGGCGTCACCTTGTCAAGCGTATCGGCCATGTGGATCCACATGCGATAGGGAATCGACACGTTGCTGATCCGAGCATGCGGCAACTCCGCCACCCAGGACTGCCGTTGCCACCAGCGCCACGTATTCGGGCTGTTCTTTGTCGCCGCCAGCAGGCCGATGAAGGCGATGCGGCGCGCCACCTGCTGCCAATCGACGTGTGCGCGCTCCGACATGATGCGCAGCAGGTGGGCCAGTGCGCCGAAGGTTGCACCACTCGAGACGATGTCGATGAACGTCGTGTCGCCTGCAGCGGCCAGTATGGACGCCGGATCGAGCCGCTCGGAATCGAAATAGCCGCACAGCGCCGCAAATTCGTTAGGCTGGCTTGCGGCAATGGTGTCGAGCGTCGCGGCGTTGCGCAACGACACCTGCAGTAGCTGCAAATCGGGCGCGCCATCAATGCCGCTGAAGACGCCGCTCAGGTAGTCGAAGAGGTTTTCCGGCGAGCGTCCGACGAAGACGAGTGTGCCCGGTCGTGCGCGGGCGAGGATCAAGGCAGCGGCGCGCCGAAGCTCCGCGGCATAGTCGGGATAGGCCTCCACGGCCTCGCCGTCGACCAGCCGCCCAAGCTGCTCGCGATGCGTCAGATTCCAGCGAAACGGTCGGATCGGGTCTTTGGCAGTCGTCATTGCGGGCAGCATCGCTCGTGTGGGTGCGCGGCAGCTTGCTGGATTACAAGAGGCCGAGGCGGAGTTCGCTTCTGGATACACCGGCAGACGCGCCTGCGTCCTCTGCATCCATCTCGTCGGGCAAGCCAGCGGCGGGGAAGCCGAAAAGCGAAAAATGGGCCCGTCAGGAGGCTTTTTGCGCCTTGTAACGCGCGGAACAGCGCCCGCCCGGGGGCAGGCGTAGCTTCAAGCTCATCAGATCGATGGCCGAGGCGGCCTGAACCCAAGGATGGAGGACACCATGATCACGAACAAGCTCATCAAGACGATCTTCGCCAGCGTGCTGACGGTTGGCATCGCTGCTTCAACCATGCTGGTCACGAGCGAGGCCGAGGCCGGGCGCGGCGGCCGCGGCCACTATGTTCAAAAATATGAACTCGATCGCCCGCTGCACGGTTACGAAGGCCACACGCACCGCGGCTACTACTGCTCCTATAAGCGCCTGCCCAATCGCGTATGCACGCCGACGGCCTCGGGTGAAAGCTGCAAGGTGGTCGGCTGGACGCTGGAACAGACGTGCCAGTAATCAAAGAACACCCAATCCATGCCAACAACCGCAAGGCCCCGGAGACAATCCGGGGCCTTCGCTTTTCGCCGTTAAGACGCCGAAATGGGCACAACCAGCAGTGCCGATCTGTAGAAATGGCGCAGTCCGTTGTTCATTCGATCTCTGGTCGACCAGATGCCACAAAACGAAAGTCTGATGTGGTCAGCAAGCGCCGGCCGATGCCAATCGAAGTGTTGCTCAAAAAGTCGAAACCACTGAGGCAGAAACACTTTGGGTTTCATAGAAGGCGAGAAACAGGGAGCTAATCAGAGACTTGAATTGGGCTCGTAGGGCACGGGGCGGTTCCACCGAGATTTGACTTACATCAAAGCGTTGTTTTTGCCATCGTGCGGATTTCAAACTTCTTGGAGCGAATGGTAAAGCCATATTTTTTTTGAGAGATTTTCGTGTTCGACACACGGTTGGTGTCGCAAAATCAGGGCGCAAAGTTTTGCGATTGAGACACAGTCAGAGAAAAACGGCGTCCGAGATTGTCGATCCCCTCCATTTGGAGGTTGTTGAGTCGAATAGACTGGCCGAGATATCGAGGGTTGGCTTGCTGAGAGCGCCCCTGGGGGGAGGCGATCATGACCATTGAGGAATTCATCGCCCGATCTTCTTCGTGCTCCACCATAGACGAGTTGGGTGCGCTATTTGCGAGCGCCGTTGCCGATGCAGGCTATCAGAACGCGTCGTTCGCGCGGATCGATCGAGACGGAATTCTTGCCGTGCCAATTCTCGTCGCGCCGCCGCAATTTCTGGAAGCATATGTCGAATTAGGTTGTTACCGGGATGATGCTGTTCTGACCAAAGCGCAGCGCACCAGTCAACCATTCTACTGGGACGATGTCGCGCGTGAAAAAGACGTCAGCGCCGGCGGTCTGCGAACGTTTTCGGTTTGTCGCGAGGCTGGCGTCCATTCGGGATTGTCGATTCCATTTCATGGGCCGGGCGGTGTCATCGATCTGGTGGGTGTCAGTCTCAAGGATGAGCAAAAAGCGGATCGCGAGGCGGCCGGAAAGATCGTCGCGCTATCCGCGATCATGCGCTGGCGCTATTGGCAGCTTCGGAATGCACTTGAGCCCGGACGCTCTTTGGATGCGAACGCGCACAACGGCGGTGCATCCGGTATGACCGATTCGCAATGCCGCAGCTTGGTCCTCGTGGCGCTGTCCGCTCACCGTTGGCAGATCGGGCTGGCGCAGATGAGCAACCAACTGACCGATTATGTGCCTGAGAACGATCTCGCCCATCTGCTGTCGTGGGGCTTCGTGGTCGAAAAAGGCGACGATACGACGTTCCGATATCATTACGTGCTGTCGCCGCTGGGCATGCAGCACATCCAGACCTGTGCAAACGCCAAACGGCATCGCCGCGACGTATGGGACGCCGAAGTCCGCCACGGCGAGCGGTCAATGGATCGCGGCTAGAGTGCTTCCGGAAAAGTGGGAACCGGTTTTCCGATAAGAAGCACGACAAAACAAAGGTCTAGAGCCGTTCCGCGATTCCAATAAGACCGGAACGGCTCTAGAGCTTGATCGTCTGAGATGCAGATGCCAAGCGTTTCCGTCGAAGGCGTGAATCAGACCCTCAATCAAGAGCTTAGAGCAGGCCACCATGTTACGTGGCGATTTCCTGTAAGTTGAACCTGATCTAAGCCTGACAATCGAAGGATCGAAGGATCGAAGGATCGAAGGGGCGAGAGCCACCGCAATCGATGTTGCCCCAAATCATGGGGCCGCAGCCTCTCCACGGCTTCTCAGGTCGTCAGCGGCGCTCCTTGTCGCGCTGCCAGTAGAGGAATGCGATCGTCACCATCGCCGTCAGGATGATCGTTCCGAGAATATCGGAGCGGCGAATGAAGGCGTACCAGACGTCAAAACCCTGCTGCCACCCGCTGCGAGCGGTCAGCACGTTGTTGAGCATGAGGATGACAAAGGAAGCAAACGCCGTCAGCGCCGATGCGATCACCATCTGCATGGCGCGCTTGGTCAGGCGCGACATTGGATACGATGCGCGCCCGATCGCGAATTGAGTCCGGTCTGACATGATGCGAGGCTCCTGCCACGTTCTCGGATAAGGCGACCAGCCTACCCGATTCCCGATGGCGAGACGAAGGCAACGGCACGGTTGGCGCGCCTGTTTGCTGAGCAAGTCTTCCCAGAAGTCGCTTGCTTCCGGAGCAAATTTGGGGGGCTGTCACATTTTAGCTACACGAGGGGGTTCGAATTGCTTCTCCCTCAATGCGGAAAAACACAAATGTTCAGTGGCTTAGGACAACTTCTTGGCAAAATGGCCGGGTTGGAAATGCACCAATGCTTGGCTATAGTGCATGAACAGGGGTGGGCAAAGGATATATGCACGCAAAGGTGGCGCGCGCTGTGATGGCGCGTGGTGCGTGCGGGCGTGCAACCGGCAGGCTTGCCGCCCATGGGACGGGCTCGATGTGTGGGGAGCAAAAGCGGCATGAGGTGTAATCCGTGGCGTTGGCTGTGGGGGCTTATCCCGGTCGCAATCCTCGCATTTCTGACAGTTCAGTGGGAACATGATCGCATCGAGACCGATCTGCGCCAGCGCACCGAGACGGCGCTGAACGGCGCCGGTCTCAAATGGGCCGTCACCGCGTTCGACGGACGCGATGGTCTGATCACCGGGCAGGCGTCGAGTGACGACGCCCCGCAACGCGCCTTGAAAGTCGTGCGCGACGTCTGGGGCGTTCGCATCACCGATCAGCGCACCAATCTGTTGCAGCGCATCGATCCTTATATCTGGTCGGCCGCACTGCGCGGCGGGCGCATCAAGCTGGCCGGCTACGTCCCGAGCGATGAGGTTCGCACCGAGATTCTGGGACTGGCCAAGGCTGCGTTTCCCAATCGCGAGATCGATGACCGCCTGGAGCTGGCGCGCGGCGTTCCTGAGCGAGACATTTGGCTCGGCGGCATCGGCTTTGGTATGAAGCAGCTGAGCGCCATGCGGTCGGGCTCGATCGCTTTCAGCAACACCGCGCTCACCATCGAGGGTGAGGCCGAAGATATCGCGCGCTACAAGTCGGTCAAAGGTGCGTTGCGCGGCGGCATGCCAACTGGCGTAACGCTCGTTGCGGAGAAGGTAACGCCGCCTGTCGTCACCCCATACAAGTGGGCAGCCCGGCGCAGCGGCAACCAGCTCCAGCTTGACGGTTTTGTGCCCGACGAAGCCTTGCGCGAGCAGGTGTTCACGCATGCCAAGAAGACCTTCCCCAAGCTGGCGATCGTCGACCGTCTGGAGATTGGGCTGGGGGCCCCGGCCGGATTGTCCGGGCTGGCGCGCGCTGCACTCGATCAATTGGCGTTGCTCGAAAAGGGCGACGTCGTGCTGGTCGACAAGTCAGTCAAGGTCAGCGGCCATGCGCCCGACGAGGCGACAGCGTCCAACGTCGTCAAGTCGATGCGCGGCGCCGCTCAGGGCCTGGAGCTGTCTGACGCGATCACCTTCCCCAAGCCACAGCCGCCTGCCGTCAGCCCCTACATCATCAAGATCGAACACCTCGGATCGAGAATTTCACTGACTGGCTATGTTCCCAGCGAGGCTGTGCGTGGCCAACTCGTTGCGGCAACGCGCAAGCGATTTCCCGACCGCGATATTCGCGATCAACTTCAGCTTGCCGCCGGCGAGCCGCCGGGATTGGGCGACTGCTTCACGACAGGACTTGGCGCGTTGGGCCAGCTTGAATCCGGGGCCATGACCATCACCGACAGCAAGATGGTGCTGACCGGCGTGACGCGGCAAGAGGCGCTGCTCGAGAAACTTCCCGCCGAGGTGCGCGCGCAAGCCAATCGCGCCTGTGAAGCGAATGTCCAGTTGACGTTCGATGCGCCGCCCGAGCCCGATCTGACATGGCGAGCGGCCTTCGACGGCGAAAAGACCCTGACCATCGAGGGTCAGGTCATCGATGCACGCACCCGTGCAGCCATCGTGCAGTCGGCAACGCGCTATTTTCCCAATTCCGAGATTGCCGACCGGATGACGATTGCCGGTGGCGCGTCTGCGAAGTGGCCAGTCGCTGCCGATCTTGGACTGAAGCTCCTGAGCCAGTTGCGCAAGGGTGAGGCGGTGCTTTCGCGGCAAGAGCTCGTGATGCGCGGTGAGGCCAAGGATACCGGTGTGCAAACCAGCGTGCGCGATCAGCTCGGTCGTGGCATCCCCAAAGGGTATACAGCACGCGACATCATCGAGGTGCGCTCCGATGCCATGATCTGGGCGGAGCAGGAAGCGAGCCGCAAGGCCGCCGAGCAGCAAGCAAAGGAGCGCGCTGCCGCGGAGGCCGCGTCTCGCCAGAAGGCGGCGCCGTCCACACCCGTGCCACCGGCTGAGGTGCAAAAGCGCAAAGAAGAGGCGAACGCGTGCCAGCGGCTGCTGCGCGATATCGCCACCACCGGAACAATCCGCTTCGATTGGGCTAGCGCCAACCTCGATCGCGCCAGCAGGCCGACGCTCGACAAACTCGCCGAGGTATCTCGTGCGTGTCCGAACGCCAAGATCGACATCGAGGGGCACACCGATGCCGAGGGAACGCCCGAGCGCAACAAGAGCCTTTCGGAACGCCGCGCTCAGGCCGTTGCCGATTACCTGGTCGGTGCCGGCATCGCCGCGCAACGGCTGCGCGCGGTCGGCTATGGCGAGACGCGGCCAATCGCACCCAATGACACTGCTGTAAACCGCGCCAAGAACCGGCGCATCGAATTCACCGTGGACACCCATTAGCGCATGCGAGCCTTCGAGCTCGTAGCGCCAGCGTTTGGGGGAGTGCAATGGACTATCTGATCGTCAAGTTGTTCTGGTACCTCGTCGTTGCCTTTCTCATCGGTATCGCGATGGGCTGGCTGACATGCTCGCGCAGGGCCGAGGACTGATTTGGCGTTGATTTGCGTAGGCCTGTCCGCAGGCAAGGAGTTCACATGACGTTTCTGTTGCTGCAGGCGTTCCTGCTGATGGCCGCGTCCTATTTCCTGGGCGCATTCCTCGGCTGCTGGTGGCGGCGCGCGTTCTATCAAGAGCCGGAGGTCGTGCCCTCCCGCGTCACCGAGACGGCGATAGAAAGTGCAGCAGCCATTGCCGTTCCAGCCGCGGTGGCAACCGCAGCGACGGCGCGCGCCGAGCCCGTTCGTGCGCAACCCCGCATCGAGTATTCCTCGACGCCCGACGGCGGTGGTGATGCGACCCGGTTTGGCCGGGCTCTCTCTGGGACCGGCGCCATGGCCGAACCCCAGCCACGTCCTGCAAAGCCGGCCTTCGTCGGCGTTGTGACGCCGCCCCCGGCACCGGCCAAGCCGATTGCTGCGCCTGCGGCCAAGTCTCCTGAAGCCATGAGCGCGCCTGTGGCCCCGCCGCCCGGCAAGATCGAAGTCAAGCCTGCCTCACAAGCGATCGCACCTGCCAAGGTCGTCGAGGCGCCCGCCGCCGAAGCGCCCGTGGCTGCTGTGCCGGATGCCGAGCGCAAGACCGATAATGCGGTTTCCGCCGCCGCTGCCGCAGCCGCCGCAGCCATGACAATCGCGGCCACGCGCTCCAAGGTCGAGGAGCCGTCAAGACCGGCTGCTGCTGCGGTGCCCGCTTCGCCGCCCAAGCCCGCCGTGCCGACAACACCCGCAGCACCGGTTGTCCCGCCTGCGGCACGCCCGCAGGCGGCATCTGCCGGCAGCTCTGGCGTCGCCGCAGACGTGCGCACCGCACCGTTGGTGCCGGCCGACCGCCATGATCTCAAGCTGATCCGCGGCATCGACGAAGTGACCGAGCGCACGCTGCACAGCCAGGGTATCTGGCGTTACAACGATATCGCCCGCTGGACCGCCAAGGATGTGGCCGCTGCCAACCGCGTGCTGTCGGCCAAAGGGCGCGTCGAACGCGAAAACTGGATCGAGCAGGCAACCATGCTTGCCGGTGGCGGGTTGACCGACTTTGCGCGCCGTCGCCTGCGAGGCGAGCATGCGGCCGCCAAGCCAAGTGCTGTCGCCACGCCGCCGCGCCCAGTCGTGCAATCGACCGCTGCAAGTGCGCCGCCGCTCGTCGCCGGCAAGACGCCGATGGCCTCCACGCCATCTGCCGCCGCGTCTGCGGCCGCCGCCGCGGTTGCAGCCGCTGCCGCCGCAGCCAGCCGTGGCATGGCCAGCGCCGAGCGCCGTCCGATGCCGGCGCCGCAACAGCCGCCGCAGATTGTTGCGGCTCCAGTCGTGGCTCCATCAGCCGTGGCACCGCCAGCCGCTGCTACACCTGCCGAGGCCGCCCCGCCGCAACCAGTGCCGCCCACACCGCCACCAGCGGCAACCACAGTCCCGACTGCTGCGGCAGTCGCCGCCGCGTCCGTGCCTGCGAGCGCTGATCTGTTGCAGCGCATTCGCGGCATCGACAGTTCGGTCGAGCGGCAGTTGATCGCCGCGGGCGTGCGCCATTACCGGCAGATCGCGGGCTGGACCAGTAGCGATGTCCAGCGCATCGATACTCTGCTGGGAACACCGGGCCGCATCGGTCGGGAGAACTGGATCGAACAGGCGCAGATTCTGTCAGGCGGCGCGCAAACCCAGTTTGCTCGCCAGCACGATGCAGGGGGCGTCGCGGTGCTGTCCACCGATCCGGCTGCCGTGCGGCCCGCGCGTCTTTCCGATGCCATCCGCGATCAACAAGATCGTGGCGCCAAACCGGCGCGCAATGACGTTACCGGCCTGCGCTCCGTGCGTTCCGAAGCGCTGCGGCCGGCATCGGCTGACGCACAGCGTATCGGCGGCATGGCGGCGCGGCCAAGCTCACCCGACGATCTCAAGCGCATTCGCGGCATTGGCGTGTTGATCGAGAAGAAGCTGAACTCGCTCGGCGTGTCGGCCTATGACCAGATCGCCAACTGGACGGCAGACGACATCGCACATGTCAGCGACGTGCTCGACTTCCGCGGTCGCATCGAGCGGGAAAACTGGGTGGAGCAGGCGCGCATTCTGTCGGCCGGCGGGCAGACCGAATTCTCACGCCGCGTCGATCGTGGCGAGATTCAGTAGATCGAGGCCAAAAGCCTGCCCTCGATGCTCGCCACCGTCAGGCCGCCGCCGCATTCGGGCTTGCCGCCGCGCGGCGCACGCCATCGGCCTCGCCGAGAAAGCCGGCGATGGCCTCGATAGTCGGTGCGTCGTGCAAGAGTGGCGCGTGGCCTTCCTCACTCACCACATGGCGCGTCAATGCCGGGTGGCGGCGTGCCATCTCTGTCACTGTTGCTTCAGACAGGATATCGGAGTTGGCGCCGCGGATGACCATGACAGGCACATGGGCGAGCGCCCCGAACTGCGGCCACAGTTGCGGTATCGGCCCTTCCAGCACCGTCAGCGAGCGCGCGATCTTGGGGTCATAGCCCGGCATCGGACGGCCGTTCTTTTCATTGTAGAGCTGGCGCGCGAACTCGAGCCACTGCGCCGCCGTCACGTTGGGGAACTGCCGCTGGTTGATGTCGGCGGTGATGCGTGCTGCATCCTCCCACGACTTGGGCACGGGAGAACGGCCGACGTAGCCCGAAATTCGCAGCAACCCGGTCGATTCGACCACAGGGCCGATGTCGTTCAATACCACAGCGCCAATCAGCGAGGGCTGCACGGCCGCCATCACCATGGCGATGAGACCGCCGCGCGAGGTGCCGATGATGGCTGCATCATGCAACTCGCTGCGCACCATGAAATCGACCGCGTCCAGCATCTCGACAGGCACGGCGTAATTGCGCCAGTCGCGATCATGCTCGGAAAGCCCGCGTCCGCGCGAGTCGAGCGTATAGACGTCGCGCGGTGCCGTGGGGTGGTTTGCCAAGGCAACGGCCAGTTGGTGGAAATCGCGGCTGTTGCGGGTCAAGCCCGCCAGACACAATAGTGGCCGACGCTTGGTTGCGGCGTTGGCGCGATAGCGACGCGCATAAAGGCGCAGACCGTCGCGAACTGTGAAGCGGATCTCTTCAAATGGTGCGTTTCCCGCAGTCTTCATCGTCGCCATCGCAATCATTCCCTGGCAGTCGTGCGGCATGCAGGTGTGCAACCGCCGATTCGAGGCTCGAACGCTACGGTCTAATCGCGTGCGATGGAAGTGCGCAGCGCTGGAGGTAGAGCAGGTTCCCCTTACATGGAATGGCGTCGAATCGCGCCCTGCCGCACCGCTCAGCGAGCAAGCCCCAGATCGGCCCCGATTCGCAATGCCGGTTGCGCGCTCAAGCGGGCACGGTAGATCTGGATGTTCGACAGCACCTTGGCGACATACTCGCGTGTTTCCTCGAATGGGATGCGCTCGATCCAATCGACCGGATCGACTTTGGAGTCGCGCGGATCGCCGAACTTGGAGATCCATTCGCGCGCGCGGCCGGGTCCGGCGTTGTAGCCGGCCAGCGTCAGCACGTAGTTGCCGCCGAACTCGGCCATCCGGTCGCCGATATAAGCCGAGCCGATCATGGTGTTGTAGACCTTGTCGGAAAGCAGACGCGCAATATCGCATTTGACGTTGTGGTCGCGGCAGACGTGGCGCGCGGTGATGGGCATCACCTGCAGCAGGCCGCGCGCGCCTGCTCCCGAAACAATCTGCGTGTTGAACTCGGTTTCCTGTCTGGCGATGCCGAGCAGGAACGCGGTCTCGGGAGGATCGCGCAACGGCGCATACGCGGGAAACGCACTGGTCGGGTAGGAATACTGAATGAGGTTGTGGCCATCGCCGAGCGCGGACTTGGCGATTCTCAGCGCCATCTGCGTGTCGCCCATGGCGTCAGCCAGATGCGCGACGAGCCCGGACCAGGCTTCGCTATTGCCAGCGGTGCGGGCATTCGCCAGGAAGGAGCGGAACACGCTGGGGCCGAGCCCGGCACGCTTGGCGATGACTGGGGCGTGAAGCGAATCGAGCTTGCGCAGTGCTGCCACCTCGTCGCTGCTGGCGCGGGCGGGAGGCGTGATCTCGAGCGACTGCCGGCCGGGATTGAGCATGTGCATGGCCAGGAGGCCGTGGAACGTGTCGCGTTCCTTCGTGGCGCGGCTGTAGTAACCGCGCGCGTCCTCCTGTCGACCCTGTGCGTCGAGGGCGCGGGCGATCCAGAAATCGGCCTTGGAACGGCTCAGCGGTCCGTCGGCCACCTCGCGCATGGCGGTGAAGTGCGTGGCGGCCCGCGCCGGGTCCTTGAGGTAGCGCATGGCGATCCAGCCTGCCATGAAGCGCTGTTCCTTCAGCGGGTTTACCGTGAGCGGCCCGGCATCCTTGGCGAGTTCATAGGCGAGCTTGGCGTTGCCCTTGTCGAGTGCGTCGTAAATGTTTGCGCGCCGTTCGTCCCACCAGTCGTCGGGACTGACAATGAGATTGGGGTCGGTGGGAGAGGTCAGCAGGATCTTCGCCGCCTCGGCCGGCTTGCCCTGCCGCCGCAGCAATTGCGCGCGCTGGAACGCAAGGCCCCAATCGGCCTTCTCATTGATTGTGAGCGCGCCCATCAGCTTGTCGGCTGCCGCCGAGCGCAAATAGACCGCCAGCCGCGCCTCGGCCTTGGTCTGCTCGGCCACGGGCAGCAAGGGAATGATGCGGCGGATGTATTTGGCGCGCGCGTCGCGCGAATCCTTCCACCGCCGGTCGCCCATCAGATAGCGATCGAGCCGCCATCGATGATCGGCCAGGGTCAGCAGCGGCTTGAAGCGCTCGAGGAAGCCAGTTTCGAGAAGCTCGGGAATGTCGCCGTCGCGCCACGCCTTGGCGGCAAGCTTGCGTGCCCCCTCCTTATCGCCTAAGGCCAGCAACGCAGAGGCGAGGGCTGCTTCCCCGATCGCCGTCTCCGGTGGCGTTTTGACGAAGTAGGAGCGAATATCTTCGGCCGCGCCGCCTTGTGTAAACAGGGCCTCTTCCATGCGCTGGGTGAGCAAGCCGCGCTGTGGCCAGCTCGGGTTCTGGTCGAGAAACTTGCGGAACTCGCGCGGCGTGCCGAAGCCGCGTGTCAGCTTGTACCAGGCGATGAGCTTGCGGGCGGCAGTGTTTTGCATGCCTGACGCCGCCGCGTCGGCTCTGGCTATGTCGTTGGCGCCGATGGCAGCGAATGCCGCCTTGACGCCGGCGAGGTCGCCATCCGAAACCGGATGGGCGAGGATCGGGGCAAGGATTTCGTCCGCATAACTGCGATAGTCGCGTTCAGCCTGGCTGTCGGTAAGCGGCTGCGGCGACAGGAGAGGGGCGGGGGCGGCCTGTTTGGGAGCGTTCGGCTGCAACGAATTGGCTGGGGTGACGGCCGGCGTGGTGCGCGTGGGCGTCACTTGCGGTGCGCCAGCACCTTGTGCCATAGCGGGCGCCACGGTGATCGTCAGCATTGCCAGGGCCGCCAGGGCCAGGGTCGTCGGGTTCTGTTTCCGACAGCCTTCGATGGCTCTGCTGGGGATCGGATGGCGACAAGCTAAGGACGCCATCGTGAGAGGAGCCATGTCGAGTAAACCTTCCTGTCGCTGACGTAGGGCCTTGGCTTGCAGGCGACAAGCCGAGCGCATAATGTCGCCGGCAACATACAAACCCTTGTTGCGTTCAGGGTGTGCGCGGAGGGTAACAACCGAACAAGAATGGTCAAGCCGCACCCCGTAACAGCCTTTCAGTCCGGCGGCACTTGGGCGACACCAAGGCGAACGAGATACAACACGCGGGGTCCGCGTGCCCCAGTCTGCGGATGATGCGCGGGCCGGGCGCTCCCCCAGAATTCAGGAACAAGAGACATGTTCAAGGGGTCGTACACGGCGCTGATCACACCGTTCAGGAACGGTGCGGTGGACGAGAAGGCGCTCATCGACATCATCGAATGGCAGATCGCCGAAGGTACGCACGGCCTCGTTCCGGTCGGCACCACGGGTGAAAGTCCGACGCTGACGCATGACGAGCATATGCGCGTGGTCGAGTTGACGATCGATGCCGCCAAGGGTCGCGTCAAGGTGATCGCGGGCGCTGGCTCCAACTCGACGGCCGAGGCGATCGATTATTCGATCCATGCCAAGAAGGCGGGAGCAGACGGCATCCTGATCGTGACGCCCTACTACAACAAGCCGACCCAGGAAGGGCTCTATCAGCACTTCAAGGCAATCAACGATGCCGCCGATGTGCCGATCATCATCTACAACATTCCAGGGCGATCGGTTGTCGACATGTCGGTTGCCACCATGGCGCGCCTGTCCGAGCTGAAGAACATCGTCGGCGTCAAGGATGCGACCGCCAACCTCGCGCGCGTCTCCCAGCAGCGCGCGGCGATGGGGGAGGGCTTCTGCCAGCTTTCCGGCGAGGATGCGACCGCGCTTGGCTTCATGGTGCATGGTGGCCAGGGCTGCATCTCGGTTGCCTCCAACGTGGCGCCGCGTCTATGTGCAGATTTGCAGAATGCGTGCCTCAGGGGGGATTACAAGACGGCGCTGACGCTGCAGGATCGTTTGATGCCGCTGTTCGACTCGATGTTCGTGGAGACCAATCCGGGCCCGGTGAAGTACGCCGTGTCGAAGCTCGGCTTCTGCTCGGCGGAAGCGCGCCTGCCAATGGTGCCGGTTTCGGAGCAGACCAAGGCGGTGGTGGATGCGGCTATGGCTCAACTCGGCCTCATCGCCAGCGGCGCCACGAAGGCTGCCGAATAGCATCGCAATGAGTGCTGCAAGGAAAGCAGGTCATGGCCGCCAGCAAGGATGACGGCCGCAAGCGGGTCGCCGAGAACCGCAAGGCGCGCTTCGAGTTTCGCGTCGAGGACGATCTCGAGGCCGGTATCGTGCTGACCGGCACCGAGGTCAAGTCGCTGCGCAAGGGCCAGGCCAACATCGCCGAGAGCTATGCGTCGGTCGAGGGCGGCGAGCTGTGGCTCATCAACTCCTATATCCCAGAGTATCCGGGCGCTGGCCCATTCTTCCAGCATGAGCCGCGCCGCAAACGCAAGCTGCTGATCTCCAAGCGCGAGCTGCACAAGCTGGCGATTGCGATCGAGCGCAAAGGCATGACGATCGTACCGCTGTCGCTCTATTTCAATGCCAAGGGTCGCGCCAAGTTGAAGCTCGCGCTGGCCGAGGGCAAAAAGCTGCACGACAAACGCGAGGATGCCGCCAAGCGTGATTGGAACCGGCAGAAGGCGCGTTTGATGCGGGATAAGGGGTAGGGGTTAGGGACTAGGGACTAGGTTTTAGGTTTTTGGTGTTGGGGCGAGGGGCTGAGCAGATGAGCGTGTGGCCGTGGCCGGCACCCGGTGACGATGGCGGTGCGGCGCATCTGGTTGCCGGTCTGCCGCTGCCGGCAATCGCACTTGCATCGACAGCCGGTGTGCCAATCGACCCGTCGCGCATCGCCGGCCGCGCCGTGCTGTTCGTCTATCCATACACCGGCACGCCGGGCACACCCGATCCGCCGGGTTGGGACGATATTCCCGGCGCGCACGGCTCGACGCCGCAGGCGCAAGGCTTTCGCGATTCGATGCCGCAGTTCGCAGTGCGTGGCGTCAAGGTGTTCGGGCTCAGTGCGCAGGCAAGTGAAGCACAGCAAGCCTTCGCGCGCCGCGTGAGCCTCACATATCCCTTGCTGTGCGATGGCGAACTGAAATTTGCCAATGCGCTACGGCTGCCACGGTTCACGGCGGGCGAGGTCACGTATCTCAAACGGCTGACGATCCTGAGCGACAGCGGCCGCATCACGCGCGTGATTTATCCCGTGCACCCGCCCGACATGCACGCTGGCGAGGTTCTTGCGGCTCTGTAGGGTTCGGATTTGCAGTTTGCATCCACGCCCGCGATGAAAGCACATGCGTATCCAACGTGGACGATCAGGCTCTCGTCCCGACTAGCGGTTGGAATCAACGCCGCTACATCACGTCGCTTTCCGCATCCTCGACCGAGACGCCCATGCGATCAAGGCCTTCTTCCAGATAGTCGGCCAGCAGCGGCACGCCCAACAGATACTCTGCCGCGGAATTGACGCGCTCGCTTTGCGCGGTTTCGACCGCTTCGTCGAAGTCTTCCGGATCAAACGTGCCGCGGCCGATCCAGCACAGCGCAACCAGTTGCGCCTGCTCGTCGTCGTTCAATGCATCGATGAAACCGGAGATCTCGGCGCGCAGGCCTTCGTCGGCACCCGATTCCTCTGCGCCGCGGTCCTCGTCGTTGTCGGTATTCCAGGCATCCACTCTGGCGTCATACTCGCGTGCGCGAATGATGACGTGGGCGACCTTCTCGGGGGCAATTTCCATTGGCATGGCGGCGGTCTCGTCGGCAGAGGCTTTCCAAATAAAGGCCCCGCAAGGAAGGCCGGTTCGTAATGCGGCCTATCTGACATTGAAGCGGGCTGAACTGCAATCGTTCGTGTGCGCGGCACACGGTTCTTTGGGAGCGACGTGAATGCTCGGACAACCCGCCATGGCCATGCCGGACGCCTCAGCCATCGAGACGTGCACGGATGCGCGCGAACACGGCGCGAAACATGTCGGCGGTGAGCCGGCCGGTATTGGTATTGTAGCGCGAGCAGTGGAAGCTGTCGGCCATGGCGCGGCCATCGCCCAGCTCGTGCATGGCGCCGTGCGCGAAGGTAAAGGCTGACTTGCGAAGGCCGAGTGCCGCCAGTGTCTGGTCGTGGGCGATGCGGCCAAGCGCCAGTATGACGGCGAGGTTAGATTGCGCCCCGATTCTGTTCTCCAGAAACGGCCGGCAAGTGGCAATCTCAGCCGGCGTCGGCTTGTTCTGCGGCGGCACGCATCGCACGGCGTTGGTAATCATGCAATCGACGAGCGACAACCCGTCATCGGGACGGGCCGCATACGTGCCGCGCGCAAAGCCGAACTCGAGCAGCGTGCCGTACAGCAGTTCGCCAGCATAGTCACCAGTAAAGGGGCGACCGGTGCGATTGGCACCCCTGAGGCCAGGGGCGAGCCCGACGATCAAGAGCCGCGCGCTGCTGTCGCCGAACGACGGTACCGGCGCATTGAACCAGTCCGGTTCCACGGATCGACTCGCCTCGCGGAATGCGGTCAGCCGCGGGCACAAACCGCAATCGTGATCGGGCTCTGCGCGCAATCCCATTCCGCCGCGCTGACGTGCGGTCGACGAAGCGACGACGTCCGCGGTCGTCTCCGGGCCGTTGCGCGGGTTCTTATTGTTCGACGCTCGCGATGCCATTGACGAGCGTTTAGCACGACGCGGGCTCAAACGCCTTCAGGAAGATCGTCGCTGTCCTCGTAAGTCGCCGGTTCGGTGTTGCGCATGCCATGCGAGCCGCGCGGGCCATATGAGGAGCGCTGGTCACCGCGGGGCTCGCGCGCCGGGCGCTGCGCTTGATCGCGGCATATGACGGCTTCGATGTCGGCCAGATCGATGAACTGGTCGGCCTGGCGGCGCAACTCGTCGGCGATCATTGGTGGCTGCGTCTGCAGAGTTGACAGCACGCTGACGCGCTTGCCCTGCTGCTGCAGCGCCGCTACCAGCCCGCGAAAGTCGCCATCGCCCGAAAACAGCACGATGTGGTCGAGGGTATCGGCCAGACGCATCGCGTCGACCGCCAGCTCGATGTCCATATTGCCCTTGATCTTGCGGCGGCCGGAGGAGTCGGTGAACTCCTTGATGGGCTTCGTCACCATCGTATAGCCATTGTAGTCGAGCCAATCAATCAGTGGACGGATTGACGAGTACTCCTGATCTTCGACGAGTGCCGTATAGTAGAGGGCGCGAACAAGATGGGCGCGTTGCCGGAAATACGACAGTAAACGCTTGTAATCGATATCGAATCCCAGAGCCTTCGACGTCGCATACAAGTTTGCGCCATCAATGAAAAGGGCAATCCGCTCATGGGGATAGAAGTGCATTTTCCGGGATCCTTGCCTTAAGGCTTGTGATGTTAAGTTGCGTCCTGGCAAAAGGGCGAACTTGAAGTTGTTCCTCGTTTTCAAGCTGCGAGCAGTGCAGCATCCAGTGCACGTCGCAGTATGCGCTTCACCACTATCAACAAACGACAGAAGATTATTGAACGTTCCACGCTACCGAATTTGGAGGTTTCGTCCAGGGCATACAATGTGAGCGTAGCGAATAATTGAATTTCACCATCCTCATATGATCACAATTGAGTCAAGTTCAATACAGCGTATTCGGAGCGCTCCACGATCTTATCGAAAGGCATCGCCTCAACAGGGGATTAGCGGTACGAGGTTCTGAGGTCAAGTTCGGTAGTTGTGCCAACTCATTGACAAAAGGTCTGGAATATTGCGCACCTTTGCGAACCCTGAAGTTGCGATGGGCATTTCATGCTGCGGTGCGGCCGCATTTGAAGCGTCTGTTCGGAAGCGTTGCGGTGCTTGAAACCTGGGCGTGTTCGTGCGAAACATCATGCAATGCAACAAGAGGTAAGGGGAGTGGCCGCCACGCCCCGCTTATTGTCGTGCCTTGAAACAATCAGCCTCGGGAAAGGACGCCGCCCATGGCTCGCGTCACAGTAGAAGATTGTGTCGACAAGATTCCCAACCGGTTCGAGCTGGTCCTGCTCGCCGCCCATCGTGCCCGCACGATCGCCAGCGGCGGCAACATCACCATCGACCCCGATAACGACAAGAACCCGGTTATCGCGCTGCGGGAGATCGCCGAGCGCACGGTGCCGCCGGAGGATATGCGCGAGAACCTCATCCATTCGATCCAGAAGAATGTCGAGGTTGACGAGCCGGAGGCTGCTGCAGCGCCCCTGCTGCCGAACGATCGCCGCAGCCCGATGCTTGGACGCGACGATCAGGCCAGCGACACCGTGGTCGACGTGATGACCGAAGAGCAACTGTTGCGTGGGCTCGAAGCGCTGACGCCGTCGGAGCCGTCGGCATCGGGTGGTGGCAGCGGAGGCCCGAGAGAGCGGGGTCGATAGGCGCAACATCTGCGGGATGAGGCCGGTGGAAGAGGTTCGCGGCCTTCGAACGCAGTATGCCTGATCGAGTTGGGTGCAATCCTGTGTTTGGATGCGGCCGAGAGGTCGCGGCCGCAACCGGTGGAGGAGTCCGGCCGGCATGATGCGTCAGTACGAGCTCGTCGAGCGAGTCCTGAAATACGATCCCAAGGCCGATGAGACGTTGCTCAACCGCGCCTATGTCTATGCCATGCGCGCCCATGGTGCTCAAAAGCGTGCCGATGGCGCTCCTTAT